>SKGQ01000022.1 GCA_007117515.1 Ectothiorhodospiraceae bacterium | reverse complement strand
CTGCTTGCCGGCTGTCAGTCCACACCGCCAATCCAGACCGTGGATCACGTCGACCTCGAGCGTTACATGGGTGACTGGTACGTGATCGCCAACATCCCCACCTTCCTGGAACGCGATGCGCACAACGCCGTGGAGCGTTACAGCCTGAACAACGACGGCACCATCGATACCGTGTTCACTTTCCGCAAGGGAAGTTTCGACGGCGACGAGAAACGCTACAACCCCACCGGCTTTGTCCGCAGCGAGAACAACGCCGAATGGGGCATGCAGTTCATCTGGCCGATCAAGGCCGAATTCCTGGTGATCTGGCTGGACGAGGACTACACGCAGACCGTAATCGGCCGCAGCAAACGCGACTATGTCTGGATCATGGCGCGGGAGCCGGAGATGGCGGACGAGGATCTGCAGGAGATCATCGCCTTCCTGGATGAGCAGGGTTACGACACCTCGGAGATCCAGATGGTCCCGCAGGAATGGGATTGACATCCCGTTTCAAGTTTTAAGTGTTACGTTTAAGGTTTTAAGTCATTGACATAAAACGTAAAACGTTAAACTTAAAACGTGCGCTCCTAGAGCGCGTGAATGGGTCAGAGTTCCCTTAGGTACGCCGGCCCACCGAGGGATTGCATCTGGCGCTGGATCCAGATCTGGCGCGAACGCACGTGATCCGAGGGCGCGTCGACGCGAAATCGGGTCGGGTTTGGCAGGACCGCCGCCAGCAGGGCGGCTTCCGCGGGCTGTAACTGGGCTGCCGGCTTGCTGAAATACCGCTGGCTCGCGGCCTCGACACCGTAGACCTCGGGACCGAATCGCGCCACGTTGAGGTACACCTCGAGAATCCGCTGCTTGCCCCAGAACTGCTCGATCAGAACCGTGAACCAGGCCTCGACACCCTTCCGCATCAGGCTCCGGCGCGGTGACAGGAACACGTTCTTCGCCACCTGCTGACTGATGGTACTGGCCCCGCGCAGCCGCTTGCCGTCGCGGTAATCGGCAATCGCGGCCGATATCGAGTCGAAATCGAAGCCACGGTGACGGGGAAAAAGTTGATCCTCGGCTGCAACGACGGCAAGGCGCATCTGCGGAGAGATATTGTCCCAGGCGACCCACTCCCGGCGGGGTGGCCCCAGTTCCTCGTTCCCCCAGGCATGCCAGGAGTGCTGCAGCATGAAGGCGGTGGTCGGCGGGTTGACGACGCGAAACAGCAACACCAGCAGCACGCTGATCGCCACCAACGCAAGCAGCACTCCACCCACCAACAAGGCCATCCGCCGCAGGATACGCGGCAGCAGCTTGCGTTTACCGGCTTGCTTTTTCATGCTCTGGATTCTTGCCTACTCGGTCACATCACGCAAAACATGGGAACCATGACGATGAAAACACTGGTCATCGGCGCCAATGGCCAGATTGGCCAACAGCTCTGCGCCCTGGCAGCCGAGGACGGGCTGCCGATTCGTGCCATGCTGCGCCGGGCGGAGCAGGCACCATGGTTCAGCGACCGGGGCATCGAGTCGGTGATTGCCGACCTGGAGGGTGATTTCCGGCAGGCGGCGGAAGGCTGCACCGAGATCCTGTTCACCGCCGGCTCCGGCCCGGGCACAGGTGCCGACAAGACCTTGCTGATCGATCTGCTGGGCGCCATCCGCGCCATGGACCTGGCAGACGCCATGGCCATGCGCCGCTTCATCATGGTCAGCGCACTGCGCGCCGAGGAACCGATGCAGGCGCCCGAGGCACTGCGACCTTACGCCGCTGCGAAATATGCCGCGGATCGGCTCCTGCGCCTGGCGCGCACGCCCCATCTGATCCTGAAACCCGGCAAACTGACGAATGAGGCTGCCAGCGGCCGTCTGACCACGGATCCCACCTCGGTTTCCCACATTACCGTCTCGCGGGCCAATGTGGCGCTGGCGCTGCGGGAAGTGCTGCTGCGTCCGGAACTGAACCAGGCAGAATTCGACCTGCTCGACGGCAACACGCCGGTCGAGCAGTTATTTTCCTGAAACGCGATGGCACTGGGGGACCTCGGAGATGGAAGACCGTTACCTGCCGATTATCTATGTGCGGGGCTATGCCGGTAACCAGGGGCTGGTGGAGTCCACCGTCGATCTGCCCTACTACGGCTTCAACCTGGGCAGTACCAAGATCCGGACCGGCGCCGATGGCGACCCGGAGTTCCGGATCTTCGAGAGCCCGCTGGTCCGCCTGATCCGTGACCATGGCTATACCGACTATTTTGCCCGTGTACGTGACGGTGAAGTGGATATCCTGCGCGGAGAGCCGGACGATGATGTGCCACGCAGGTCGATCTGGATCTACCGCTATTACGACCAGACCTCCCGCGAGATCGGCGATGGCCGCCGCGATCCCATCGAGGAACTGGCCGTCGACCTGGGCCGTTTGATCGAATACGTGATACGGCGCAGCGGCGCACCGCGCGTGCACCTGGTCGCCCACTCCATGGGCGGCCTGGTCTGTCGCAGCCTGATCCAGCGCACCCTCAGGAATCGGGCAGAAGAACGGGTCGATCGCCTGTTCACGTATGGCACGCCGCATGGTGGCATTCATTTCCGGACCGGCCTGGGTTTCGCCACCACACTGCGCGACCTGTTCGGCATCAACGATGCCGACACTTTCGGCCCCCGCCGGATGCGGGAGTACCTGCGCCTGCCCGACGACTGGGGAGACGACAGGCTGCATGAGATCAGCCATTTCCCGCCTGCGAAGGTGTTCTCGCTTATCGGCACCAATCACCAGGACTACAACATGGCACGGCTCGCGGTTGGCCCGCGCAGCGATGGTCTGGTGAAGATGGAGCATGCCTACGTCCGCAACAGCAGCCGCGCCTTCGTCTTCCGCGCGCACAGCGGCCCGCTGGGCATGGTCAATTCCGACGAGGCCTATCAGAATCTGCAACGCTTCCTGTTCGGCGATACCAGCGTCGAGATCGCGGTCGAGAACCTGTTACTGGACGATGCACTCCGGGACAACGGGGAGCTGCGTCACCTGCTGATCGAGACCCAGGTGGTAATCCGCGGTGAAGAGGTGACCATGACCGATCAACGCGAGGAGGATGGTTCGGCGATCCGGTCCACGCCGAGCGCGCTGGAGAACGGCCGCGAGACCCTGTTCCGCGTGTTCCTGATGCGCGGATTCCGGCCGCAGGCTCGCGAGAAATATTCGTTCTTCCAGGTGCGGCTGCGCATCCTGCCGGTGTTCGTGCGGGAACGGCGCGTGGTGCGCGATCGCCATTTCTCGGGCGAACACCTGTTCTCGGATTCATTGACCATCGGCATTCGAGACCAGGATGGCGGCGAAGGTCGGTTGATTCGCGCGGGCTGGGGCAGCCTGGAGAGCGATGCGCCGCGACAGGGGCAACGCTACACCGATGACGTCATTCGCATCCCGATGGACGGCCGGCATCTGCGTTCCGGAGAGGTCACGCTGACGGTGCGCAAGGAAAGCTGAGCCATCACAGTCCTTCGCCAAGCACGGCCTGGCGCAGTGCCTGCTGCATCGTGGCAATGCTGCGAAAGGCACAACGCAAATCGGACTGCTCCGCCGACGTCATGCGGCTGATTGGCAGTTGATTGTGCAGGGACTTCCCGTCCTGAATGGACTCGGCATGCAGGCGCGCGCGGATTCTCGTCAGGCTGGTATAAGCCTGGCGCAACCCGTCCGCCCCTGCTTCACTCAGCAATCCGGCGGCCCGCGCCTGCTGCAGGCGATCCAGCGTATGCAGCGCCGGCAAACCGCCCCGGACCGCATAACAACGCGCCAGTTGCACCAACGGCAGAATACCGCCCTGCTTCAGATCCAGCCGTCCGGCATTCTTGCCGAACCAGGCCGTCCGCAGTCGCCCGAACACGTTGAGCGGCGGTGCAGGTCGAGTTGCCCCGTGCCGCAGACGAGCCATGAACCGTCTGTTGTCGCTGGCAACAGTCAGCGTTTCGTTGCGAAGGGGATCGAATAACTCGGCTGGGCCATCGATTACCCGCAAGTCCAGATAATGGGTGGCCAGCATGACGGCACGGTTTTCCGGATAGCGGATCACATTCAGCATCGCGCGCCGCCAGCTACTGACCGGCCGCCGCCACTCCTGGTTGGCAGGCCCTACCCCTCCGGGACAATACGCCAGGCCGCAAGCGTCGAGGCCTTTGCTGATCTGCCTGGCAGTTTCGGCAAACCATTCATCGGCCGCAGCCGCCAAGCCGTCAGCGTAAACCAGTGCGTTGTCCTGATCAGTGTGGACCGTCTGCTCGCCACGCCCCTGGGAGCCACAGGCCAGCCACGCCCAGGCGCCAGGTGCAGGGCGGTCGCGGCCAGCCACCACATGGTGAATGATCCTCCGGGTGAGCCGGTCCATCAGCCCCGTCGTCTGCCGTGCCTGTTCCACCGCATCGACGGCCTGCAACTGCATGCTCGCCTGAAACGCCGGGAACTCTCCGGCAACCGCGGCCAGCGCGGGTATGCCGCTGGCATCCTGCAAGCGCTGCCGCAGTCCCGCCCGCTGTTGCTTCCAGTCCGCTGTCATCGCTGCACGCTCCGCTCCAGGCTCTCTTCACGGTATCGCAGGACTCGCCTCAACTGGCAAACGCGGACACAAAAAAGCCCGCCGGATGGCGGGCTTCTGATTCACTCCAGACCGGTAGCCGCCGGATCGCGGCTACCGAGCGGGCAAGGCGGTCAGTCGGCCCGCGGCACGCGGACGCTTTCCACCAGCGCCTGGATGTGTGCCGGCGGCGGTGCCGTCACCTTGGCCACCACGAAGGACACGACCACGTTCGCAATTGCCCCGATCACCCCGAAGCTGCCCGGGTTGATGCCGAACAACCAGTAATCGGCATTATCCGGCAGCAGCGCGAGCTGCGGGAAGAACAGGAAGCCCTTGTAGGTGAAGATATAGGCCAGTGTCACCACCAGACCGGCCAGCATGCCGGCGATGGCACCTTCCCGGTTCATCTTCTTGTAGAAGATACCCATCATCAGGGTCGGGAACAGACTGGCTGCCGCCAGACCAAAGGCCAACGCCACCACCTCGGCCGCGAACCCTGGTGGATTCAAGCCCAGGTAACCGGCCAGCAGAATGGCACCCGCCATACTGAGACGCGCCGCCAGCATTTCCCCCTTCTCGGTGATGTCCGGCTTGAACACCCCTTTCAGCAAGTCATGGGAAATCGACGACGATATCGCCAGCAGCAGACCTGCCGCTGTAGACAGTGCCGCTGCAATGCCGCCGGCCGCCACCAGGGCGATGATCCAGGTGGGTAGCCCGGCAATTTCCGGGTTGGCCAGAACGATGATGTCGCGGTCCAGCCGGGTCAACTCGGAGCCTTCCCAGCCGTATTCCTCCTCAGCCATCGCGGCAAACTCTTCGTTGGCCGCGTTGTAGTACTGGATCCGGCCGTCCTCGTTCTTGTCCTCGAAAGCCAGCAGACCGGTCTCGCCCCAGCGCTCCATCCAGGCAGGCTGATCGGCGTAGCGCAGGTGGGACTCCTCTTCACCGATCGCCTGGCGGTCCAGGATCATGGTGTCAAGCAGGTTCCAGGTCGCCATCGCACCCACGGCCGGAGCAGTGGTGTAGAGAATGGCGATGAAGAACAAGGCCCAGCCGGCGGATTTCCGCGCATCACGGATTCTCGGCACGGTGAAGAAACGCACGATAACGTGCGGAAGACCCGCCGTACCGATCATCAGCGAAACGGTCAGCAGGAACATGTTGAGCATGCTCATGCCGCCCTCCGTGGCGGTGTACTGGGTGAAGCCGAGATCCACCAGCGTCTGGTCCAGCGCCGTCAGCAGATGGGTTTCGGAACCCGTCATGGTGCTGCCCAGGCCGATCTGCGGGATCGGTACACCGGTGATGATCAGGCTGATGAACACCGCCGGCACCGTATACGCGAAGATCATGACGCAGTACTGGGCGATCTGGGTGTAGGTAATACCCTTCATGCCGCCAAACACCGCGTACAGGAACACCACGAACATGCCGGAGATCAGACCCACGGTCAGGGGCACTTCGAGGATATTGGCGAAGGCGATACCGACACCACGCATCTGCCCGATAACGTAGGTGATGGAAATGACCAGCAGACAGATGACCGCCACCACGCGCGCGGTTGTCGAGTAGAACCGGTCGCCGATGAACTCGGGCACCGTGAACTTGCCGAACTTGCGCAGATACGGAGCAAGCAGCAGTGCCATCAGCACGTAACCGCCGGTCCACCCCATCAGATACGCACCCCCGGTGAAGCCGAGGAACGCGATAAGACCGGCCATGGAGATGAAGCTTGCCGCTGACATCCAGTCGGCCGCCGTGGCCATACCGTTGGCGACCGGGTTGATCCCCTTGCCGGCAACGTAGAACTCGCTGGTGCTGCTGGTGCGGGCCCAGATTGCGATACCGATGTAGAGCGCAAACGTGACCCCGACAACAAGCAGGTTAATTATTTGTTGAGAACCTTCCATTGTCGCTCACCTCAGTGTTCGTAGACGTCGTATTCCTGGTCCAGCTTGTTCATGCGCCAGGCGTAATAAAAAATGATCACCAGAAAGGTATAGATCGAGCCTTGTTGCGCGAACCAGAATCCAAGGGGATAACCGCCGATACTGAAGTTATTCAGAAAATCGGCGAAGACGATACCCAGACCAAGACCTACGAAGGCCCAAACAAAAAGGCAACCGGCAATGATCTTCAAGTTCTTCTGCCAGTATTCGCCTCTGTCCTTTGTCGGCTGATTTCCGGAATCAGACATTTATTGACACTCCTCTTTCCTAGGACGAAAGGATTATTGCAAGTCCGTTTGCTGTAATTATCATCAGTCCAACCACTACAATTGATAGTCCGATGTCAGTTTTGATTGCAGTTTTCTTGCCTCCCGAAATGCCTCCTTGAGAATTTTCCTATCAAGCTCATTCAGTTGGTTCGGTGCCACATGATTGGTCAACTCCTCACCGGCCAAACCCTGTTTCTGATGCTGCCGCGTGCGCAGGACCTGAATGTAATGATAAGCAATCACCCAGGCCTCCACGTCGCCGTCCGAGAGCGCGCCCGCTTCGGCGCCCTGTCGCAGCCTGTCCACAGTATTGGTCGCGGGCAGACCGTGGGCCAGCGAGAAAATCCGCGCTGCGTCGACAAATGGAGTCACCCCGTTGATTTTCAGATCAATGACGTTGCGCTGCTCACCGTGGCTCCGTGTGACGAAGTCACGGATGATGCCGAGTGGCGGTCGGTTTTTCAGCGCGTTCGCCGCCATCTGTTGTCTGAATCTGCTGTTGCGCCGCGTGTATTCGAATAGCGTCCGGCGCATCGCCTCGGCATCCTCGTCCGGGCCATAAATCACCCGGAAGTCGAAGAAAATAGCCGCTTTGAGCAGATGTTCCGGCGTACCCTGCTCAATCCAGCGCCGGAATCGCTGCTCCCACTCCTCGCGTGACAGGCAGCATTCCGGGTTGCCCGCCATGATGTTGCCCGTACACAGCGGATAACCGCAACGGTCCAGCGCCTGGTTGATCCGATCAGCCATCGGCAGCAGCCGATGCCGGATCTGATCGGCGCTGCCACCTTCCGGCACATCGAACAGGATGCCGTTGTCCTGGTCCGTCTTCAGCGTCTGCTCGCGCCGACCTTCGCTGCCAAACGCCAACCAGCAAAAGTTCACATCCGCCAGATCATCGTCGTTGTCCTGCAGACAGAGCTCAATGACACGCTCGCAGATATGGTCGTTCAGGAGCGTGATCATCTGCATGATCTGGCTGACCTTGATGCCCTGGTCAATCATCTGCCCGACCAGGGCATGGATATCCGCCTGCAACGGCACCAGCGCGTCGACGGTTCCCGCCCGCTTGATGGTGCGGGTAAGCGTGACCAGACCGACCCGCTGCAAGGAAAACAGATCCCGTTCGGAGATCACGCCCCTGAGCCGCCCCTCGTCCACCACGCAGACATGGTGGATCCGGTTCTGCGCCATCACCATTGCCGCCTCGAAAGCGAAGGCCGTCGACCGCAGCGTGACCGGCTTCGTCGACATCACCGTGCGGATTGCCTGATCCAGCCTGGTCTCCGGCAGCGCCACACGTCGCAGCAAATCATTCAGCGTGAAAACCCCGACCGGCGATCCTGCCTGATCGACAACCACCATACTGCCGACATGCGCGTCGGCCATGGCCTGCAGCGCGTCACGAATGCTGCTGTCTGGCGCGCAGCTCACAGGCTCTCGCCGCAAGCGCTCGCCGAGTTGGATATCCAGCGAGGTATCGCCACCACCCAGACCTTTCAGCCCGGCCTTGTCCGCCTCCTCCAGCAGACGGTCCAGCGTATGCGAAAGGCGCCGCGTGCAAAACGCATGAAACGGATCTGAATCCCGCAGCAAATGCTGAAAATCTTTCCGCGGAAGTTCCAGACAGACGGTCTGCTCCACCGCCTCAAAAGCCCGCCGCAGACTTCTGCCGCTGAGCAACTCGCCTACCGGAAAGCACTCCCCGGCAAACATCTCTGAATCCGCGACCAGACGCCGCCCTTCTTCAACGCGGGCGCCGGTAACGCGCCCACTGCGGATGATGCACAGACTCTGTGCCGGCTTGCCATCCTGCGGACCGACCTGGTCGCCGACCCCGTATCGCCGCTCTTGCAACCGCTCCGTCAGATACGCGAGGTGCTCTTCGCTCATCTCGTCGAACGGTGCGTACTGGCGCAAGAACGCCTGAACCGTGTCGTCTTCCGCGTCCGCCCGGGGTTTCCGGTTATCGTTATCGTCGCTCATGATCGAGCTGTGCTCTCCCCCGAATACAAGCAAGGGTTGCAGTTGGCGTGCCAACCCCCGCGCCCCGTGAATCAGTCAATTATGTCACTTCGACGCTACCACCCTGCTACCAAAGGTAGCAAAACGTAACCAAACGTAACCTTTCAAAGGGGATCGACTCCACTCAGCCACCCGCTCGACCGACATCTCCGGCGCCGAACACCGCTGATCTATGCCGCAGCTCCGCCTCCATGTGCGAATCCCGCATCACCTGGCCCAACGTGGTCTTGCCCTGCATCTGCAGGCGTTCGATGAAACGCACCAGCAGGCGAGCGGTAGCCATCGCGTCGCCGAGGGCTGTATGTCTGCCACTGATCGTGATGCCGTAGCGATCACACAAGGCATCCAGCGAATGACTCTCTTCCTCACCCTCGAGCAGGGCCGACAACAGCAGGGTGTCCAGCACCGGATTGTCGAAGCTGACGCCCGCCTGACGCTGCTTGAGCGTGATGAACTTCATGTCGAAGGCGGCATTGTGCGCCACCAGCACCGCGTCACCGGCGAAGGTGTGGAACTCCGGCAGCACCTCAGCAATTGCCGGCTTATCGGCCACGTCCTGATCGGTAATGCCGTGAAAGCGAATCGATCCAGCCGGGATTGGCCGCCCGGGATTGATCAGCCGATCGAAGGTCTCGCCGGTGAGCACACGACCGTTGACCACGCGAACGCCGGCAATGGCAATGATCTCATCACCCTGCTCCGGGTTGAGTCCGGTCATCTCGCAATCGAATACCACGAAGCTGAGATCCGACAGCCGTTTGTCGGAAAGCGCATCCCGCGCGCGGAAATCCTGCATCAGGCCGAAGTCATAGAACTCCGGCCGCGCGGGAAGCCTCTCCTCATCCATGAACTGGGGTCGGCGCGAATCCATCAACGGGAGACGCAGCGAGGCATGGCCTTCCCGGTCCGAAGCCTGACTCCAGGGTTCGCAACCATGCCGCTCCAGGGTATCGCCCAGACTCTGACCACCCGGTTCGCCGTAGCCGCAGGGCAGTTCGAACCATCGGTTCAGGATATCGCTGGATAACGGCTTGCCGGCCCAGCTGATGTCCAGGTAGACGCGGCGATCGCCGAGCAGCGATTCCATCTCGAACAGCTCAGCGCCGGTGTGTTCGTGCAGTTGCCGGAGCAGACAATCCAGCGCCAGCATCAATGACAGGCTATCGCCATGCACCCAGAGCGGGGTGCCGGCGAGTTGCACGTGCACGGTGGGCAGATCCGACAGGCGACGCTCCAGGCAGTTGACCAGGTCGCCGACAAACACGTCGGCCATCGGCCAGCGACTCATGTTGTAACCATGAATCTGTTTTGCCAGATCGTCGATGGCGTCGCTGAGGCGCTCGCTTTCCTTGTTGATGACCTGATCAAACGAGGCCCGCTCTTCGGCTGACATGTCCGGATAGGCCATGCTGGTTTCTGCCGCCGCGCGGAGGTTACCGACCATGCCGCGCAGATCCCGGGTCAGGACGCGGCGGACATTATCGATCTGCGCCATACGACCAAGGTCAGCGGAGATATCCACCAACGTGACCAGATAACCGTTGATCGAGCCATCATGTTCCTGCATCAACGCCATACGGCCGTGGAACATGCGCTGCGAATCGACGCTGGTGCAGACGAAAGGTGCCGAGAACTCGATGGGCTGGTCGTCCTGCCGCTGGTGGCGCCACTCCAGACGCTCCATGGTGTGCTGCAACGGCGCCCTGGAAAGCACGCCATGCAGCGGTCGACCGAGGCCGATGGCCTCGGGCTGACCGAGGATCGACACGGCCGACCGGTTGTAGAGCATGATTTGATGTTGCTTGTTGCAGACCAGCACACCCTCGGTGAGTCCCTGCAGAATCACTTCCAGCCAGGCCTTCTGCTCGGAAAGATCGGCAGTGGCCGACTGCATCGCCTTGTGGGTTTCGCGGCGGGACAAGCGCAGCGCATCAGCCAGCGCGGTCACCGCCGGCGCAAGCTCTGCCAGGGCATGGCGCCCGGGCAGCACCAGTTCCTGCTCGACGTTGCGGGATTCAAGCAGCGCATTGATACCGCGCGCGAGCTTGCGCCCCGGTCGCATGACCAGACGCTCGAGAGTCAGCCAACAGAGAAACCCGCAGGTCGCCAGCAGCAGTGTGGCAAGCGTGAGAACAAGTCCGGGGCCGGCGCCATCGCCAACGTCGTTGCTGATCACATAGCGCACGGAGATCACCAGGACAGCGACCGCGAACAGGGTTTGCAGCGCGCACAGGATAATGGCCAGGTTGCGTGCCCGCATCAGGACGGCCCGTTCCGGACGGCCCTAGGCCCGACACATTCGTCGTCATGCCCTTCAGGGTGCACTGCACCAGTGAGTGTCATGGCCTCCTCCTGACGCCTCAGCGGGCGACTTATATTTGTTCGAGGCGTCCATGCCTTTTCAACGAACCTAGCACAACCCGAGGCCCGCCATCAGCGTCCGCTTGATCCGTCAGACGCGACAGCCTAGCCTGACTCTCCTCGAATTGCCGGAGACAGGAAGCACATGAGCGACGAGCGGAAACGCCAGGTCATCCCCCCCGATCCGATTCTGCGCATGCTCATGAAGATCGGCCTGCCCATCGGTGCGGTCAGCCTGATCTGCCTCTGGCTCGCCTACTTTCTTGCCAATCGGGCGCTGCTGACGGTGTTTTTCGTCACTGCATTGATCGCCTTCGGCATTGGCATGGCCTACAACATCCGGCTGGTGCTGGTGATGCTCCGCCGCAAACGTGAAGAGCAGGAGTCTCCCTAGGGGATGCCGCACAGACAGCACGATGACCTGACCGCGGTGCAATGGCTGCTGGCCTACTGGTTCGCCCACTGGCACCTGGCGAGGATGCCATCCGCCACCGAGACTGATCTGCTGCGCCGTGCGGTCTGGTGCCGGGATCATTGCAATCGTTTCGCCGCACGCTGGTTCGTGCTCGCCATCGTGCTGCTTTTCCTGCAGAACTCGCCGCTGGGCTTCCTGTTCATGGCAGGCAACCTGCCGGTACTGCTGCCGCTCTTCCTGATCACGTTCTGCATCGCCATCGGCCATCTGGCGTGGCAACTGATCGCCCAGAAAAAAGCCGGCCCGCCAGAAATCGACCCGCCACAGGACTTCGACAACGACGATCAACGCTGATCAATCTGCGTCGGGAAACACCTGATCCAGGGCCTCCAGGTACCGATCCGGGGCCTCGATGTGCGGCATGTGGCCGATGCCCTCGAACAGGATCAGTTCGCCGTGCTGAAGGCGTTCCAGGGTGCGGTCACCCAGCGTGGTGTAATCGCCCATCTGCTCGGCGAGTTCGTCATCCACCAATGGCCGACCGATGGCGGTGCGGTCACGATCGCCAATCAAGAGGGTCACCGGCATTGCCAGCTGGTCGAACTCGTAGAGCACGGGCTGCGTCATCACCATGTCCGCGGTTCGCGCCTGGGCCCAGGCCACGCGTTCGCGCTCATCCGACTCATAGGTGGCGGCCAGCATCCGGGCCCAGCGGTCGTAGTTGCTGTTCCAGTTGCCGTCGTAATAGTAGGTCTGCTGATAGTCGCGAATGCTTTCGTAATCCTTCTGCATTTCCGCCTCGAAGATCTGATCGACACTACGGTATGGCACACCAAGGGCACGCCAGTCCTCCAGTCCAATCGGGTTCAGCATTGCCAGATGCTCGACGCGTTCCGGGTACTGCAGCGCGAAGCGGGTTGCCAGCATGCCGCCCATGGAATGGCCCAGAACACTGACCGATTCGATACCCAGGGCATCGAGCAGTTTCCGCGTGTTATCGGCAAGCTGGGCAAAGGTGTACTGGTAGGATTCCGGTTTGCTGCTCTTGCAGAAGCCGATCTGATCCGGCACCACGACCCGGTAGCCCTGCTCGACCAGATGATCGATGGTCTGGTGCCAGTACGCACCGCAGAAGTTCTTGCCGTGCAACAAGACGACGGTACCGATCGCGTCTTCCTCAGGCCCTACGTCCATGAAGGCCATCGAGACCGGTTCCCGCTGGCTCGTGAACTCGAACTCGGAGACCGGATGCGGATAGGTGAAATGCTGCAGATCGGCACCATAATCCGGCGCATCGGCCACGCCAGCGCCGCTGAAACAGGCAACGACGAACACGGATACTGCGGTGATGAGACGCATGATCGCGATACTCCCTGCCGAGACAATTCAAAGAAATGCTGAAATGAGATGACGGAATCAGGCTACCCCATACCGGCCGAGGACCGGGAACGTGAAACCGAGGTTCGCAAGAGCCGCTTCATCGCCCGGGTGCATGCGGTTCGGGACCGGCAGCAGGCGATGGACCGACTGGCGCAGGCGCGGCAAGACCACCCTGGCGCAAGCCACCATTGCTGGGCTTACGTACTGGGCCGGCCCGGCGCGGCCACCAGCTCCGCAACGAACGACGATGGCGAACCGTCCGGGACTGCCGGCAAGCCCATTCTGAATGTTATCGAACACAAGGGCATTGGTGACGTACTGGTGATCGTGGTCCGCTATTTTGGTGGCGTGAAACTCGGTGCCGGCGGTCTGGTTCGAGCCTATGCCGGCGCAACCGAGGCGGTCCTGGGCGACCTACCGCTTCGCCACGAGACACCCCAGATCCGCTGCCGACTGGTGCTGGATTTCGGCGACGAACAACCGCTCCGGCACTGGCTGGACCAACATGATGGGACACTCATCGACATCCGTTATCAGGAACGGGTAACAGTCGAGGTTGCGATCCCCAGCGCACAGCACGATGCCCTGATCGACTTTACCGGCGCCCAGGGCATCACCGTCCCGGAAACACTGAACCACTCCTGAATTCCCCCACCGCCACGCTCGGGAAATCTTCCTAAAACGGCGTGACAGGCGCGTTACGGGAAATCTTCCTATGCCGTATTCGCACTTATTTCGTAATGCTCGTCCAGCAGTCAATAACCAAGCGATGCGGCCCAAGAGCCGCCGCGATACGCCGAGGAGAGTGCTTTCATGTCAGTCCCAAAAAAACAGATCTGCCTCTGGTCCAGCCTGATGCTGGCCGCAAGCCTGGGTGGGCAAGCCTATTCACAGGAACAGGAATCGCAGGTGGCATCGCAGACCCTGCAGCCCCTGCAGATCCGCGCGCTGATTGCCGACGACGTTGCCGATACGCCAGGCGCCGCATCAATCATTACTGACACCGATATCGAGACCTACCGTCCGCTGACCCTGCACGACGCCCTGGACTTCACCTCCGGCGTCCGCACCATCGATGACGATGCCCTTGGTCGCCGCGCCGGCATCGGGGTTCGCGGTGCGCCGCCGCGGCGTTCCCGCAAGGTACTGCTGCTGGAGGACGGCACGCCGATTACCGCCAGCAACTATCTCGACCCCAGCGCCCATTACACGCCGCCGATCCAGCGCCTGGAGCGCGTCGAGGTACTGAAGGGGGCCGGGCAGATCGTGCATGGCCCGAACAACAACCACGGGGTGGTCAACTTCCGCAACAAGCGCGCGACGCTGACGCCGGAAACCACCTTTGAACTCGGCGCCGGCAACCAGAGCCAGTTTCATCGGCACCTGATGCACCGACGCACCGAGGGTGACGTAGGGCTGGTGTTCGCCTACACCGGCATGAATTCCGACGGCGTGTTCGATGTGGAAGAGCATCAGTACGACGACTTCTATGCCAGCGCCGACTGGGATGTGAATGACCGCCATAACCTCGGCGTCTCAGCCCTCTATTTCCGGGAACGGTCAGACGGCTACAACGAGAACAACCTGGACAAGGCGGAATTCGACCGGGATCCACGTGGCAAGCGCCGTCAGCGCGGTGAAGGCGTGGAACAGGACAACATCTCGGTCGATTACATCAAGCTCGACGTGAACCACGACTGGATCGCCACGAACAACCTGACCATTTCCAGCAAGGTCTTCTACACCGACCTGGACCGGCCCCGGTTCCGCACCGACAACCCGGAGGATCCACAGGCCGAGCGGAATATGCAGGGTCGTGACCGTCATTACCGGAACTACGGTGGCGAGACCCGGGCCACCTACACCGGCATCCAGACCGGTCCGGTGGACCACACACTTGAAGGTGGTCTGCGATTCCAGCGGGATTTCTTCAATGACCGGCGTCCGGTAGGTCGCCCCGGGGAACGGCTCAACCGAAACCGTACGGGACGACAAGATGCGGTCGACGGTGTTGATGGCTACGAAAACGACGGCCGCCGCATCACGTATAAGGCTGAAGCCTATTCCGGTTATGTCCAGAACAAGATGGAATTCGGTGATTTCGTCGTGACCCCTGGCGTCCGGGTGGAAACCTGGCGCCAGGAGGAAAACACCCGCTTCCGCCCGGGACGGGATACTGGTGTCGAGAGCGAATGGAACACCCTGTACCTGCCAGGCATCAGCTTCCTGTACCGGGGTTTCGAGCATGTGGACGCCTATGCCGGAGTGCACCGGGGCTTCTCGCCCGCCCCTGCTCGCACGACAGAGGGCGGTTTCCCATTGGACCCTGAAAAAGGCATCAACTCCCAGATCGGCGTGCGCAGCAAGGATCTGCGGGGCGTTTCCTTCGACGTCGCCGTGTTCCATAACCGCATCAAGGACACGCTAATCCGGGACCGCGTCGACCAGTTCGGTGACGGGCTGTTCATCAACTCCGCGGATTCGGACATCTACGGCGTGGACCTGGAGTTACGCATGGATTCGGCGCCGTTTACCGACTCCGATTACAACTTCTTCGGCATGCTGGCCTGGAATTACACGAAAGCAGAATTCCGAACCAGTGCGCTCGATGGCAACCGCGTTCCGGAAATTCCCGAGCAAGCGGGTAGCTTCACGCTGGGCATGGATCACATTTCCGGGATCGAGCTGAGCGCCACGGTCAGCTATTTCGGCGATTTCTACTCGGATATCGAGAACACCCGCCGCATAACCGACGACGGTCGGAGCGGCAAGGTGCCGAGTCGGACGCTGCTGTCGGCCCGGGCCAGCTGGCATACCGATGTTGGCGGCACGCCGACGACCTTCTGGGTGCAGGGTCGCAACCTGACCGACAAGCTGTATGTCAGCGACGTGCAGGACGGTATCCGCCCGGGCGCCGAGCGGACCTTCCTGGCCGGCTTTACCTCCCGGTTCTAACATCGGGCCAGAACCCCTGTCGCCACCGTCGCATGGGGTGGCGGCAGGAACGGGAATGCCGGTTCCTAAGGGATTTGCTCAGCCGGCAGGACTTTCCCGACCAAGGAGACGCTGATCCATTCCCGCGCCTCCTTGAGAGCGTGGTTTGCGCAAGGTAGCCACGCTCTCCTCCTCCAAAGAGCAGCAGGAAGCATCTTGGGCCCAGGGACGGGCCCATTTTTTTATTGGCCCTATGTTTCGGTTACCTCTTCCTGCTCTGGCGCTGTCAATCGAACCCGCGCCCCGTGCCCCGGCCGGCTGTCGATGGTGACAGAACCGCCCAGACCGGCAAGGCGCTCGCGTATGCCGAGCAGACCGAAGCCGCTGCCGCCCAGTTCTGTATCAAACCCCCGGCCATTATCGCTGACCTCCGCCTCGATCGTCTGGCCCTGCCGGGTGACAGACACGCGGACACGTGTCGCGCCAGCGTGGCGACTGACATTGGTCAGGCATTCCTGCACCACACGATAGACGTGAATCGCCAATGCCGACGGCACCCGATCCAATCCATCGGATAACTGCAGATCCATCTGAACGTCCCGATTACGACGCCCCCAATCGGAGACCATTTGCCGAATGCCGGCCTCCAGGCCGAGCTCCTCAAGTGCCGCAGGATGCAAACGGTAGATCATGTTGCGGGCGATGTCGTAGACCTGGCCGGCGGTCTGGGCAATGGCGGTAGCACCCTCATGCATGGCAACGTTCTCCGGCGCCGTGGCCTGCCGGATGGCTGCGGCCTCAGCGCGAATCGCCGACATGCACTGGCCCAGTTCGTCGTGCAGCTCCCGCGCGACATGTCGTCGCTCGTCTTCCTGGACTTCGAGAATCTGGCGATTCAGACGCCGGACACGGGCCCGACTCTGATCCAGCGCCGCCGAGAGCCGGTTGAACTGCCGCGATACGCTATTGAATTCGGGCACCGAGAATTCAGGCAGGCCGCTGGTGTAATTGCCGTGCTCCAGCTCATCCAGCCCCTGGAGGATCACGTTGAGCGGACGCAACGCGCGATTGACGACAAAGTAGATAATCAGGTTTGCGCCCATCGCGAAGCCGAGCAACACGGCGAGGAGACCCCGGGCCGCCTGCCAGGCCTCGGTGATTTCATCCGCGGGTTCGGCATGCACGACGAACCACGCGTTATCTGCGGTGGCTACGGATACGGTGCGGTGAAAACTGGCAACCGGTGGTTTCACGAAATAGGTAAACCATGCCGGCGCATCGGGGCTTCGTGGTGCAGGCGCGTCTGCCGGAGGCGGTGGCTCCGTGCCTTCATACACATCCAGCCGGATATGACGATGCGCGCCCAGGCCCTCGACCTGCGCCAACAACTCCTCTGCGCTGATCTCCAGGCCTTCCAGCTCTGTCAGGCTCTCCATCGATGCCTCGACCAGTTGCACGGTCAGATCCGAGGCCGAGCGCAGTTCGGCCTCTACCGCGACACGGGAGTTGTGCACCACGAACAACAGGCCGATCAGCAGTGACACAACCGTCAGTAGCGCAAGCAGCAGACTGAGACGGGTTCGCAGCGTCATTGACGTATAAATCTTATCAAGGCCGCACCACGCCCTCGCGGATCGCGAGCCGGGTCAGGTCCGCTGTATTCGCCATGCCCAGCTTGTCGCGGACGATGCTGCTGTAGTTGGCCACGGTCTTGTAGCCGAGGTTGAGGGTGTCGGCGATTTCGGCGACACCGCGTCCCTCGGCCAGCAGACGAAAGATTTCGAATTCCCGTGGCGACAGACTGCGAAGCGCATCCTCCGGATTGCCCTCACCGCGATGCGCGGCCATCGCATCATTGACGTCGGAGCCAAGGAACCGCCCACCCTCGGCAACCCGCGCCACTGCCTCCACCAGCACCTCGGGGGCGCTGGACTTGGTGATATAACCATCGGCGCCCGCCTCCAGCGCCTGCTCGGCGAATACCGCCTGGTCATGCATGCTGAAAACCAGAATCCGCAGCCCCGGCTCGCGCTTTTTCATGCGCCGCAGCGCCTCGATGCCGCTGATACCCGGCAAGGACAGATCCATGACCACCACATCGAACTGTTTCTCACCGCCGAGTCGATAGGCCCCCTCGCCAGTGGCGGCCTCCTCAACCACCCAGTTGCTGTCGGCCTGCTCCAGCAGCCGACGGTAACCAGCACGGACAACGGCGTGATCATCTACAAGCAGAATGCGTAACATGCGTTCATCCGGTTTATGCAAGACAGGGCCGCGACACAGCATAAGACATCAGTGGCCTCCAATGGGTCGCCATGACCTCATCTTTAAGCACGAGGCAGGAACAAAAGGCCGCTTTGCGGATCCTTTCCACATACAACGGAGGAGTTCAAACGATGCCCAGGACAATTGCCTTGCTACTTGCCGCCGCGCTCATGGCAGCGCCCGCTCTCGCTGCAGCGGCCACCACAACGAGTGAAGAGGCCAGCGCCGATGCGGCGGGTGAGGCAGACGAGGATCGCACAATCCGGGTCCGCGGTGATCGAGGCCAGGGCGCATTCTCCATGTCCATGATGCAGATGACCCGCCAGTTCCGGGACAGCCGCGAGCGACTCGCCTTCCGCAACGCGTTCAACACCGTGGTGGAAAGCCGGGAACGGGAGAAAGGCATCCGCCAGGCCTACGAGAATGGCGACCTCAGCGAGGCTGAATACGAACACCAGCGAGAGCGTGTCTATCGGTCAATGCACGGCATGACAGTCGAGGAAATCCTGGCCGAAGCCGACGAATGAGGGGCTGAATCCTGTCATCACACGGCACGGGGGCTCTGTGCTTTTCCGACAGGATCGGGGCCAGTGCAAGCTTTCGTCTGGCGCGACGTCGCTGGAGGAAACACTGAGCTATTCCCGCGCTCGCGTTGAGCTGACATTTTTCACGAGGCAAGGCGCGGTGTGCCGTGCCGCAGTCGCTCTGCGGCCAAGCAGCGCAACGCAGCAGTCGGGGAAAATGCCAGCCCAACCCGAAGGGCTCGGCCGATTTCGGCCCCTGGCGGTGTTGCGCTACCGGCCCGGTAGCTCGGGCTACCGAACCGGCACCGCGCCTTGCCAGGCTGCCGAAATCGGACTCGAGCGCGAACGTGGGAATAGCTCAGTGTTTCCTCTGGTCCAACAGGGCCAAGAAAAAACTTCCACTGCCCTACCAGTCCGAGGGTCGTGTTGCTTCGTCCGGACGGAATCCCCGACATCCGACGCGATCCGGGCCCGCACTGACATACCGGTTGGCGCTGAGTGCCGGGGGAGGAGAAGCTTTTTCCGGCCCCTTCGGAGCAAAGCGACGCGAGGACGGAAAAAGCTTGTCCTCACACGGCACGGGGCTGGGAGCTTTTCCGATAACGTTTTGGCCAGCGCAAGCTTCCGTCTGGCCTGACGAACCTCCGGTTCAACAGGGCCAGCCGAAAACTTCCACTGTCCTTACCAGCATTCAAACTTCATTCCTGCTTCAGGGGTGTGGCCGGACAGGTTCACGCCATCAACCATCAGTGGTGGTGATGGTGCTCGTGATCGTCATCACCGTTCACGCCATCGCGTGACACGGGCATGTCCACCATCAGAATCTCGCCGCTCTGGAAACGCATCTGCAGTTCGACCACATCGCCTTCCTCCAGGGCGTCACCGAGCCGGCCGATCAGCATGATGTGGTAGCCGCCTGGCTCCAGCACCCGTTCGCCACCGGCCGGGATTCGCAAGGTCGACCAATGCACCATGCGAGCTCGCCCGTCCTCATCCACTGATTCGTGGATCTCGGCGCGGTCGAACTGCGGGCTGTCGACGCCGATCAAGATCTTTCGCTCCCCTTCCGGCGCCTCAATGCGCATGTACGCGGCGGTGCGCTCGGACACCTCCGGCACCCAACGCACCCAGGGATCATGGATCCTGATTTCCTCCGCCACCGCTGCCGGGGCAAACGCCACGGTCAGCAAGGCCAGGGCAGAACAGAGTCCAGCAACACGTAGCAACACACTCATCGGTACAATCACTCCATGATCCGGTCAAGGGCGGCGGTGAAACCCATCATCGAGATCGGCAGATCGAAGGTCTGGTTGCGGGCATCACGGATGGTCACGGTGCCAGCGGCACCCTGGCGAAATTGTTGCAACATGTCATCATCGAACAGCATCGAGGCCATGCAACCATCGGCGCCGCAGATGTCGACGCCGATACGCACCGGCTCATTATCATCGACCTGCAACTCCAGGCCCGGCTGCAGACGGATACCCAGCGGCACCGAGAACAGGGCCATCGGCATGCCCCGATCCGGCATGTAACCGACCACGACCTCCATGATGATTTCGCCGGTTTCCTCCACCGTTACCCGCTGCAGCATCTCGCAGGCACGGATGGTTTCGCCGTCCTCCTCGAAATCCTCGCAATAGACGTTCCAGTCTTCGAACCGTTCGAGTTCCCCCTGATCCCGCTCGCGGTCCGGAATGGTGCCCTCCGTCTGGCCGACGTCGGACGAAAAATCCTGTTGCGCGTGAACAGCCGGCGCCAGACCGAAGATGGCCAGCGAAGCGGCCAGCGCAAGACGCATTGAGATGCTTTTCATTGAATACTGCCCCCGTACTGAATCCCTGTTGATATTCCAAATAGGACTGAACTGGTACACTTTTCTGAAACCTCGGCAAAAACGACTCCGCACGATACATCCTTGGTATTGTGCCGTAACGCATTCAGTCCACTAGAAGACCATGCAGCAACAAAGCCGTTCCGGCGTCAATGACTCGCAGGACTCAGCCCGTCTGAAACGACGTCGGGCGCTGGTGCGCTTCGCCTGGCTGTCAATCGCGGCCTCGCTGCTGGTGATCGCGCTGAAAACCCTCGCCTGGTGGCTGACCGGATCGGTAGGCCTGTTGTCCGACGCCGCCGAATCGGTGGTCAATCTTGCCGGCGGCATCATGGCACTGGTAATGCTGGGTATCGCCGCGCGACCCGCGGATCACGATCATCAGTATGGACACGACAAGGCGGAGTATTTCTCCAGCGGCCTTGAAGGCGCGCTCATCCTGATAGCCTCCGTCGGCATCACCGTGATTGCCGTGAACCGCCTGCTGGACCCGCAACCCATTGAAATGCCGGTCGTCGGCCTGGCGTTGTCAGTGGTCGCCACCCTGATCAATCTGATCGCCGCGCGGGTCCTGCTTGGAGCCGGACGACGCGAGGAATCGATCACGCTGGAGGCGGACGGCCATCACCTGATGAGCGATGTCTGGACCTCGGTGGGCGTCATCGGCGGCGTGGCCGTGGTGGCGGTCACCGGCTGGTATATCGTTGACCCGCTGATCGCGCTGCTGGTGGCAGCCAACATCAGTTACACCGGCTGGAAGGTGTTTATCCGCTCGGTGAACGGCCTGATGGATAGTGCGCTTGATGAGCACGAGATTGCCGAAATCCAGCGCATTCTTGACCACTACGGTCGACGCCATGACGTGGATTTCCACGCCCTGCGGACGCGGCAGTCCGGGGCCCGGCGGTTTATTTCCATGCATGTGCTGATGCCGGGAGACTGGACCGTGCAACGCGGCCACGATGTCGCCGACGCCATAGAAACCGCCATCCAGGATCGCTTCAACGGCGCCAGCGTCATCACGCACCTGGAGCCGGTGGAGGATCCGCGCTCCTACCGCGACATCTCCCTGGACCGGGAATAATAAAACGCCGGGCAATTCCCGCGTCCGCGCCCCACAAAACCCCGGCGGATATTCAGAGGCGTAGGGCGGGTCAAGCGCAGCGGACCCGCGCGGTGTGATCCGTTGGCGGCGTTTCGGCCGAAAGCCTGTTGCCATAATCGTGGCGGATCACACCGCGTGCATTCGCTGCGCTTAATGCACCCTACGAGCTACGAGCCGCGGATGCTCGGCTTGGTGCAGGCCGGGTCAAGCGCGGGCGTGCGAACTAGCGCCTGTCGCCGGTGGCCTCTTCCGCCATCTGCTCGAAACTGATGTGGCGCACGTCCTTGCCAAGCACGAAGTAGATTACGTACTCACAGATGTTCCGCGAGCGATCTCCGATCCGTTCCAGCGACCGTACCGCCCAGACCATGTCCATGATCCGCGGTATGGACTCCGGGTCGTCGCGCATACGCTTCAGCAACTGGCGCATGACCTCCTCGTACTGACTGTCAGCACTGAAGTCCATCTGCGCGGTGCGTACCGCCTGATCCGTGTCCATGCGGGCGAAGGCATCCAGGGCGTTATGCAGCATTCGGCGCACGTACTCGCCGAGGGCCGCAATCTCGGCCATCGGATTCTGTTCGCGATCTTTCTCCAGCAGGTGCAGGGCCATCTTGCCGATGCGCTCCGCCTCGTCACCGATGCGCTCCAGATCGGTGATGGTCTTGATCACCGCCATAACCAACCGCAGATCGCTGGCCGTGGGCTGACGTCGTGCGAGGATGTGCGTGCACTCCTCGTCCAGGGCCACCTCCATGGCGTTGACCTGGTAATCCCGGGTCACCACCAACTCGGCGCTCCCGATATCACCCTCGGCCAGGCCGAGCATGGCATCACCAAGCTGCTGCTCCACCAGGCCACCCATTGCCATGGCCCGGTTGACGATTTCCTCCAGCTCCTCGTTGAACTGCTGGGAGATGTGTTGGGCAAAAAAGGATTTATCCATGGTGGCCTCGATGGTCGGCTGGACCGAATTGAATCGCTGACGATTTCCAGACAGTTTCCGGGAACGTTTTAGGTTTGACGTTTAATGTTTTACGTAAAACCTAAAACCTCACACTTAAAACGCACGGGCCGCTAGCCATAGCGGCCCGTAATGTAATCCTCCGTCTGCTTCTTCGCCGGCGACGTGAACAGCGTGTCGGTGTCGGCGAACTCGACCATTTCGCCCATGTACATGAAGGCCGTGTAATCCGAGACGCGGGCGGCCTGCTGCATGTTGTGGGTGACGATGGCGATGGTGTACTCGTCTTTCAGTTCGAACATCAGCTCTTCGATCTTCAGCGTCGCCAGTGGGTCAAGGGCCGAGGCCGGTTCGTCGAGCAGCAGGACTTCCGGCTCGATGGCCACGGCCCGGGCGATGACCAGGCGCTGCTGCTGACCGCCGGAGAGGCCGAAGGCGTTCTCGTTCAGGCGGTCCTTGACCTCATCCCACAAGGCCGCGCGACGCAGTGACTGCTCCACCACCTCGTCCAGTATCCGACGATTCTTGACGCCCTGCAGGCGCAGTCCATAGGCCACGTTTTCGTAGATCGATTTCGGAAAGGGGTTCGGCTTCTGGAACACCATGCCCACGCGGCGTCGAAGCTCCGCGACGTCCACGCCGGCATCATAGATATTGTCGCCATGCAGCAGGACTTCACCCTCGATCCTGGCGATATCGATCAGGTCATTCATGCGGTTCATGCAGCGCAGCAGGGTTGATTTGCCGCAGCCGCTGGGACCAATGAAAGCGGTGATGCGACCCTTGGGGATGGTCAGGTCCACGCCCTTCAGCGCCATTTCCTTGCCGTAGTAGAGCTTCAGATCCTTGATTTCCATGGCCGGAGTTTCGCGGCTTATCAACAGCTTCTCGCTGCCTTTGCCACGCATCGCTGCCGGATCCATGCCGTGGGTCAGCACGCGGTTCTCATCTTTCATCGTTGGCACCATGGTTCTCTCTCAATCAGTGTGGGGCGAGCCTGGCCCGCCTGCCGAAGTCGGATCTAATCGCTGTCGCTCTTGTACTTCTCGCGCAGATAGTTGCGGATCGAGATTGCCGTCACGTTCAGGATCATGATCAGCAGCACGAGGATCAGCGCCGTGGCGTAGACCAGCGGCCGACCGGCCTCGACGTTGGGGCTCTGGAAGCCGACGTCGTAGATATGGAAGCCGAGATGCATGAAGGCCCGGTCCAGGTGCAGGAACGGGAAGTTGCCGTCGAGGGGCAGGTTCGGCGCCAGCTTGACCACACCCACCAGCATCAGCGGAGCCACCTCACCGGCGGCGCGGGCCACAGCCAAGATCAGCCCGGTCATCATCGCCGGCGCGGCCAGCGGCACGACGATGCGCCACAGGGTCTCGGCCTTGGTTGCACCCAGGGCCAGACTGCCCTGACGGATGGTGCTGGGAATGCGCGACAGGCCTTCCTCGGTGGAGACAATCACCACCGGCAGCGTCAGCAGGGCCAGGGTCAGCGAAGCCCAGATGATCGCCGGACTGCCATAGGTTGGCGCGGGCAGCGCCTCTGGATAGAAGGTGCGGTCGATACTGCCGCCCAGGAAGTAGACAAAGAAGCCCAGACCGAACACGCCGAAGACGATGGACGGCACCCCCGCCAGGTTATTCACGGAAATACGAATGGTGCGCACCAGCGGCCCCTGCCTGGCGTATTCACGCAGATAGATCGCCGCCAGAACACCGAACGGCGTCACCACAATGGACATGATGATCACCATCAGCACCGTGCCGAAAATCGCAGGCAGGATGCCGCCTTCCGTATTGGCTTCACGCGGGAAACCGCTGACGAAATCCCAGAACGTGCTGCCGTAGTGACTGATCTTTGCACCGAACCCCATGGCGTTGGGCCAGGTGGCGCGGACAATATCGGCGAGCACCACTTCCTGTTCACGACCATCCATCAGTTCCGCGGTGATGCTGTAGCGGCGAACATCCTGTCGCAGGGCGTTGCGGCGCTCTTCCAGCTCGGCATACTGCTCCTCGAAGCCGGCCCGCAGCTCGTCCAGTACCGCACTCTGCTCTGCACGCTCCGTATCAGACAGTTGCGGATTGATCTCCAGCGCGCGCTGCTGCAGGCGGATCTGCTCGATCTCGTAATTCACCGCACCGATCTCGAAGCGCTCGATGCGCTCGATCTCCTGAACGCTGGAACGCGTCTGCTCGAGGCGTTCGGCAAAGACGTCCCGGGCCGCTTCGCCTTCGGCAACCACTTCGCCGCCCTCGCGGTAGTCCTTGAGGTAACCGATCAGATCCCCCCAGGTCAGCCGCTCCAGCACCATGGCGTTATCCGGATAACGAAACTCGCTGGCGTTCTCGCCGATGTACCAGACGAAATCCCGGCCCGTGGCATCGCGGTTGCCACGCTTGACCAGATGCCGTGTCACGACCGTCTGGTCCTCGGGCACCGTGTAACCGGCATCACGCATGGCGGCAGCGGTCATGGTTTCGGAACGACTGATTTCCCCCAGAACCCTTTGAGTCCCGGCGTCCTCACCCTCGCCATAGTCGAACTCGACCACCGCCTGCGGCCAGAAGTGACCCAGTCCGTTGACCGCAATCATCAGCAACAGACCGACCACCATGATCAGGCTCACACTGACGGCACCGGCGTTCAGCCAGACCCAGGGCGTTCCGCTCTTGAACCAGTTATTCATTGCCTTTCCTTGCCTCGGAGTCCGTGTCGACCGATTAAGGAAGCGCTGAAGTATTCCCGCGTCTGCGCCCGAGACCGGTTTTGGTCATCTGGCAAGGCGCGGTGACGGTCCGGTAGTGGGTCTACCGGGCCGGTGGCGCAACGCCGCCAGGGGCCAAAACCGGCCGGGCCCTTCGGGTTGGGCCGCATTTTTCCCGAATGCCGCGTTGCGCTGCTTGACCGCAGAATGACTGCGGCGCTGCGCAGCGCGCCTTGCCTCGTGAAAAATGCGGACTCCAACGCAGGCGCGTGCATACTTCAGCGCTTCCTTAAAGTGAGCTGTACTTGCGGCGCAGGCGCTGGCGCACCAGTTCCGCCGCGGTGTTCAGGACGAAAGTCAGAATGAACAGCACCAGGGCCGCCAGGAACAGGATCCGGTAGTGGGTGCCACCGACTGCGGTCTCGCCCATTTCCACCGCAATGTTGGCGGAGAGCGTGCGCATGCCCTCGAAGATATTGAAGTTGACGACCGGACTGTTGCCGGTGGCCATGAGCACGATCATGGTCTCGCCGACGGCGCGACCGAAGCCGATCATCACCGCCGAGAAGATCCCGGGGCTGGCTGTCAGCAGCACCACCTTGGCCATGGTCTGCCAGGGCGTCGCGCCCAGCGCAAGGGAGCCCTGGGTCAGATGCTTCGGCACGTTGAAAACGGCATCCTCGGAGATGGAATAGATGGTCGGGATCACGGCAAAGCCCATGGCAATACCCACCACCAGGGCGTTGCGCTGGTCATAGGTGATACCGACATCGGTCAACCACTGCCGCATGTCTCCGGAGAAAAACAGATTCTCGATGACCGGGCTCATGGAAACGCAGAACCAACCGACCAGCAGCACCACCGGAATCAATAACGCCGCTTCCCAGCCGTCCGGAATCACGCGTCTGACGGCACTGCCCAGCACGCGAGTCCAGAGGAAGGCGAACACCAGCATGCTGAGCGGTACCAGCAACAGGATGGAGAACACCGACGGCAGATTGGCCTCGACGTACGGCGCCAGCCAGAGGCCGGCCAGGAAACCGAGGATGACCGTGGGCAGGGCCTCCATGATCTCGATGGTGGGTTTCACCGTCGTGCGCATGCGCGGCGACATGAAGTAGGCGGTGTAGATGGCGCCCATGATCGCCAGCGGCGTTGCGAACAGCATGGCGTAGAAGGCTGCCTTCAGCGTGCCCACGGTGAGCGGCACCAGCGAAAACTTGGGTTCGAATTCATCGGTGGCCGAGGACGACTGCCAGACATAATCGGATTCGGAGCGACCCTCGTACCAGACCTTGCTCCAGAGCGCCCCCACCGACACCTCCGGGTGCTCATTGCGCACATCGAGTACGTGCAGTTGCTCGTCGGCATCGACGGCGTACAGGGCGTTCGCCCGCGGCGCGAACGACAGGGTGTGAACCGACTTGCCGTCGGCAACCTGGCGTTGCATCAGGGTGCGTTCCGAGGTCGAGTAATGCAGTTTGACCTCACCCTGCTCATCCGCCGTCGCGAAACCCTTGCGGCCGTATTCCGGCGCAATGGTGCGAATCGGCGCGCCATGGCCATCGAAACCACGCACCCGGGTCAGCCGGCGCACGTTGTCGTCATCACGCACCAGGAACCACTGGCTCACGCTGCCGTCGGTGCCACCGACGATCAACGACTGTGAGCCGAGCAGTAACTCCATCGCGGAGACCTCTGCATCATCCGCTTCCAGCACATGCCGGGTGTTGACCAGCCGCGCGTTCTCCGGCCGCGCGATGTTGTAATAGTGCACCTGGCCCGAATCGTCGCCGACCAGCATTACGCGACCGGTAATGTCCAGCAACATGCGGGTAATGGTGACGTCCTGCGGCTTATCCAGGCTGAAGCGCTTGACCTCGACGGTGGACTCGCCGGTCATGAACGAAGTGGTTTCCTCGAAGTTGATCAGTTCCAGGCGACCATCCGCCAGCGCCACGGCAAGCTGGGTACCACCAGAACCCCGCTGGATCGCGAGCTGACTGACAGCCGTGCCATCGCCGGCAATATCCAGCAGGGGCCCGTCCTCGGTTTCCCTCGGAAAGCGGATATCCCCGTCAACGTGCCGCTCACCACCCTCGAAACGCTCATCGAAAACCTGCTCGACGATCAGCACTTCACCGCTGTCGAGCCCATACGCGGAAATCCGCGTCCGAGGCTCTGCCTGCGCCCGCGCAGTGACTTCACTGTCCTCCGGCAGAGGTAGATCCACGGACTTGGTCACCTCACCGGTCAGCGGCACGAAGAACACCGCACGACGATCGTCGGTGAAACGCACCGCCAGAGACCGATGCCGGTTGGACGCAACGTGCACTGTGCCGACATCGTCGCCACCAGGGGCGGCATAGCTGGCCCGTGCATCACTGTCCGCGGACTGCAGCAGCGGCATGACCTCGCTGAACAGATAGATGAAGATCAGTGCCAGCGCGCCGACCACGGCAACGCCGAAGGTGGCGACCAGAACCTTCGCCATGAAATCCTTGGCACCGCGCCAGCGCCGCAGACGGGCACGGGCGGCACCGCTCGGCAACAGGCTGCGGACGGAGCCGCTTGCGGTACCGGCCTGACTGGATGACTCACTCATGCGGCAATCTCACGATCAGTGAATGGCAATTACGGCGGATGCTACGGACGCTGAATGACAGTCCCGTGACCGGAATATGACAAAACGATGACGGCACTCCGGAGACAAAAAGGCCCCGCCGGGGCGGGGCCTTGAGAGCTTTCCAGGGACCGGTTCAGAGTCCCAGGTTCTCGCGCTCCTGCGCCGCAACGGCGGCCGGCAGCGGGATGAAGCCGTCACGCACGGTCACTTCCTGACCCTGCCTGGAGAGCACCAGCTTCAGGAACTCGCCAACGCGCGGCTCGAGGTGACGCTCCGGGTTCTTGTTGACGTAGACGTACAGGAAACGGGCCAGCGGATAATCACCCGAGGCAGCGTTTTCCGCATTGGCTTCGGCCATCACGCTGTCCTCGTCGTGGGCCAGCGGGATCGCACGGACACCCGAGGTTTCATAACCGATACCGGAGTAGCCGATGCCGTTCAGCGACTCGGTCACGCCCTGGACCACCGAGGCGGAACCCGGCTGCTCGTTGATGGAGTCCTTGAAATCGCCGTCGCAGAGCGCGTTCTGGCGGAAGAAGCCGTAGGTACCGGACACGGCGTTACGCGAGTAGATCGTGATGTCACGATTGGCCCAGCTGCCATCCAGACCGAGTTGCCCCCAGCGGGTGATGTCTTCGGCGGCACCACAGCGACGAGTGGAGGAGAACACCGCATCCACCTGGGGGATGGTCATGCCTTCGATCGGGTTATCGCGGTTCACGAACACGGCGATGGTATCGATGGCCACACGCACCGGGGTGGCCGGATAGCCGTGGGCACCTTCGAACTCCGCTTCTTCGCTGCTGCGCATGGTGCGGCTCATCGGGCCGAACTGGGAGGTACCCTCAGCCAGGGCCGGCGGCGCGGTGCCGGTGCCGGCACCCTGTATCTGGACGTTGACGTTCGGGTAGAAGCTGTTGAATTCCTCGGCCCAGAGGGTCATCAGGTTGTTCAGCGTATCGGACCCGATGGAGGTCAGGTTGCCGGACACGCCCGAGGTACCTTCGTAGGTCGGCAGATCAGGGTCGACCTGCGTCTGCTGTTCGGCCATGGCGGTCAAGCTGAAGGCGGACATCGTCGCGGCCGTAATCAGGCCGGCCAGGGAATGCTTGATCATTGGAATACTCCGTTTTACGCGTTCGCAATCGTTGAGCTGCGCTTTCCCGGTGAGAGCCCGAGAACGATTCGGAGTATGGGGAGCAAGTGTGACAGGACTGTGAAGGGGGAGTGACGACCTCATGAAGCCGCTTCAAGCGGCTTCATGAAGAGGTTTCAGACAAGCAGTTTTCAGTGTTCAGACAGGGCGGCCTCGGTGGTCACCGAGACACGGAAGTCGCGCCAAATTCAGCGGTATCAACCAGCGTTTGTTTGATCTTTTTCCTTGTCTGAAAACTGAACACTGAAACCTGAATCACTTCTACCTTCATCACTGAAACCTGAATCACTGAACACTTCCGGTAGTGTAATTCTTTCCGGAAACGTGATGCTGAAGCGGCTTCCCTGCCCTGCTTCCGAACGGATCTGGAGTCGGGTGCCGTAACGACCGAGCACATGCTTGACGATGGCGAGCCCCAGGCCGGTACCGCCGGTGCGGGAGGAGCGACCGGCGTCGACCCGGTAGAAACGTTCGGTCAGACGTGACAGGTGCTGTGCCGGAATCCCGGGGCCATTGTCCTTGACCCGGAAATAAGCCCGGTTGCCGCGCCGTTGCCAGAGCACATGAATGCTGCCACCCGGCTGCGTGTACTTGACCGCATTGAACACCAGATTCGACAGCGCGCTGCGCAGCTCCGATTCCTCTCCGCGGATCCACAGCCCTGGATCCACGTCCAGCATGATCTGGTGCTCGCGATCGCCGCTCAGGGTGCGCGCCTCTTCGCCGAGCAGCCGCAGCAGCTGCGGCATGTTCACCGGCGTCATTTCCACCGGTTTCTCCTCGGTTTCCAGTCGGGACAGCATCAGCAGGTCCTCGACCAGCCGATCCATGCGCAGCGATTGCTGATGAATCAATTCCAGGGCGCGCTGGGCCTGCGCGTCACTGTCACCAAGTCGATCGCCCAGGCTTTCGGAGACACCCTGGATCACCGTCAGCGGTGTGCGCAGCTCGTGGGAGATATTGGCCACGAAATCCCGTCGCATGCGCTCCAGCCGATGCAGGCGCGTGATATCCCGGGCCAGCATCAAGCGCTGGTTCTCGGCATAGGGGATCAGGCGGATTTCGAGGATCATGTCCTCGTCCACCGGAGACGGCACGGTAAGAGACGCCGCTTCCGCTGCCTCGCGACGCACGAAGACAGCAAACTCCGGGTGCCGGAACAGATTGGCAATGCGCTGGCCCTCATCCTGCGGCCAGCGCAGGCCCAGCATGTCCCGGGCCGGCTCGTTCCACCACTGGATTTCGCCGTTCTCGCGCAGGATGACAGCGGCATCGGGCATGGCATTGATGCTTTCACGGATGCCCTGCAGGAGCTTCGCCAGCTTGCGCCGACGGCCACGCTGGCGTCGCTGCAGACGATGAATGCCGTTGAAGATATCTCCCCAGAGACCCCTGGAATCCGGTGGCTCCAGCGTGCGCCCCTGTCGCAGCCAGCGCTCCAGCTGCACCTGATTGTGGATATTCCAGGCCAGGTAGGCGGCGGTACCCAGGAACAGGCCCAGCACCACGTGACCAAGCAGAAAGCCGAAGCCCGCAGAGACTGTCGTAACCAGTAGCAGCCGCAGGAAAACGGCAGGCCAGGGAGACCGGCCTGCGAAAGGAGGTTTCACGCCTGGGGCGGCGCGTCGCGGGAGCAGGCGCATGACTCAGCCGGGCAGTGGCCGTTCATTACTTGACGGAAAAACGGTAGCCGGCACCGCGCACCGTCTGCACCAGACGATCATGTCCGGTTCGGGCGATGGACTTGCGCAGGCGGCGAATATGTACGTCAACGGTCCGTTCCTCCACATACACGTTCATGCCCCACACGTTATCCAGTAACTGACCGCGGGTATAGACGCGTTCCGGATGAGTCATGAAGAAATGCAGCAGGCGGAATTCAGTGGGGCCCATATCCACCGCAGACTCGTCGACGCTGACCCGGTGACTCACCGGGTCGAGCCGCAGACCGTCCACCTCCACCACTTCCTCGGCACTCATCGGCGAGGCCCGGCGCAGCACCGCCTTGATCCGCGCGGTCAGTTCCCGCGGCGAGAACGGCTTGGTCACGAAGTCATCGGCGCCGGACTCGAGCCCGCGCACCTTGTCCTCTTCCTCGCCGCGGGCGGTGAGCATGATGATGGGAATCTCGCTGCACAGCGGGTCCTTCTTGATCCGCCGCGAAAAGTCGATGCCGCTCATGCCGGGCAACATCCAGTCGAGCAGGATCAGATCCGGCACGTGCTCGTTCAGCAGGGCAAACCCCTCTTCGCCGGACTCCGCCTCGTGCACTTCATAGCCGGCGGCGCTCAGCGCCATGACCACCATTTCGCGGATGGGGGCCTCGTCTTCGACGATCAGGATCTTGACGGTCATGCCGATACAGCTCCCTGCTCACTGGTTCGGCGTCATTGAATAGAAACCTTGTGACCGTTTTGTGACAACAACATGTCACGCAGGTGACGTTCCACCGCGTCGCGCAGGCTGGCGCGATCATGCCCGGCGCTGGTCAGTGGCGCCCCCGCGATCAGTCGCACCTCCACCAGCGGTTCACCGGCGAGCCGGATGACCTGGGCAATGAGGTGCTGGTTATCAACGAAGGGCGCCCGGCCGTTGACGCTGCCGTCCGGGTTCAGATAGCGCAGCAGAAGGGGCTGCACCGGTACTTCGGCATCAATCGCGGCCTGAAACAGTCGATGCTTCAGCGGCAGCAGGTCCGTGCCCCGGGTCGTGGTGCCCTCGGGAAAGAAGGCCACGCGATCGGGAAGGCGCAGTCGCTCGCCCATATCGGCCACCACTTTCGGCGCCGCCCGGGGATTGCCGCGCTGTACATACAGCGTACCCAGGCAGGTCGCGACAAAGCCGATACCGGGCCAGCGGCGCACCTCTTCCTTGCTGAGAAAGCTCACCGGGTAGTCCGCCAGAATCACCAGGATGTCGAGCCAGGAGACATGATTCGCGGCCAGCAGCACCGGTGGATCGGCTATTTTCTCTCCGGCGTGACGGATGCGTATGCCAAGCAACCAGCAGATGCTGCGACACCAGAAGGCCTGGGCCCGACGGCCCAGTCCGCCGTGCAGCGGCCGTCGCAGCAGACGATCAATGGCAACACAGCCGGGGATCACGACAACCCCGAGGATGACATGCAGAAACAGAATGGGAATCCGAACCAGACGCCGGAGGTTGGCCAGCAACGCAGCGACTCCTTTAGTGTTTCCCTAGGCGCTCGCCCGCTTCCGCAGTTCCGTTACGACCTGGCCTAGGGCCTTGTCGAACAGCGCTCCATCATCGAGTTGACGCAGGCGACCGCCGGCCAGTTCCTCGGCCATCGCCCGACGTGGCAACTCCGCCAGTCGGAAGCCGGCGCGGTTCACCAGGACCAGCCAGGCCCCGCCGGAGAATCGGGCGGCCAGCCGGCAACGCACCGGGTCATGACCTTCCGGCCGCCACTCCAGCCAACAGTCCACCGGCAAGGCGTCGACTGCAACGAGATACGCTTCCAGCTCCGCGCTCGGTGGCTCTGGTTCCGCCGCGCACGGCCCCGGTTGCTCCTCCGACGGGGGTGCATCACTCAGCGGCCGCGTCAGGGCGTCGATGTGGGCTGCTTCGAGAGCCTCCAGCAATTCGGTCATGCGCGAACTATCGAACATGATGCCATTGGCTCCGGCGCGGAGCTCCTTCAGGACGCCCGGAATCTTCAACACCAGATCGCGCCGCTCTTCGTGATCGCTGCTGAACTGCACGGTATCCAGCAGCCGTTCGACAGTTCTCAGGTAGCGCCGCCAGGTATCACTCTCGCCACCCTCGCGCAGCAGGGTCATGGACAGGACCCGCATCCATGGTCCTTCGAGTATCGCCTGCACCGCAGGCGGCACATGCAGGCCGGCGCAACGCTCGCGAATCTCGCGGGCGGCACGATCCTGCGCCTCGCTGAGCCGTGCCTTGCCCTCGGCCACCGCCCGGGTCCGCGCCTCCACCTGCCGCACGCGCTGCAACTCGTTGGCGCGGAACTCCTCGAAGGTTTTCAGCGCGTCACGAAAGGCGTCCAGCTCGTTGCGGAAATCGCGCCGGATCTGCGCAACCACATCATCAATGCACTGCAGCAAGGGGTCGGATTCCTGCTCCGGTGCGGCTGCCGGCGACCAGCTCACGGCTGCATGGGTCATTTCGTTGATCAGCCGCCGCGCCGGGTGTGATCGCTCGCTGAACAACGCGGGGTCCAGCAGCGCGACCTTCACTACGGGAATCTGCAGCCTGGCGATGGATGACTTCATGCGGTCGGGCAGGTCCGGATGCTCGAGCACGGATTCGAACACCAGACTGACAATCTCGATGGCACAGGAATGGGCCGGATCCATGCGTTCGCCGCCGGAACCGGCTACCAGCCCTTCACGGACCTGCCGCCGGATGACCGCCGGCGGGAGGTAAACCGAAGCATCGTTATCCGCCTCGCGGGGCGCGTTCTGCAGCGTGGACAACACTGCAACAACATCCTGCATGCTGGCGGGAAGCCCGGGCTCATCGCCCTGCTCGTCATCAAATTGCGCTAGCAGGTCCCGTGGCAGCGGACCGCCGCCGGTCCCGGGCGCCGCCGTGACCGTGCTCTCGCCGCTCACGGAGCGAATCAGGGCATCCAGCGCCTGGACCAGGCGCTGTCCGGCCTCGCCGGCCGAGTCTGCGACGGCGGAAGTCGACGAACCGCCCTCGGGTGACGATGCCGATGGTGCCGGTCTGGGCGTGGAGCGACCGGGTTCCGGCAGGCTCGCGCCGGCATCAGCCAGCAGCCGATTCAGTTCCCGATAGAAATCCGGGAGCTGCGGACTGAGGCGTTCCTCGAACAGGCTGAAGAACGCCAGCCAGGCCGGCATTTCAGCTTCGATATCCTCCAGCGCCCGCTTGAGCATCTCCGTCAGTTGCCGTGGATCCACCGGATTACTGCCGCCATCGACCGTGTCGACTGCGGCCACATGGCCCAGACGCTGACAAAGGAAACCAAGGGACTGCTTGTTGGCCTGACGGGCACGGCCTACGATGGCCTCTAGGGCAAGATCGCGCTCCAGCGTATCGCTGGCCACGAGACTCAGGGAGGCCAGATCTGGTGAGTGCGGTGTAGCGCCGGCACCGTTGTCACGCAGCTGCTGGATGGCATCGTGCAAGGCACCGATCACCCGCTGCTCGATGGTGAAGCGCTTGCGGCGCAGTTCGGTGGCAAGGTGATGATGTGCGGTATAGAGCTCGAAGTCCTCGCTGGATTCAACCCGCGCCATCAATTGCGTGTCGGCGGAATCCAGCACGGAGCGCAGCAATTCCAGCAGACGACGCTCCGCCGTGCGCTGGGAACGTCCCAGAACCTTCGCTCCGTCGAGCCGGCCACGCGAACCGCTCGTCTGGTTGTCGGGACTATTGCTCATCCATCGTTCCACAGCGCGGTCGCTTCCGCAGACATCCAGCCAGGCAGTGTCGTCAGTCGGTTGCCGTGGTCAGTTCACCGCGACCAGATGCCTTCAAATCTACCGGAAACTATAACCAAAGTATCGGATATTCCTGATTTCAGTGCCGGGAATGCGACTTTTTCGACAGTTGTCGACCGTCAACCCGTGCGCTTCCGGTCCGGCTTCCCTATAATTCGGCCCTTTGCGGAAAAACTGAAGCGGGCCGCATGCCTGACAGCCGCACTGAAACAACACTTCATGATTGCGCGGGTCACGAACATGACAAGAAACGACGGCGCCGTCATGGCCGAGGTTTACGCAACGTTTCGGGGGAGTTAACCAGAATGACCGACATTCAGAAGCTGCTGGGGGCAGAGGCAGACACCCTGCTTGGCCATCGCTGCACGGGCATTACCAGTGATCAGATTCAACTGCCGGGTCCGGATTACATCGAGCGCGTGGTCGCGCAGAAGGATCTGAAGCCGGCCGTGCTGCGCAACCTGCAGACGATCTTCAACACCGGCCGCCTGGGTGGCACCGGCTACATGTCGATACTACCGGTGGACCAGGGCATCGAGCATTCCGGCGCCGCCTCGTTCGGCCCGAATCCGGCCTACTTCGATCCGGCCAACATCTGCAAGCTGGCGATCGAGGGTGGCTGCAACATGGTCGCGTCCACGCTGGGCGTGCTGCATTCCGTGTCCCGGACTTACGCCCATCGCATCCCGTTCCTGCTCAAGCTCAACCACAACGAGTTGCTGACCTACCCGGAAATGTACGACCAGACCATGTTCGCTTCGGTGGATCAGGCCTTCGACATGGGTGCGGTCGCCGTGGGCGCCACGATCTACTTCGGCTCCGAGGACTCCCGCCGGCAGATTCAGGAAGTCAGCGAAGCCTTCGCCCATGCCCACGAACTGGGGATGGTGACGGTATTGTGGGCCTATCTGCGGAACAATGCGTTCAAGAAGGACGGCGTCGATTACCATGTATCGGCTGACCTTACCGGCCAGGCGAACCACATTGCGGCGACGCTGAATGCCGATATCGTCAAGCAGAAAATGGCCGAGAACAATGGCGGCTATAATGCCATCGGCTTCGGCAAGACCCACAAGAAGGTCTACTCCGACCTCACCACCGACCACCCGGTTGACCTGGTGCGCTATCAGGTGGCCAATTGCCTGATGGGTCGCGCTGGATTGATCAACTCCGGCGGTGGTTCCGGTGAAAACGATCTGCAGCAGGCCGTGCGCACCGCGGTAATCAACAAGCGCGCCGGCGGCATTGGTTTGATCTCCGGCCGCAAGGCGTTCCAGCGCCCGATGCGCGAAGGCGTCGAACTGCTGAATGCCATTCAGGATGTCTACGCCGATACGTCCATCACCGTGGCGTAACATGGCAGACTGATGGCCTCCTCCGGGGAGGGGGCCATCACTTAAGGAAACACAGATATATTTGCACGCCTGCGTTGGAGTCCGAATTTTTCCCAGGCAAGGCGCGCTGAACACGAGGTGTAGGGTGCATTAAGCGCAGCGAATGCACGCGGTGTCAGGCATCCCGGTGCAGCAGGGCCTCCCGAGAGAATTAAGGCAACGGGAAACCCGGGCAGACCGGCTGGCCAGGTCAATTCGATAACGGATCACACCGCGCGGGTCCGCTACGCTTGACCCGCCCTACGCATCTGATCAGCAGCAGGTTGCCGTGTTTAGTGAGGCTACCGAACCGGCACCGCGCCTTGCCAGATGACCAAAACCGGTCTCGGGCGCAGGCGTGGGAATACGTCCGTGTTTCCTTAACATCCGGCCGGTTTCACATGCGCCGTCATGTGATGCAGTCAGTGTTGCCATAAACAACAGGGCGCTTATCCGACCATGCTCATAGCTGTCTTATCCGGATTCATCCTGGCCGCCGCTTCGCCGTGGCTGGCGCGCAGCGTTGGTGACAAGGCCGGCTGGCTGCTGGCCCTGCTGCCGGCGGCGCTGTTCGTCTACTTCCTCGGCTTCGTGCCGACGGTCAACGAATCCGGTGCGCAGGTCATCCACTACCCGTGGATACCTGCACTCGACGTCAACCTGAGCTTCCTGGTCGACGGCCTCAGTCTGCTGTTTGCCCTGCTGATCAGCGGTATTGGCACCTTCATCATCATCTATGCCGGCGGCTACCTGCATGGCCACCCGCATCTGCCGCGCTTCTACGCGATCATGTTCGCCTTCATGGCCTCGATGCTGGGTCTGGTGCTGTCAAACAACCTGATCACTCTTTTCGTGTTCTGGGAACTCACCAGCATCACCTCCTATCTGCTGATGGGGTTCAATCACGAGGACAAGAACGCCCGCTGGTGCGCGTTGCAGGGGCTGCTGGTAACCGTTGCCGGCGGCCTCGCGCTGATGGCAGGCCTGATAATGATCGGTGTCGCCGCCGGCAGCTTCGAGCTAAATGAAATCCTCACCGACGGTGACGTACTGCGGGATCACCCATGGTATATCGGCATCGTGCTGCTGGTGCTGGCCGGCTGCTTCACCAAATCGGCCCAGGTGCCCACGCATTTCTGGCTGCCGAACGCCATGGTCGCGCCGACGCCGGTCTCCGCTTTCCTCCACTCGGCCACCATGGTCAAGGCCGGCGTGTATCTGCTGGCCCGCCTGAACCCGGGTCTGGGCGGCACCGATCTGTGGCTTTACGCACTGGGAATAGTCGGTGCCCTGACCATGTTCACCGGCTCGTTCATGGCGCTGCGCAGCACCGGGGTGAAAGCGGTGCTGGCCTACACCACGATCATGGCCCTGGGCACGCTGGTAATGCTGATCGGCATCGGCACCGAGGGCGCGATCATCGCGGCCATGGCCTTCCTGTTGGCCCATGCCCTGTACAAGGCCGCGTTGTTCATGCTTGCCGGTGCGCTGGACCATGAAACCGGCACCAAGGACATGCTGAAGATGGGCGGCCTGAGGCAACTCATGCCGATCACCTTTCTTGCGAGCTGCGTGGCCGCCCTGTCGCTGGCCGGGCTGCCGCCGCTGTTCGGCTTCATCGGCAAGGAGCTGATGTTCGCGGCCACGGCGGGCGCCCCCGGTCTGGCCTTTTTCACCACCGTGCTGGCCGTGGCATCGGCCATGATGATCGCCGGCATGGCTGCGGTGTTTGCGATCCGGCCGTTCACCGGCACGCTGAAAGAGACGCCGAAAAAGCCGCATGAGGCGCCGCCCTCCATGCTGGCCGGCCCGGTGGTACTGGCAGGCCTGGGGCTGCTCTTCGGCCTGATGGGGTTCATCCCGGCGGCCGCCATCGTTCAGAGCGCCGTGGCCGCAGTGCATGGCGCTCCGGTCGAGGTTCAGCTCTACCTCTGGCACGGCATCAACCTGCCGCTGATGCTCAGCATCCTGGCCATTGCCGGCGGTGTGGTGCTGTTCCTGCGCTGGGAACGCGTCTTGGCCTTCTACCGTGAACGGCTTGGCTTCATCGACCGTTTCGGTGCGGAGCGCGGTTACGAGAAGGCCATGGAGGGGCTGGTCTGGATCGCCGAATGGCAGACCCGCGTGCTGCAAAGCGGTTATCTGCGCCGCTACCTGACCATTACCGTACTCTCCACCGTGGTACTGACCGGCTGGACCTTCTTTGGTCATACCGGCAGTTCGGTGCCACTGGGTGAGGTGGGCTTCACCTTCTATGAATTCGCAGTGGCCGCCCTTGTGGTAGCGGGTGCCATCGTTGCCTCGGTCACCAGCTCGCGCATCGGTGCGGCGGCAACCCTGGGCATGGTCGGCTTCGGCGTGGCGCTGATCTACGTCATGTTCAGTGCGCCTGACCTGGGCATCACCCAGATCATGATCGAGACACTGACCGTCATCCTGCTGGTGCTGGTGCTGTTCCGCCTGCCCGGCTTCCTCAAGCTCTCCAGCCCCACGGACCGGATCAAGGATGCCGCCACCGCCTGCTCCCTGGGCGCGCTGATGACCATTCTGATCCTGGCAGTAAACGGCGTGACCGTCACCGACCCGATCTCCGATCAGCTCACCGCGTGGAGCTACACCGAGGCCCAGGGCCGCAACATCGTCAACGTCATTCTGGTGGACTTCCGGGCGCTGGATACGCTGGGCGAACTGTTCGTGGTTGGCCTCGCCGCCATCGGCGTCTACGCGATGATCCGCTTCCGGGCGGAAGACAGGAGGCAATAAGCCGATGGGTTCCCTGATACTTCGCACGACAACGCGGCTGCTGCTGCCCCTGCTGCTGCTGTTCTCGGTGTTCATCCTGCTGCGCGGGCATGACGAGCCGGGCGGCGGTTTCATTGCCGGGCTGATCGTCTCCACGGCGTTCGCGCTGTACCTGTTTGCCTTCGATGTGGCGCGCACGCGGCATCTGATGGGCGCCGATCCGCGCCTGCTGCTGGGGCTGGGGCTGCTGATCGCAACGCTCAGTGGCGTGCCGCAGATCTTCCTCGGTGAAGCCTTCTTTACCGGCCTGTGGTGGCCCATCGAGGTACCCGGGCTGGGCGAAATCAAACTCTCCACGCCGTTGGTGTTCGATATCGGCGTTTATCTTGTCGTCCTGGGCGCCGTCATGACCATCGTGCTGGCGCTGGCCGAAGCGGAGGAATGACATGGAACCGGTAATGGCCGTAGTCGTGGGCGCGCTGTTCGCCGCCTCCGTCTACATGATGCTGAGACGCTCGATCGTCAAACTGGTGATCGGCCTGATCCTGCTCAGCAATGCAGCCAATCTGCTGATCTTCACGGTCTCGGGCCTGACCCGCGGCGCGCCGCCGCTGATCCCCGAAGGCCTGGAGGTGCCGCCGGATGCCTGGGCGGACCCACTGCCGCAGGCCCTGATCCTGACCGCGATCGTGATCGGCTTCGGCGTGCTGGCCTTTGCCGTGGTGCTGATCCACCGCGCCTATGAAGTGGTTGGCGAGGACGACATGGACCAGATGCGGAGTACGGATACGTGAGTGTTGCCGTCGCCCTCCCCGTACTGATTCCGTTCATCTTCGGCTCGCTGTCGCTGGTTTTCTTCAATTCCCACGCGGTACAGCGCTGGCTCGGCGTGATCGGCACCGGTCTTCTGTTCCTGGCCACCATCGTGCTGCTGCACAAGACCTGGACCGACGGCATTCAGGTGATGGCCATGGGCAGCTGGCCGGCGCCATTCGGCATCGTGCTGGTGGCGGACATGACCAGCGCCATAATGACGCTGATGGCCGGCATGATGGGCTTTGCCCTGGCGGTGTACTCCCTGCCCAGCATCAGCCGCGACCATGAGGCCTTCGGCTATTACCCGCTGATGCACCTGCTGCTGGCCGGCGTCAGCGGCGCCTTCCTGACCGGCGACATCTTCAACCTCTACGTCTGGGTGGAAGTGCTGCTGGTGGCCTCATTCGCCTTGCTGATCCTCGGCGGCGAACGCGGCCAGATGGAAGGCGCGATCAAGTACGTCACCCTGAACCTGTTCTCATCGATCATGCTGCTGGTGGGCGTGGGTCTGACCTACGGCCTGACCGGCACGCTGAACATGGCCGATCTGGCAGTGAAGCTGCCGGAAGTCGAACAGCAGGGTCTGGTCACGGTGGTGGGCATGCTGTTCCTGGTGTCGTTCAGCATCAAGGCGGCGGCGTTCCCGCTGTTCTTCTGGCTGCCGGCCTCCTACCACACGCCACCGGTTGCCGTTACCGCGCTGTTCGCCGCACTGCTGACCAAGGTGGGCGTCTACGCGCTGTACCGCTTCTTCACGCTGATGTTCGGCAATGACGTGGGCTATACGCACGAGCTGTTGCTGTGGATCGGCGGCTTCACGATGGTGACCGGCGTGCTGGGTGCCGCGGCCTATTACGAGATCCGCCGCATCCTGGCGTTCCACATCGTCAGCCAGATCGGTTACATGATCGTGGGCCTTGCGCTGTTCACGCCGATGGCGCTGGCTGGCGGCGTGATTTACATCGTTCACAACATCGTCGCCAAGACCAATCTGTTCCTGGTTGGCGGCGTTATCTACATGATGCGCGGCAGCTATGACCTGAAGCAGATCGGCGGGCTGTGGAAGACGCGGCCCCTGCTCGGCGTATTGTTCCTGCTGCCGGCCATGGCCCTGGCGGGTATCCCGCCGCTGTCCGGCTTCCTCGGCAAGTACGTCATCATCCGCGCCGGCGTCGAGGTGGAAAGCTGGGGCATTGTCGCGGTTTCACTGGGCGTCGGGCTGCTGACGCTCTATTCCATGGTCAAGATCTGGGCCGAGGCGTTCTGGAAGGCCCAACCCGAGGAACATGCCGCGCGCGCCGAACGGTTCGAGCAGGCACTGAGCCAGAAGTCCATGGCCATCATGCTGTTGCCGATCATAGCGCTGGGTGTGCTGGCCGCCGTGATCGGCCTGGCCGCCCAGCCGGTCTACGAGATGGCCCTGGTGGCGGGGCATCAGCTACTGGACTCGACTGACTACATCGAAGCGGTTCTGGGGGTGACGCCATGACGCTGCTGGTCTGGAATATCCTGCTGGCGTTCGCCTGGATCGCGCTGACCGGCAACTTTACCGGCAGCGGGCTGATCGCCGGTTTCTTCTTCGGTTATTTCGTGTTGTTGCTGATCAGCCGAGCTTCCGGCAAGCGGCCGACCTATCTGCGCAAGGTGCCGCAGACGATCAATTTCATGCTGTTCTATATCTGGGAGATCATCCAGTCGAACCTGCGCGTGGCCTATGAGGTGCTTACACCGACGCACAACATGCGGCCCGGCGTCATCGGCCTGCAACTGAGCTGCGGCAGTGACGCGGCCATCACGATGCTCGCAAACCTCATCACCATGACGCCAGGCACGCTGAGTCTGGACGTCTCCAGCGATCGACGCATGCTGTTCATACACGCCATGCATATCGACGACGAAGACCAGCTGCGGGCCGATCTCAAGCATCTGGAACGGCGCGTCATGGATCTGCTGGACGAAACGGGAGAGCAAGATGCCTGAGTGGGTAATCTCCGTGGTATTCCTGTTGCTGGTGGCCGGCCTGATCATGACCTTTGTACGCCTGGTCCGCGGCCCCAGCCTGCCGGACCGCGTTCTGGCGCTGGAACTACTGGCCCTGATCACCGTGGCATTCATTCTGATCTATGCCATCGCCGTGGGTGTGCCGGCCTTCATTGATGTCGCCCTGGTATTGGCGCTGGTCGGTTTTCTTGCGGCAATTGCCTTCGCGCACTTCCTTGAACAGGGAGGTAGCGGCAAATGACGGTGGTCGTCTCCCTTTTCGCGTTAATCGGCGCCGGCTTTATCTTCATCGCCGGCCTCGGCGCGCTGCGCATGCCCGACATGATGTTGCGCATGCATGCCACCACCAAGGCGGGCGCCCTGGGCGTGGGCCTGATTTCCATTGGTGTCGGTCTGCATTTCGGTGAGGCGAGCTACGTCGTCCGCGCCATCGCCATTCTGGTGTTCGTTCTGCTCACTGCTCCGGTGGCCGCACATGCCATCGGCCGTGCCGGCTATTTCACCGGCGTGCCGTTCTGGGAAAAGACCCTGAAGGACGAACTTCGCGACAAGCTCGACACCAAGGGCAAGAAGCTCTATAGCGGAATGGAGCGGCCGGACGATGTCGACCGGGACGATCGCAGCTAAGCCCGCCCTGCCGGATCAGGCAGTCATTGACGAGGACGTCCGCCGCGCGCTGGCTGAAGACATTGGTACCGGCGATCTCACCGCCGATCTGATCCCATCAGACACGGAAATGCAGGCCACGGTCATCAGCCGCGAGACTGCCGTCATCTGCGGCACCGCCTGGTTTGATGCCGTCTTCCGTCAGGTCGACCCTGCAGTAACAATCGAATGGCAGGTCAGTGACAGTGCCAACGTCGGCACCGATCAACTGCTCTGCACGTTGAAGGGTCCCGCCCGCGCCATACTCACCGGCGAACGCACCGCCCTGAATTTCCTGCAGACACTTTCCGGCACGGCAACCAATGCACGTCAGTATGTGGATGCCGTCGTCGGCACCGGCGTCGAGATCCTGGACACCCGCAAGACCCTCCCCGGCCTGCGCCTGGCGCAAAAATACGCAGCCGCCTGCGGCGGCTGCCGCAACCACCGCATCGGCCTGTTCGACGCCATCCTGATCAAGGAAAACCACATCGCCGCGGCGGGCTCGATCACCAAGGCCGTCGCCACGGCACGGCGCCTGCACCCAACGGTGCACGTCGAGGTCGAAACGGAAAACCTGGAAGAACTCCGCGAGGCCCTGGCGGCGGGTGCCGACAGCATCATGCTCGACGAATACAGCCTGGCAGACATGAAAAAAGCCCGGCAGATTGCCGGGCCGGGCTATGCGCTGGAAGCTTCAGGCAGCGTCAGCCTCGATACGATTCGAAGCGTTGCCGAGACGGGTGTCACCTACATTTCCCTGGGGAGTATCACCAAGCACCTACGGGCCGTGGACCTGTCAATGCGCTTCACCTGATGGGAATGGAATTCTGCCTATGCTCGAATCACGGCGCCGGGGTGTCCGCTGCACCGAGGAAAGTCCATTGTAGAGAACGCGCTTCTACCCGGGGCTACGCAAATGAAAAACGGCTTACGTAACGTTTACGTAAGCCGTTGATTTATCTGGTGCCGGCGAGAGGAGTCGAACCCCCGACCTACTGATTACGAATCAGTTGCTCTACCAACTGAGCTACGCCGGCATTGAAGGCGCGAAATATAAGGAAAAGGTTCGCCAGCCACAAACCTGCGACACCGCTTGCGACTGCCGATTAAACAAGCTGATGTGCCGGGCTTTTAACGGTCACCAGCAATCGTCGCCCGGCGTTCGCTGCCCCCGATGATTGATGGTCAACTCGGAGCAGTTTCCTGTCTGGACTCGACCGGCAATCCCCGTCGCAGTGAGCTGGAACGTCGTATCGTCGGCCGTGGAGTCGATGGAGTAGAACCCTTCCGGCGACGTCGCTGGTAGATCGCAGCCTTCATAGCTGAATTCGTTGGCATAGCATCGCTCCATCCGCTGTGCTGCATCCAGCAAAGCGGCTCGGCCGTCCGAAGTCTGCGTGCGTTCCACGTACGCGGTGTAGGACGGATAGGCGATGGCGGCGAGTATCCCGACAATGGCGACGACGATCATCAATTCAATGAGCGAGAATCCCCGCCATTGCTCAAGGCGTGCAGGCATGGTGTTCATCCTCGCGAATTCAGGATATGAATCGCGATGACTTCCCCCCTGTCGTTGCTTTCAAGGCTCACGAGGCGTCCCTCAAGCGGTTGCTGCAGAGACAGCGAGTCCCCGTCCTGGCGGATCGAAAACTCCATGGCGAGGCGAAATGTCTGCCCCTCAATGCGAATGGTCGAGTTGCGATGGGAGTAATGCTCCACTTCCCCAACTGCCAATGCCTCGACGCTCGCGGCGAGCGCCGTCGCTCCCTTCACGGGCCCAGACACGGGGTGCGAGTCGACAGCTAACACCGCGGAACCGAAAAGAATCAGGCCGCCCAGAGCCGTTGACGCAAACAAAATCCTGCCCATTCTCATCGTGGCTGCTCCCATGATTGCCTTCCGACTGGCACCGCGTCGCGATCTTCAGCGGCTGCAATATCACAATTCTCGACGCTCGGGTTGCAGTTGAGAAGGAACTGGTTAAACAGCCCGTCGCCGGAACCGATTGTCGCGGTGCGCATTCCGTCGCCGACTTCAATCATGACAAGATTCCGCCCTGAGGGCTTGTCTCCCGAATCGAGATTACGGTCACGGTTCAGATCAAAAACGGCATCCGAGCCGCTGGCCCCACTGTACACGTCCAGGTTCGCGATCCGACCGGTGCGCCCCGGATTACAGGGATCGTCGCTGGGAACCATGGTACTGAACCGGACACGCAAGGTTCGTTGGCCGGTAATATTCGGACTTGCCACAACCCGCTCGCCCGTGGCCCCTCCGCTGTCGAGATCCAGTCGCCAGCCGGCATGTGACGGACCGATCGGATTATTCGAGACCTCGCGCCCGCGGTATGTCTCCGTGCCACCGCCATCCAGCGGGACTGTCACGGAGCCTTCCCAGGTAATTTCCTGGCGCAACAGGTTACTTCGGGTGATCCCGCTATCACCGTCGATGGAATCGAAAACACCGTAGAGACTTTGTGTCTGCGGGTCCGTCAGATCCCCATCCTCGTCGCGGAAGTAGCTCCCTGCGCCGAACAGCACGATAACCTTGCTTTCGTTGCGGGGGTGTGGCGCCAGCGCCGGTCTGCTGGTAATGGGCTGAGCGCTTCCCGAGGGATCCGTCGCCTGGAACAATGCGGCATCCGCCGACCAATTTCCGGGTACGCTATCGCTCAAATCGAAGCGCCACAAATTGCCGTGAAGATCGCCCGCGTAGGCCCGGCTCGCAACGCCGCTCTGCGACGGCCAGGCGGTCAGGGCCGGAGCAGCCAGGCCGTTGGGTGAGGCGCCGCCGCCTTCGCTGGTGTCGATACGGGCCAGCAACTGCCCATCGGAGATGCGCACCACGAACAGCGTCGCGCGATGACTCGCCCCGTTATACCCGTTACCGAATACCGCTGCCCAGTCGCCACTGGCAAGGCGGACGATCTGCGGCTGGCTCACCCCGTATCCCAGCTCCTCGTGGGTGAACTCCCAAAGGACATTGTCCTCGCTGAAGCTGGTCGGATCACTGACATCGAGCGCAAACACGGTTCGCCCGCCCGCACCCATCGTTCCGACCAGCACGTTTTTCCACGAGCCATTCCAGTAGGCATCGCCCACGGTCGGCTCACCATCGACGAAATAACGATGGCTGTAGTCCTGCTCCATCAACTCGGTAATGGGCGCCCGGTCATTGAGACCGGGTGCGAGCAGCTCCGACGGAATGTATGCGAACAACTCATTCCCTGTGTCCGCATCGAAGGCATGCAGCTTGCCGGAATTGGAGCCGAGATAGAGCATGTCCGGACGGTTTCGGATGATGGAATTTTCATCGGTCCGAAACTCCACGTGTCGTGACCCTTCTTCACCCGGCAACTGGCGGTAGATCGGTCCGCGCGTCCCGACGAACTGGGGCGTGGAATGAACGACGTCACCGAGGACACGAAGCCCGTCCTGCGGATCATCACGGCTGCGCAGCGCGCCGTTTTCCAGGCCGAAGAGCCAAGCCAGCCGTGGCAACAGCAGGCCGTCCGTGTTGCCGGAGAAGTTGCGGTTCAACGCGTCTCGCTGGTCGGCATGGAGGTTGTCGGCATTCGTCGGGTTCAAGCGGATCACGTTACCGAGCGTGCCACCGGCATCTCTCTTCGTCGTGAAGATCCGACGGGTATTCAGGTTACGGCTGCGGAATTGCTGCTCCGCATCCCAGACCAACTCGGCGTACTGGGCGTCATCGTCCAGGGTGTAGGCCACCAACTCGCCGGACCAGTCGAGGCTTCGATAGCCGGCCAGAAACGCCTTGGAATCCTCCTGCACGAAGGCCGTGCTCACCGCAGCCGCGGTGCCAACCTCGCGCGCGGAGGATATGATGTTGTCGAAAATACGATTGAGAGCGTCGTCGAGTTCCTCCGGCCGATTGGCCAGATAGGCCCGGCTTGTTCCACCGGCGAAAGCCAGTTGTTCCAATTGATCCTCGCTGACGGTCGGCGGCATGGCGAAACCGACAACGTAAACGTCGGCATTGGCATCCTGATGCAGTTGCGTTGTCGCAGCAACGGCGTCAGAAAGCGCCTGCTCCACATCCTCGCCCAATGCGTTGCCGAACCGATCCACAGATGGCATGCCGTCAGTCAACCAGACTGCGGCGTTGACTTCACAGGAATTCGGCAGCGGATACTCCGCGTTACCGCGCCCCTGATCGTCTCCGAAGTACTGGCTGCCATTGACGAAATAATCGCGCGCGGTGAGAAGCGTTCCCTCGAGCGGTGTCAGTCCAGCCGCAATGATAGGTTCCTCCGGATCCGTCAGCAGGGAAGCGCTGTAGTCCTGGTGCTGCGGCGCCAGCTTCTTCGCCAGGCGATCACGTTGCTCCTCGTCCAGCGGCCGCATCGGCGTATGCAGATAGCCGAGCCCGGGTGACTGGCTGGAAATCCATTCCGTTGCGTTGTAAGGAAACCTAACCATCCGCTGACCCCAGTTGGTGACGCCTCGGGCCCTGGCGCTGTCATTCAGGAAACCGGACGTCCTACCGCAGCGGTTGAAATAACTACTGGTTCTCGCGTCAGAAGGCCCGGTTTTCCGTCGGAAACAATCAAACTGGAAGGGTTCCTGCGTCCAATCCGTTCCCGCGCGGAAATGGTAGAAACCGGTTTGCCCAGATCCAACTGCACCATATCCCGGTACCCGCACGTTGAAATGAATGTGGTTACTTGGATCTTCCGGATTCTGGATACGGAATTGCTTGCGGGAGTCGTCCCATGGCGAGCCTGAAAACTCGGGGTCGTAATTCGCCGGGTCGTAACTGACATCGTAGATGCGGTCGAAGATATCGCCCCGAACGACATTATTCGAAAAGATGTCTGCGGACCAACCCGATGACCGGATCGGATTCTGCTGGTATGCCATGAGCCCCATGTTCACCCGGCCCATATAAGTCTCGATTAGCCCACGGCCGACGCCCCGAATATATTCCGATTTGCTCACCGGGCTGGCGGCACCTGCCACGCAGTCGGCAGCCGGTCCGGGCTGACAGGTCGCCGCCACACCGCCGTCCAGACCCTCCGCCATGCTGTTGGAATTATCCAGAATCATCAAAATGTTCGGTGGTTTCGCGACGGTCACGTTGAGCGGGCTTGTGGCAATCGATACGCCAGCAGACTCCGGCTCAGCATCGCAATCCACATCCGGACCGCTTACCGTGAAGTCGAAAACGCACCTTCGCCTCGTGTCGATACGATTGGGAGGAATGACCGAGAAGCCGCGCGGCCGGCGGCTCGGCAGGAGGCAAAGCAAGCGTGAGCCACTGACAAGACTCTCGGTGACGCCGGTGATCTGCGTGATCTCGGCGAACGTATAGCTTGATGCGGAAAATAGACTGCCAACTCGCTGGCTGACTTCGATGTCACAGGAATCGTCAGCAAGCAATGGCACGGAAATCAGGCCGAGCAGGCTGACGCACAGCCAGCGCAAGGCGCAGCGACCGAAACTGGAATCCCACCGAAAAAGCGTCATTTTTTGAGTGCTCCGTCTTGCAGCCACCGATCGTGGCCTTGGCTCGCCGTTACTCACCCGCCATGTTGCAATCACCAACGTGAATCCACTCCCGGATCACGGCGACCGCCTCGTCCGTGCCACCCCGCCCCCATGCCGCAACAGGGAAGAAACAAAGGGATTCCTGTTCGCTGCCGAGCGCGGCACTGAGGGTGCGAACACGCGGCGGGCCGATCACGAAATCTGCGCTTCCCCTGTCACCGGAAGCTTCATCACGCCCCCACTCTTCAGCGGCAATGAAGTCACCAATATTGGTCTCGGGCTCGTCGACCAACCCGTTTGGATTGGCAGCCGTCAGAAGTTGGCGCTCCGCCTCACGTAACTGATTCTCTGCTGCCTGGAACGCAATATTCGAATCGTAGAGGTTGGCCGACATGCGTTGCTGAAGGTTGGTCGTCGACATTACCGACACGCCGACGATGGTCATTAACACCAACATCAGCAAGGCAATGACCAATGCCGCTCCGCGTTGTGTTCTGCCACGCATCAACGAATCCTCCTGGGCGGCGCATTGCGGACCTGGATCGTGCGGGTCACCGTGGTCCGAAGCCGCCCGTCACCGTTCGCCCCATTGAACCGTCCCTCGGCACCAACCAGATCCAGCTCAATCTCAAGCGCATTGATCCGACCCCAATCGTCGCGTCCGATATTTGCGGCCGGCTGTGGAGTGTCGTTGCCATCTAGAATGACTCTGACCTGCATGGCTTCGACGCCCCTAACGATTTCCTCTGCCGGCCGATTGCCGCCGGGAAAGCGCCAGAGGCCCGCACGATCCGCGCCGTCGGCGGTCGCGACGAAGTAAACCGGCCATCGGTCGGACTGCACATTGGGTAAACGACCAACGGAATCGCCTTCACGCGGCTCGGACAGCAGGGCCTCGTCCGGATGCGCAGACAGATCCATGACGATCTCGACCGCCACTGCGCCATTGTCGGAGGAGACTTCGCGCCCCTGAACAACCGGGAAGAGATACATCAGAGTACAGGCGCGACTGACGACGAAACCGATATCGCTCTGCACGTCGTCATCGGTCGCATCAGCCCAGTCACCTCGTCGCCCACGGGCCGTGAGAATATCGTTGGCGCCGTCGGCATAATCCTCGACCAACACCGTGCTGAAGTTCCAGAGTTCCGGTAACAGAATGACGTCCGAGCCATCGATGAGATCGAAATTGCCTAAAACCGGGCTGGCATCAGCCAACGCGTCAGGGCCAACTCCGACCCTTCCGCGCATCAGGCGATCACGCAGCTCGTCGTCCACGGGAAAATCGTTACCAATCGCCTGACCATCGATCTCGACGCCCTCGCGGCCGTCCCGGGCACTCCAGCAGCCCTTGAACCCCGTCATGCGCAGATCACGGCTCAGTGTCTCGCCGACAAAGCGGGCATTTTCCTGCAAGCGCGAGATTTCCTCATTGAGCCGGTACCCCTGCTGACTACTGAGGAAGATATTGATCGCACCGGCGATCAGGATCAGGCCGAGCGTAATGGCCACCATGATCTCGACCAGGGTGAGGCCGGATTGCACCCAGGCCGGTGCCGCAGGTCCACCGACATTTCTGATCCGGCACTTCATAGCGGTGCCCTCGGTACGACCTCGATAAACACCTGGTTCGGTTCGAGCTCGCCGTCAACGCCCCCTCCGTCATCCCCGTCATTGCCGATTTCGACGGGAATCGTGCCGATTGCGCGGTCTCGCCGCGCCCAACTGACTTCGACCCGCACGGCATTGTTCTGGCCGGCTCGCACGCCTCCCTGACCGGCGGGCAGGCTGCCTTCCACCCGCTCCTGCCAGTCTTCGAACCAGGCCGTGCCCTGCACGTTGGCCACGCCGCAGGCCGCGCGCTCCGGGCAGTGCGCCCGCATCCGGTCGGACAGATCGTAGGCCAGGTTCACCGCCTGACTCTGGAAGCTTGCATCCTGATTGGTTTGCAGGGCCGTTACCTGCAGACCGGCAACGCCCAGCAGACCGATACCCAGCACAAGCGCCGCAATGAGCACCTCAAGCAGCGTCACGCCGGCCTGCGATTTTTTCAGAAGCTTAAAATCAGCTACGTCCTTCATTGCTCACCGTGCCTCAGCAGCCATCTCGACCTGCCTCGATTCGCCCCGTCGCGGATACCCGGACGGTCCGCATTTCCCGGCCATCCGGCCCGGCACTGATCTGCAGACAAAACTCGTCTGCGTTCGCGCCATCCAGACGGAACCCGCCACGATCAAATCCAAGCTCCCAAGAGACCGGCGCCACGGTTACCGACGGGTTGAGCAGAAAAACCGGCATGCCGTCACCACCATTTTGGTTAGGATCCGTGTCGCAGTCATCGCCATCCAGGCTCAGACATAGGATTGGGCCTTCGTCCGACGTGGAGGTAATCACGGACACGGCCTCCGCTCGACGAATCGCCTCGGAACGAGCCGCATTGAGCGCCGTCACAACTTCATTGGTCTGCGTGTGCACCCGGTTGACCTCGAAGAACCGTCCGAAGCCCGGTACTGCAATCAGGGTAACGATCGCGAATACCGCAATCGCGACCATTAATTCGATCAACGTAAAACCCGTACTGCGTCCCATAAACCGAATCTATAACGATCAAATTCGAATTGTCGAAGGCGGCCGATGGGCGGCACGACCAGCCGGACCAGTGGCAAGTTAGCGACAAGCTGCCACACTGCAAGAGGCGCTCAGCTTGGCGCCGCAACCGCCACGGATGGCGGAAACCGGTTCTCAAGGATGAGGAATCGACCATGCCGACGCATCACGAAACCGCGGCCTGGACCCGCAGGGCCGGGGGAACGACTCTGGTCTCTCTGCTCACGGTAATGGCCATCCTGGCCGTGCTCGTTACCGCAGGCATTCCGTCTTTCCGCTCCCTGATTAACCAGCACGCCGTCTGGGTCGTCCAACATGATCTGACGACCGGCATTCAGCTGGCACGACAGACTGCCGTCAGCACTGGCAACGTCGCGGTCATCTGCGGGACGCGCACCGGAGCCAGCTGCGAAGCACAGGCATGGAGCGATGGCTGGATCATATTCCGCAGCCCGAGCGGTGCAACTGACTGCAATGTTCAGCCGGATGGACGCTGCCATCACGGTGGCGTCGTCGACCGGATCGAATTGTTCCCCGGCAACAGGGCGCGGGTTCTCGCAAATCAGAACATCCTTCGGCGCATCCGCTTCGACGCGCTCGGAGCCAGTCGTTTCAGCAACGGCACCTTCACCGTCTGTGACAGAGACGGAATTGCCCGTCGACAACTCGTGCTATCGAACGTCGGAAGGCTGCGCACGACAGAGCCCGCACCAGCCAGCGACTGCGGCAAGTAGGACATAAGTTTCGTGCCCAATGACGAAGGTTGATCGTGGTACCCTCCGACGCTTTACCGGATAGCACAGCGAGGGCGTCCGGCAATATATCTCGTTGGTGGCGCGGCGCCCATGTCTTTTCTCGAAATCTTCGTCCTCTCCATCGTCCAGGGGCTGACCGAGTTCCTGCCCATCTCCAGCGCCGGGCACCTGATTCTGGTGCCGCTGCTGACCGGCTGGGAAGACCAGGGGCTCGCCTTCGATCTGGCGGTGCATGTGGGCAGCCTAGCCGCGGTGTTGATGTACTTTCGGCGTGAACTGCATCTGGTGACCTACGACTGGTGCCAGTCCGTGGTCACCCGGCGGCAGACGGACAACTCCCGGCTTGGCTGGGCGGTGCTCTGGGGGACGGTGCCGGTGGGCATCTTCGGCCTGTTGCTGAAGGACCTGGTGGAGGTCACGCTGCGGACGCCGGAGGTGGGCGCGATCGTGATTGCCTGCTCGCTGATCGGCTTCGGCCTGCTGCTGGGGCTTGCCGACTGGAAATTCCGGGGGCAGCGCTCGGAATACGAGATGAGCTGGAAAGACGTGCTGTTCATCGGCTGTGCCCAGGCCGTCGCCCTGATACCCGGCACCTCCCGCTCGGGCATTACGATGACGGCGGCGCTGTTTGTCGGCATGAGCCGCGAGGCCGCGGCCCGGTTCTCGTTTCTGCTATCCATTCCGGTGATTGTGCTGGCCAGTGGCCTGCAGGTCATCGATCTCATCCGAGACAGCAGCGGCGTGGCGTGGGATGCCATGGGCATCGGCATCATCCTCTCCGGCATCAGCGCGTACCTGTGCATTCACTACTTCCTGGCCTTCATCAAGCGCATCGGCATGCAGCCCTTCGTCGCCTATCGCGTGGTGCTCGGCATCATCCTCCTGATGATATTCCTGAAATGGCGAGTTGGGGACACCCATGTACTTTGGCACGTCGCATTACCGGGTATTTCGGCCCCAAACTTGTGCACATAGTTCGGTAGCGTGATTTCAAGGATCCGGATGTTCGCTACCGAAGCTTGTGGTTGTTTTAATACGCGAAGAATCGAACGCCACACGACATTTCGGCCACAGAAAGACGGCTTACGTCTATCCGACGTAAGCCGTTTATTTATCTGGTGCCGGCGAGAGGAGTCGAACCCCCGACCTACTGATTACGAATCAGTTGCTCTACCAACTGAGCTACGCCGGCAAATTTCCTTCAGGCGCGGAGTATACCGAGGCGCCGGACGGCGAACAATCACATCCGCGACAAGCAAGAAGCGACACGTCGACGTCCAGCATCTTTGGTTGGTCACATCTCGAATAGCCACGACCGGTCGCGGTACTGCACCATGAGGGGAAATCAGGCGGCAAGCCCTTTAACGCGTTCCTCAATGTCACGAGGAACCACAAACCCAAGGGTTTTCTTGTCAACGGGCCGTTCAACAAGCAGTTGCAAATCTGCGAGCTCAAGCAAGTCCTTGCGAGCGGTCGCATAGGCAACCCGGTGACTGGTTTGGTGTGACCGAATCGTGTACCGGTGGGCGGGGTGACGAATGGCGTGACTCAGCAGCGCGACCTGACGGTGGTTCAACGCACGTTGGCCTCGGATCACTTCGGCAACCTTTTTGACTTGCTCACCTTTAAGCTTCAGATGCCGCTCCAGACTGTCGATGGCGCGGTTTATCACTATCGCCTGGTCAAGGAGAAAGTACGTGAGGTCGTTTTCGTCCGTCTCGGTGTACAGGAAGGACCTTGCATAACGCGCGGGCGCCCTCTTCAGGATTCGGGAAATCGAGATGTACTCGAGGAGCCAGTATTCCGATCTGGCTGCGGACCAGTAGAAGAGCGCGCGCGCGACGCGTCCGTTGCCATCGAAGAACGGATGAACATACGCGAGCCAGAAGTGAAGGACTATGGCCTTTACAATGGGATGGAGAAACCCATTCGCCTTATTCGTAGCGTTCGCAAATGTCACAAGTTGTTTCATTCTCTCCGGTATCTGCTCTGCCGGAGGGGGGGCATGCAACGTCGTCCCCGTGCCGTGATCCACGATTCGGACCCGCTCTTCGTTCGGCCTCTGGAACCGGCCTGCGGCCGACGTATCGTCGAGCGTATCCTGGGTCAGCGAAGAGTGAAGGTGAAGCAGGAGATCAATGCTCATAGGCTCATGCTTGAGTTTTACGATTTCCTGCATCGCCTGAAAGTTGTTCAGAATCATTTGTTCGCTCTTGTCACGAGGCTTTCTGCTCTCGCGCAGCATCTGCGCGGCGACCTGCCTGCTTGTCGATGCTCCTTCCAGTTGGCTCGAGGTGATCGCTTCTTCAATCAGCGAGCTTATGAGGAACCGATCTCTGGACTCTTCGTTAATGACTTGCTCGCTTGTTGCGACGCGGCCTTTGGCTCGACTGTCAATCGAATGAATCTGTTCGAGCAACGGATCGGGCATACAGTAGGAGAAGGGTTGCCCTGCCAAGTCCTTTAACGGGATATCGCGAGAGCT
>SKGQ01000156.1 GCA_007117515.1 Ectothiorhodospiraceae bacterium | reverse complement strand
CTAAATGGTCCGATTTGGGTCCTCGGATCCGGACTGGATTAAAAAGCCCCGCCATCTGGCGGGGCTTTTTTTTCGTTTCATCAGTCGACCCGGCGAATATCCAGTTGCAGGCGGTGAATTTCCAGTTGGTCGCCATGCAGGCGGAATTGCGCGGTCTCGCGAATTTCCAGCTGTCGGCTACCGTCAACGCCATCCAGTCTCTCGTGGATACGCGAGTGCGCGAGCATGCCGTCGCTGACCGGCACCAATTCCAGCCCGCTGCGCGCGTAATCGTAGGATTGCACCTGGTCGAAGGTGGCTTGCCACAGATTCCTGAGCGCCTCGCGATCCATCTCGTTCCAGCCCGCGCCGTTGGGCAGACGAACACGGATCCGGGCTTCCGTGCTGATCGGCGCGACGATACCAGAGGGGTCCCGGTTCTGTGCCGCCTTGTCGATGCGCGCCAGGATTTCTCTCAATTGCTGACGTTGTTCTTCGCTGAAGGCTTGACCGTTGGTTTCTTCTCCATCGAGTTCGGACAGGAACTGCCGCGCATGCATCTGGCCACCTTCCTCGGCCGCGATGCGGATCCAGTCCAGCCCTTCGGCCTCGTCGCCGGCGTCATGCAGTCTCTTGCCGAGCAACCACTGGGCTTCGCTGTTGCCACTCTCGGCGGCGCGCAGGAACCAACGGTCGGCCTCGGTGGCATCCGCCCTGGTACCAAGGCCGTCGCGGTAGGCCTCGGCGGTTTCCAGCATCGCCGTGACGTCGCCGGCTTCGGCACTACGGCGATACCAGAGCAGCGCCTGTTCACGATCCATTTCCACACCTTCGCCATGGGCATACATGTGCGCCAGATTCAGCATGCCGCGAGCACTGCCTTCCTCGGCAAGAACCTGGTACATCTCGAAGGCCTCATCGAAGCGTCCCATCTTGTAGACGGCGTAGGCCTCGTAGACGCGGATCATGTCGCTGGAGCCGCCGGTGTTCGCCGACACGCTTCCGGCACCGAGTGCGGTGACAGCGGCCAGGACGATTGCGGCGGTGAAACGGGGAATTGTCAGTAATGACACGGTATCGTCCATGGTTGCGAGAAGTCGTTCATAGCATAAAGGATTCGGAGCGCGGACAATGGGGAAAATAATATGTCCCGTGCGGCGAGGGAGTGCGGCGCATGATAGTCGATAGGCGTATTTCGCCGGAGCCTCCGCGCCTGGCCGGGGTGTGCTTCCTGATCGGCCTGGTCAGCATCCTGCTTTCGGCCTGCGCCGGATCGGACGGTCCGCCGATCTTTGAAGGCACCTATGTGTGGGTGGCGCAGGAGTTCTCGGGTGGCCGCCAGTGCGAGCCACGGGAGCACTACCCGGTGCCTGACAGTCTGGCGATGCTGGAGGAGGCCGGGGTTCGGGTGTTCGAACGCACAGAAAAGCGCCAGGCGGTGTGTTTAGGCTGTGATTGTCCGATGTACGCCGCCCGGCATTTCGCGCGCATCCGCTTCCACGATCTGGAAGCCGCGGAAGAACTGGGGTTCGGGCGGGCGATCGCGCCGGCCGAGCGTTAGGACTCCAACGCAGACGCGGGAATAAAGCAGTGTTTCCTTAAAGAAGCGCGAATAAACCAGCGTTTCCGTCAGTCAGTCAAGCAGACCATGGTTGCGCCCGATGGCCTCGGCATCGCGCCGGAAGGCGCTCACCTGGCTGTCGGTCGCATTGCCAGTGACCTCAAGGTGATAGCTGAGGTCGTCGAGCAGTTCGGCATAGCCGTCACGAAACTGTTGCTTATATTGGCTGCCGTGGGCGTCACTCTGCTCCGACATCTGTGCGGCCAGCACCTCGAGGCTGCCGAGGGCTTCGTCAATCATTTCCTGTGGTGCTTCGGCGGCAACCGGGCCTGAAAGCATCAAGGCCAGCAAGGGCAGGCCAAGGTAACTGCGTCGAATCCATGGATGGATCATCAGAACGTCTCCATTTTCGACTTCCGGAAGATGGCAGTGTCCGAAACCTCGCTCGCAGCGGTCAACTGCTGCCTCGCGAGAGACTAAGCTTTGCGGTGGGACCATTGCGGACAGGGCAAACAGTCAGTTGGTTAATTATTAGATAGATAAGCGTAATACTGGAGAGAACATGAGCGATCAGACAACACCGCAATTTCGCAATCTGTTGCTCGAGGAGCAGCTCTGCTTTGCGCTGTGTCGTGCCAATCGGGCAATCACGCGGACCTTTGGCAGGCGACTGGAGCCCATGGGCCTGAATCACTCACAGTATCTGGTGATGCTGGCGCTGTGGGAGGAAAACGGTCTGTCGGCGAGTCGTCTCGCGGCACGCGTCAACCTGGATCCTTCTTCGCTGACGCCGATCCTCAAGCGGCTCGAGGCTATGAACCTGGTCCGGCGTGTGCGACCGAAGGACAACCAGCGCACGGTGCTTGTGCGGCTCACCGCTGCAGGTCGGGACCTGCAACCGTGCACGGCGGACATACAGCGTGCTGTTGCCGACGCCACGGGTCTATCGGGCGAGGATCTGGCGCAATTGCGTGCGGTGCTGCACAAGCTTGCCGACACGCTGCAGAAGGACGAGGACCGTCAGACGGATGTGGCCTGACCCGGTAGCTCTGGCGAGGGAACCGGCACCGCGCCTTGCCAGGTGACCAATGCCGGTCTCGGGCGGTGACGCTGGAACACCAGCGTGTTCCTAGGCGCTAACGCGGATCTCGGCCACCAGGGATGAGCCGCGCAGGGCTTCCAGCCCGCAGAGGTGGCGATTGGTGGGTAGGGCTTCAGCCGACAGCAGGCACTCGATGGCCGGCTCGCCGTTGCTGCGGCAACGGTTCCAGCGATTCATGGTTTCCGCAAGGCGGGTGAGTGCCTCGTTCGCGGTGTAACGGTTTGCTCCCAGAATAACCGCCAGCAACTGTTCATCGTCCAGCCAGCCAACCACGTCGGCAATTTCCAGGGTTTCCGCGACCAGGCCCTCGAAGGCGGCGATGATTTCCGGTGCCAGACCATCCTGACTGCGGACGTCGGCCGTGACAGGACGGACCCGTATGGCGATGGCCTGCAGATCCAGCCGTTCGCACAGGCTCAGGCTGCTGTCGATGCTGGCAAGCAGGGTGTCGTGATCGCAGATCCCGGCTATTTGCGCATCATCCGGGCGGCTGGCCAGGATCTCCCGCTCGGCGATTTCGGCCAAGGCTGCCAGCTGCTCCAATTCATGGGCCGATAGCGTGCGCGGCACATAGTCGATCAGACACAGCGTGCCCAATGGCTCTCCACTGGGGAGGCTCAGCGGTTGCCCGGCATAAAAACGGATACCGGGCGGTCCGGTAACGAGCTTGTTGTCGCGGAAGCGGCGATCCTGGCGGGCATCGCTGACCAGCAGCGTATCCGGCTGCTCGATGGCCCGGCTGCAAAAACTCAGAGTGCGGGGCGTCTCCCGCATGTCAAGCCCGCTGCGGGATTTGAACCACTGCCGTCGTTCGTCCACCAGAGTGATCAGCGCGGTCGGCACCCCGAATAATTGCCGGCAAAGGCGGGTGATTCGATCGAATCGGTGATCAGCGGGCGTATCCAGCAGTCGCAGCGAATGCAGTGCGGCCAGGCGTTCGTCCTCGCGGCTGCATTCCCGCTCGATAAACCAGTCGACCACGGCGTCAGGCGCCAGCGGGCGAGCGATGTAATAGCCCTGCGCATAATCGCAATTCAGCTGACGCAGGTAATCCAGCGTTTCCGAATCCTCGACGCCCTCGGCCGTAACCCGCATGCCCAGACTGCGGCCGAGGTCGACCACCGAACGTATTATGGCCCTGGATTCGGCGGACGTTGTGGCGTCGGTGACAAAACGCTTGTCCACCTTTATTTCGGAGAACGGCAGACGCACCAGTTGCACCATGGAGGAGTAACCGGTGCCGAAGTCGTCAATGGACAGATGGAAGCCTTTCAGTCGTACCTGCGTCAGGTTGTCCAGCGCGGTGGTGGGATCCTGCATGGCGCTGCTTTCAGTGACCTCCAGTACAACGCGCCAGGGCTCCAGGTTCAGCTCGCGACAACGCTGCAGGATGCGCTCGAACAACGCTCTCTGCTCCAGCGACCGTGCCGAGATGTTCAGTGAAAGAAAGGCCTGTTTCAGGGCCAGATCATGGGTTCGGTGACCCTGGTTCGGAGCCGCCAGGCCGGCCAGCCATGTCAGCGCCTGGTCCGCTACCTGCTCCGTGAGCCGGTCGATCAGACCGTGTTTTTCGGCAAGCGGAATGAATGTTTCCGGTCCGATGAGACCATTTTCCGGATGCTGCCAGCGCGCGAGCGCTTCGAACCCGACCAGAACGCCCGTCCGGCAGTGAATCTTGGGTTGATAAGCGACCCGGATCGCCCCCTGTGCCAATGCATCCTGCAGGTCTGCAGCGGAGGCATTCTTGCTTGCCTGGGCGGTCGTCGCCAATGCGTCATTGGCAGTCTGTCGGGCTCGGCGGGCCGCGTGGTCACCGCTTAGCAGCTCGCGTAGCGTATTGGCGCGGAACGGCTTTGGCAGAAGACCTGAAATCTCAAGCCCGTGCGCCTTCGCCGAGCGCTCGGCGGCGTCAAGTACGCGGTGGCCAACGCCGCTGGTAATGATCAGCTTCGCGGTGCAGCCGTCGTTGGCAAGTCTGCGGATGACCTCGACGCCATCCATATCCGGCATGATCAGATCCAGCGCGATAACGTCCGGTTTCCAATTCCGCACTTTCTCGAAGAACACGGCGGGCTCGGTGGTATGAACCGCCTCGAAGTCCACCGATTGAGCGATGTGCTGGATCGTTTCTCCGGCCTTTGCCTCATCGTCCAGGATCAACAAGCGCAGGCGTCGGATCCTTCCGTTGTCATCCTCTTGCATAGATTGAAAAGCCACCCTTTCATCAGTCCTGCGGGTCACCAGCGGTGCCCGGAGCAGTCGTTGCCTGGTTCCATACCGTCAGTATGGGTGAATTGCGTGGCGTTTTGTGAAGCGCCCATGGGTCGGGGTGATCCGCGGGGCTGGCCATTGCATCGCCGGAGGGTTAGCTGGAGAATAGTAGAACGTTATAATGTTGCAAGTTTAGGGGGTGTAATGAACCAGCTTCCTGTAACCGTGCTGTCCGGGTTTCTCGGTGCCGGCAAGACGACCCTGCTCAACCACGTGCTGAACAATCGCGAGGGACGGCGCGTGGCGGTTATTGTCAACGACATGTCCGAGGTCAATATCGACGCAGCGCTGGTACGTGACGGCAGCAGTCTGTCCCGTGCCGACGAGAAGCTGGTCGAGATGAGCAATGGCTGCATCTGCTGCACGCTGCGCGAAGATCTGCTGGTGGAGGTTGGCCGCCTGGCGCGTGAAGGCCGTTTCGATTACCTGCTGATCGAGTCCACGGGTATCTCCGAGCCCCTGCCGGTGGCGGAAACCTTTACCTTTCGCGACACGGACGGACGCAGCCTGTCTGACGTGGCGCGACTTGACACCATGGTGACCGTGGTCGACGCGGCCAACTTCCTCAGTGACTACGCGTCGCAGGATGAGCTATCGCAACGTGGCGAATCCCTCGGCGGCGGGGATGAGCGGACTGTCGTCGACCTGCTGATCGAACAGGTCGAATTTGCTGACGTGCTATTGCTGAACAAGACTGATCTGGTAGACGACGCGGCGTTGAAACGGCTCGAAGAGATCCTCCGCGGTCTGAATAGCCGGGCGCGGATCCTGCGCAGCGAATTCGGCCGAATCGGCTGCGAGCAGGTGCTGGATACCGGCCTGTTCGATTTCGAACAGGCGGCCCGCGCCCCGGGCTGGCTGGCCACCTTGCGCGGTGAAGAGCAGACGGAGACCGAGGAGTACGGGGTCAGCCAGTTTGTCTACCGGGCCCGGCGCCCGTTCCATCCGCAGCGGTTCTGGCAACTGGTGCAGGCAGAATGGCCGGGAGTTATCCGTTCGAAAGGCCATTTCTGGCTCGCCAGCCGGCCAGACTGCGTTGGCGAGTGGTCCCAGGCTGGCGCGGTGGCGAGACACGGCCTGGCCGGGCTCTGGTGGGCGGCGATGGATCCGGACCAGTGGCCTGACGATCCGGAAACCCTGCGTTTCATTCATGATCGGTGGCAGGCGCCGCATGGTGACTGCCAACAGGAACTGGTGCTGATCGGCATTGGCATGGATGAGGCAGCATTGCGTCGACGCCTGGATGCCTGTCTGCTCACCGATGCCGAATATGCGCTGGGCAGTCCCGGATGGAAACAGTTCCCCGATCCGTTTCCCGCATGGCGCTTCGCCGACGAGGTCGATCCGGCATGATTGACGTGAACACCGCCAGGGCCTCGCTGCTGGAGACCTCGCCCGACGAGTACATGTCCTCGGAACAGCTCGCATCTTTCCGCCGATTGCTGCTGAACCAGCGCGCTGAACTGCTGACTGCCGGCGAGCACACGCTGAACGAACTGCGCGAGCAAACCAAGCTCAGCGATGAGGCAGACCGGGCGAGTCTGGAAGAGCAGCGAAGCCTGGCATTCCGGATGCGCGATCGGGAACGCAAGCTACTGCGGAAAATCGATGCCGCCATTGCCCGCATCGACGCGGGTACCTTTGGCTGGTGTGAGGAAACCGGCGAACCCATCGGCCTGGCGCGATTGCTGGCGAGGCCGACCGCGACGCTCAGCATCGATGGCCAGGAGCGCAAGGAGGCCCGGGAGCGCGGTTATCGTGGTTGAGACGGCAACTGGGGAGCGCTGTTCGCTCTCAGCCAAGGGCGTATTTCTGTAGCCGATAATTCAGGGTGTCCCGGGTCAATCCGAGCAGGCGGGCCGCCTGACTCTTGTTTCCCTTCGCCATTTCCAGGGCCTGTGCCAGGAATGTCCTCTCCAGCTGCGCCAGGTCCAGGCCCCCTGACGGGAGTTTCAAATCCGGGCCCGGTCCGGGATCGCTCTGCAGCCACTCCGAAGGAATGGTTGACCAATCGATGGTTTGTCCGGCCATCAGCACCACCAGTCGGTGCGCGAAGTTACGTACCTCACGCACATTGCCAGGCCAGCTATGGCGCAGCAGGTGTTGCCGCGCGGCCGCCGTCAGCCTGGGCGCTTCCAGGTCATGCGCACGGGCCTGGGATGTCAGGAAGTGGTCCAGCAGAAGCAGGCAATCGGAATCCCTGTCCCGAAGGGGAGGGATTTCCACCGGGATGACCTGCAAGCGGTAGAACAGATCTTCGCGAAATTTTCCGTTTTCCACTGCGGCGCGAAGATCGCGGTGGGTGGCCGAGACAATGCGCACGTCCACCCGATGCGTCCTGTTCTCGCCAAGCCGCTGGCATTCACCGCGCTCGATGAAGCGCAGAAGCTTGGCCTGCGCCTCCAGTGGCAATTCGCCGATCTCATCGAGGAACAGCGTGCCGCGGTCCGCCAGTTGAACACGGCCCACGCGATCCCCGTGGGCCCCGGTGAAGGCGCCCCGGCGGTGGCCGAACAATTCGGACTCCGCCAGCGTGACCGGCAGAGCGGCGCAGTTGACGGTCACCAACGGTTGATCCCGGCGGCGACTCTCGGCATGAATCAATTGCGCAAAAAGCTCCTTGCCGCTACCGCTCTCGCCATGCAGCAACACGGTCACGTCCGTGCCGGCAACAAGCCGCGCATTACGCAAGGCCGCCTGAAAGTTGGCTGATTGACCGATCATCGGTTGTTCTGGTCCATTTGCTTCTGCCATCAGCGGGAATTCTACCGCAAGCGATGATTGATCCATCAATGGAAATGCCCCCAGTGGCGCGCCAGTGCCGGGACTGGAGATAGCACCACGATGCTCAGTCCGGCCACCCGTCGCCAGAGTGGGTGGCGCAGCACCGCGGCGATGCTGCTTGCCATGACGCCGGCAGTTAACAGCATCGGCAAGGTGCCGAGACCGAAAAACAGCATGAACAGGGCGCCGTGCACTGGCGTTTCGGTACTCAGGCTGTAGACCAGGGCGGAATAGACCAGGCCGCAGGGTAACCATCCCCAGACCAGACCGAACCCGTAGGCCTGGGGCATCGAGCGCACCGGCAACAGGCGCCGGCCAAGGGGTTCCAATCGCCGCCAGACCGGGCGACCCAGGGTTTCGATACGGGCAAAACGGGGGAACAGGCCTGCGATATGGAAGCCAACGGCCATCAGGAAAAGCGTACCCAGAATACTCATGAGCAGCGGGCTGACGGCGCCGGCCAGACCAGCGAGGAGGCCTCCGCCTGCCGCCATTGCCGCCCCCGCCATCATATAGCTGGAGAGACGTCCGGCGTTGTAGCTCAGATTGAAAAGCGCCAGCCGCGCGGGCCGCTCGCGAATGGCCGGGGCCAGGCTGTAATTGAGCATGCCGGCGATGCCGCCGCACATACCGAGACAGTGGGTGCTGCTCATCAGGCCGAACAGGAACGCGATGGTCCATTCAGTCGGCATGGTGATCCCCAGTGGGCTGCGGCATTTCACTCAGCCATGGGTGAAATGCCGCATGGACTGGAGGTTTTCCAGTCGTCGGTCGGGTTCGCCGTGCAGCGTGTAAATGCCGGTTTTCTTTCAAATCTCCCACCGTCGGAGTGGTTTCCTTCGCCAATGGCATCGTTTCTGCTCTCTCCCGACGCGATTGGAACCTATTGAAGGAGAGGGTTTGTGAGGAACGGTCCGTCATTCTATCGGTACATGTCCATGGTGGGCATCGTCGCCTTCAGCCTGCATCCGGTTCTGCAGGCGGGACAATCCGGGCTGCATCTGTCGCCCCTGGTGGTGACCGCGCCCAGCATGAGCAGCCCATTGAGGGTCAGTACCGATACGCGTACACCCAGGGCCCCACTGCCAGCCAATGATGGCGCCGATTTCCTGCGCTCCATCCCGGGTGTGACAAGCAGCCGCAAGGGTGGAACCGGTGGCGATCCGGTGCTGCGCGGGCTGGGCGGTTCGAGGATCAATCTATTGGTGGATGACACGCGGATCTATGGTGGTTGCGGTGGGCGCATGGATCCGCCAACGGCCTATATCTACCCCCAGGCCTTCGATCGAGTGGAGGTCATCAAGGGCCCGCAGAGCGTGCGTTATGGTGTCAGCCCCGCTGGCCAGATCCGGTTCGAGCGCGACCGTCCGCGTTTCAGGGAACCCACGGTGGAAGGCTTTGCCAGCGCGACATACGGGCGCTTCGACCGTAACGACCTGATGGCCGATGTGACCGTCGGCAATCGTGACGGTTACGTCCGCCTGATCGGCAATATTTCAACCCAGGATGACTACAGGGACGGTAACGGCGATCGGGTGCGCTCCGAATACGAGCGTTGGAGCACCACCGGGACCGCCGGCTGGACGCCGGATGCGGATACCCGGGTGGAGTTTTCCTACGACCGCAGCGACGCGGAGGCCGCCTACGATGACCGGGGTATGGACGGTACCCGGTTTGACAGAACCGGCTACACGCTGCGGGTCAGTCGTGACCGCATCAGCTCACTGGTGGCCCGACTGGAAGGGGTGGTCTATTACAACGAGGTCGATCACGTGATGGACAACTTCACGCTCCGCTCGCCGCCGAACATGCCGATGGTCCGGTTTCCGGATCGACGTACGCGAGGTGGCCGTCTGGCAGCGGATGTGGATCTGACGAGCGTCACACGACTCCATGTCGGCGCCGACTACAGCGATGATCGGCACCGCGATGGGCGGTTGATGGGAATGGCTGCACTTAACTGGCGCGATGAGTCGCGCGAGGATACTGCGTCGTTCACCCAGACGGGGCTGTTTGCCGAGTTGGATCACCAGCTCACTAGACGTACGGCAGTTGTTTCCGGCCTGCGCCTGGACCGCCACCGGGCGACCGCGGAAGCAGACGGTTTCGGCGGGGCGCGACGCGGTGACCGCGACGCGGAAGATCTGTGGAGCGGATTTCTCCGTCTGGAGCACGAGCTGGAAACCTTGCCGGTGATGGTGCAGGCCGGCATTGGTCGCGCTGAGCGGGCACCGGATTTCTGGGAGCGGGACCGCGTCTTTGATCTGGACAATGAGGCCCTTACCCAGTTGGATCTCGGCGCGCGCCTTGTGACGGAACGCTGGCAGGCCGGGCTGTCAGGCTTTTATGGCCGGATACAGGACTACGTGCTTGTGGTGGCCCCGGGGCTTGAGGAACAGGGCGCAAGGAACGTTACGGCAGGGACCTTTGGCGCCGAGGCTGATCTGCGCTGGAGCATGAGCCAGCAACTCAGCCTGAGTGGCACGTTGGCCTGGGTGCATGCCCGCAACCGAAGTGACGGCGAGCCGTTGGCTCAGACCCCGCCGCTGGAGGCCACGCTGACGCTGGACTACCACGGCACACGCTATTTCGCGGGTGGAGTGGTTCGCGGTGTGGCCCGGCAGAACCGCGTGCACGAGGGGTATGGCACCATTTACAGCCTGGACACCGACAAATCCGCCAGCTTCGCCACGTTGGCGGTATATGGCGGCTTGTCACTCTTTGATGGCGCGCGCCTGACCGTCGGCGTGGACAATCTGCTTGATCGAGCCTATTCCGAACACATTCAACGCGGCGCGGCGGAGCTGGGCCTCGTGGATCGACGAATCAATGAGCCGGGCCGCACGGCCTGGGCAACCCTCGGTGTCGATTTTTAGGGAAGCGCCGGGCAACTCAACGCGAAAGCAAGAAATCTTCAGTCTGTCTTTAAGGAAACACTGATCTATTCCCACGCCTGCGTTGGAGTCCGCATTTTTTCCGAGGCAAGGCGCGCTGCGCAGCGCCGCAGTCATTCTGCGGTCAAGCAGCGCAACACAGCAGTCGGGGAAAATGCGGCCCAACCCAAGGGGCCCGGCCGGTTTTGGCCCCTGGCTGTGTTGCGTCACCGGCCCGGTAGCTACGGCTACCGAACCGGCACCGCGCCTTGCCAGATGACCAAAACCGGTCTCGGGCGCAGGCGTGGGAATAAATCAGTGTTTCCTTAACTGCACAACCCCGGTGTCGCCAGCCAGGCAACTGCCGCTACCGGGATGATCGAGAGCAGGTTGAGGCCGATTCCTGCCCGTGCCATCTGGCCGATCGTGACATAGCCAGATGCGAACACGATGGCGTTCGGTGGCGTGGCTACCGGCATGATGAAGGCATAGCTGGCGCTCAACGCCACGGCGATGACCAGCATCTCGGGTGGCGCGCCCAGGCCAACGGCCACAGCCGCCAGCACCGGGATGAATGTGGTGGCGATGGCCGTGTTGCTGGTCAGTTCGGTCATGAATTTGACCACCGTGACCGCGATCAGCAGGAGGAGCCACAGAGGCAGATCGCCCAGGGCGCGGATGCCGCTGGCGATGAAGGTGTCGACACCGTGTTCCCCAATGGCAGCCGCAAGGCTGAGACCGCCGCCGAACAGCAGCAGGACACCCCACGGCAGCCGGGCAGCGGTTTCCCAGTCCATGGCCCGTTCGCCCTTGTGGACCGGAATCAGAAACAGGCTCAGTGCACCGAGCATGCCGATTGCCGGGTCGCTGAGAAAGCCCAGGCCCGGCAGGCTCACCAGTTGTGGGCGAAAGATCCAGCCCAGGGCGGTCAGCCCGAAAACCACGCTGACGATTCGCTCGCCCCGGCTCATGGTCCCGAGATTGGCCAGCGCACTGCGGATTTCAGCGCCGCTGTCGGTCTGTCCCATGCGCAGCGGGAAGGCAAACCAGACCAGATAAACCCAGGCCAGGGGCAGAAACAGAACCACCAGGGGCAGGCCGAAACGCATCCAGTCCAGCATCCCGATTTGACAGTCCATCCGGCTTTCCAGGAAGCCGGCGGCGACCAGATTCGGCGGTGATCCGATCAGTGTCCCGACGCCGCCAATGGAGGCACTGTAGGCGATGGCCAGGACAAGACAGGTAGCGAATTGCGCCACCGCGGATTGGTCGGCCGCGTCCGGGTCCTGCAGCATGCGGATGACGCTGACCGCCACTGGCAGCAGGATGATGGTGGCAGCGGTGTTGGAGATCCACATGCTGAGCACGGCGGCAGCGAGCATGAAGCCGCCCACGAGCCGCCGCGGCGCTGTTCCGACGCCGAGAATAATGCGCAGGGCGATGCGGCGGTGCAGATTCCAGCGCTCCATGCCCAGGCCAAGAATGAAGCCGGCCATGAACAGGAATATCACGTCGCTGGCGTAGGGCGCAGCGGCAGCTGCGGAATTGCTGATGCCGAGAAGTGGGAAAAGTGCCAGGGGAAGCAGTGCGGTGGCCGGCAGAGGCAGCGCCTCCGTGAGCCACCAGGCCGCCATCAGCACGCCGATCGCAGCGGTCGCCCGTCCCGCAGAGTCAAGACCGCCGGCATCCGCATCCGGAATCAGCCAGAACACCAGCGCGGCCAGCAGCGGACCAATGGCCAGGCCGAGCCGTTGTATCGGGCGATCCTCGCTTTGGGTCAATGCGGTCAAGGCGCGCTCCGGATGTTTTCGGGAGGCAGCAGAGTGTACCGGTTCGCATGGCCAGGCAAGACGGGGTGCCCGGATCCGGGATCAGGTGTAGGGAGAGGCGCGGACCTGGTCGCGGCCGGCGCGTTTGGCCCGATACATGGCCAGGTCGGCGCGTTTGAACAGCGAAAGCGGGCTGTCCGTGTCGCATTGCTGGGTGAGACCAATGCTTGCAGTCACCCTGATCAGACCGCCCTCGCCGTCGCCCAGCCGGCATTCGCGAATGGTTTGCTGAACACGCTTCGCGGCCTTCATGGCTGCAGCCTGGTCACCATCGCAGAGCAGGATCACGAACTCCTCGCCGCCATACCGGAACAGATAGTCGCTCGCTCGCGTGACCTCCCTCAGGCGGTCGGCGACGGTCTGCAGTACGCGGTCGCCGACGATGTGGCCAAACGCGTCGTTGATGTCCTTGAAGTGATCCAGATCGATCACCAGCATGGCCAGCGCCTGGCCGCTGCGGCGGGTCAGGGCGAGTTCGCGCTCGAGCAGGCGGGTCATTGCAAGTTTGTTGAACAGGCCGGTCAGCGGGTCTGTCTGCGCTGCGCGGAGTGCTTCGAAGTGGGTAAGAGCGTTTCTGAGCGGGTAGGCCAGGGCGGAAAGCAGATCTTCGATGGTGGCCAGGTCCTTTGCGGAAAGGCGTTTTTCGCAGCCAAACTCAATACTGCCCATGCGTTGCCCGTCAACGTCCAGATTGTAGTTCGCCACATGCGGCCCGTTGGCTCCGACCGAGAACACGAAGCCTTCCACCGAACCGTCAAAGTGCACGCCGACCCCCGGCACCGCCTCGGTCACTGCGTCACGGAACATCTCCAGCACCTGGGTCGGATCCAGTTTCGTCTGCAATTGCTGATTGAGGGTAGCCGCGAACAGATGCGGTCGTATGGGGGTCGGGGGCTTGCCGTCGTTGGCAAAGCTGACCCGAGCCAGATCCGTTGAGATTGTCTTGGTCAATGGAGTTGCTCCATGCAGTGGCATGGCGTCGCTAAAGCGAGATCCGTGCCGATTTTAAAAAAGATTTCAAATCAAACACTTGAAGGCCTGTCTGGCGCCGCCGCCAGAAAACTGTCTTAAAACTAAAGACCTACGACCAAGGTTTAGGGTAATGTGCCGACAAATTGACGTCCATCGGGGTGTCTGACGCCATATGTGTACGGTTCGAAATCGTGGGACTATAGCGTCCGTTTGCAGCCCGGAACGCGTCATGGCGACCAGCGACCAGGTAAGGGAGCAGTTTGACGTTGTCGTCATTGGCGGTGGCGCCGCAGGTCTGATGTGTGGCCTGGTTGCCGGTCAGCGTGGACGGCGCGTGCTGATTGCGGATCATGCCAACAAGGTTGGCAAGAAGATCCTGATGTCCGGTGGTGGCCGCTGCAATTTCACCAATCTGCACTGCAGGCCGGACAACTTCCTGTCCGCCAACCCTCATTTCATGAAATCGGCACTCAGTCGCTATACACCATTTGATTTCATTGCCATGGTCGAGCGTCATGGCATCCCCTATCACGAGAAGACCCTGGGTCAGTTGTTCTGTGATCGTTCATCCAGGGACATTCTGCAGATGCTGGTACAGGAATGTCGGCAGGCCGGGGTCACAATTCGTACACGGCATGCGTTGACGGTCGACCAGCTCGGGCCGCCGCATCATCTGCAGGGCCCTGACGGTGGAATCGAGTGTGATTCATTGGTCATCGCCACCGGAGGCCTGTCTATCCCGCGCATGGGTGCCTCGGGCTTTGGCCTTGATCTCGCCGCCTCTCTGGGCCTGCCCGTTCAGCCAACCAGGGCCGGTCTGGTGCCTATAACGTTACCCGGGCGCAAGCTGCGGCAGCTTGCAGAGCTGTCGGGTGTCGCGGTGCAGGCTGCGGTGCGGGCTGGTTCGGTGGCGTTTCGCGAGGCGCTGCTGTTTACCCATCGTGGATTGAGTGGCCCGGCAGTGCTGCAGGCGTCAAGCTACTGGCAACCGGGCGAGGCCATGCACATCGACCTGTTTCCTGATGGCGATCTCGCCGCCTATCTGCGCGAACAGCGTGCGCTGCGGCCGAAACAGAGCCTGCGTAACGCGCTGTCGGTGTTTCTCAGCAAACGCGTTGCCGCCGAATGGATCCGCTCGGGGCTGCCGGATGGGCCGCTGGACTCCCTGAGCGAGCCGCAACTGGCCCGGATCGTGGAGCGCTGTCAGAACTGGCAGGTGTGGCCGGATGGCACCGAGGGCTATTCCACCGCCGAGGTGACTCTGGGTGGCGTCGATACCAGTGCATTGTCGTCGAAGACCATGGAATGCCGACAGCATCCGGGCCTGTATTTCATTGGTGAGGTGATCGACGTTACCGGGCATCTTGGTGGTCACAATTTTCAGTGGGCCTGGGCCTCCGGCCATGCGGCGGGAGAGGCAGCGTGAAAATGCCCGGCTCAACGCCGATCCGTAGGCCTCGATTCAGTCGCTGGCTGCTCCGGACACTGGTTCCGAGCCTGCTCGCACTGGGCCTGTCGGCATTGGCTGTTGCCGAAGAGCCGGAGCCACTGATTGTGGTGCAGGATCATGCCTGGCCACCCTTTGCTTTCAGAGATCAGCAGGGTGAACCGCAGGGCGCACTGATCGAGGTCTGGCAGGATATCGGCAGCCAACTCGACCGGCCGGTGGAATTTCTGCTGGTCGACTGGCCGGACACTACAGAAGCAGTGCGGGATGGACGCGCCGACGTGCATGGCGGCCTGTTCCGTTCCCAAGAGCGCGAGGAATTTCTCGACTTCGGGTCGCCATTGCTGCCCCTGAGTGCCTATCTGTTCGTGACCGGCAATCTGCTGGTCGAGTCGGCGGACGAATTGATCGGGATACCGGTTGGGGTGGTTGAGGGCAGCTATGAACGCGAATTCATGGAGGCACACCATTCCGGACTCCAGCTGAAGGTCTTCGTCAACAACGATGTCATGATCCGGGCGGCGATGGCAGGTGAGCTGGAAGCCTTTGTCGCCGACTATCCGGTGGCACTCTACCTGTTGGACCGACATGGTGGTCCCACTCGTTTTCGGCCCATGACCCGGCTCTATGCGCAACATCTCGAATTTGCCGTTGCCGCAGGAAATGACGTGTTGCTCGATGCACTGGATGCCGCGGTGGCGGAACTGGGCGAGGAGGGCATCCGCCGCTCCGCCCAGCGATGGGTGCGAACCGAGACCGTTGAGGTTGTGCCACCGTGGCTCTGGCCACTGTTGCCGATGCTTGTTCTCGGCACGGCGGTGGCCGTGTTGTTCCGGGATCAGCGTCTGCTGAAACGACGAATCGCGGAGAAGACCGCCACCCTGGAGGAGCGCGAGAAGCTGTTCAGAACTCTTTCCGACAGCTCGGCGGTAGGCCTGTTCATTGGCGTGGACGGCAAGACCCGTGCGGTCAACCAGACCATGGCGACGCTGTTCGGGGTCAGCCGCAGGGAGCTCATCGGTCATTCCTTCCTGCCATTCGTACACCCGGAGGATCGCGGGCGCGTCTGCGATCGAGTCGAGCGGATCGTGGCGGGCGAACTGGATGGTGGTCGCTTCGAGGACCGACTGTTGCAGCCGGACGGCCGTGTCCTGTGGATTGAGTCAGTGGTCCGACGCGCGGTCTACGAAGGCAAGCCAGCGCTGGCCGGAACGGTCATCGATATTACGGAACGCAAACGCTACGAGCAGGCCAGGGCCCGCCTGGAGGGCATTCAACGGCTGTCCACTGAGGTTTCAAGCCTGTTTCTGAAAGCCAATGTCGACGATATTCATACCGGTATTGATTACCTGCTGCGGGAGGCGGGACGGTTGATGGGTGCGCAGCGGGCCTATGTGTTCGAGTTCCTCGATGGCGGTCGCATCATGACCAACACCCACGAATGGTGCGCACCCGGCGTCCGTTCAGTGTTCAATGAATGTCAGAATCTGGTTGTCGCCGATCTGCCTTGGTGGCAGCAACAGATGGAGGAACGGATTCATCGGTTCGACCCGTTGATCCTCAGGGAGTTGAATGATCTACCCGGCGAGGCGGCCATCGAGAAGGAGTTTCTCGGCTCGCAGGATATCCGTGCGCTGTTGTGCGTGCCGATCGGGTACCAGGGCCGGGTGTCGGGCTTCCTGGGCTTCGATTATCTGGAGCCGCAGGATTTCTCCAGTGAGGAATCCCATCTGATGTTGACCCTGGCCGGCCTGTTGACCGAGGCCATGGAACGGAACCGCACCGATCGGGCTCTGCTTCGCGAAAGCCGCACCGATGCCCTGACCGGGCTGTACAATCGCCGCTATCTTGATGTACGGCTTCAGGAACTGTTGGACACCGATAACGGCGCCGCACCGCCTTTCGCGCTGGCCATGGTCGACCTGGATCACTTCAAGGACTTCAACGACATACATGGGTATCAGGCCGGCGATGCCGTGTTGCGCAGCGTGGCGACGACGCTGCGCCAGAATCAGCGCAGTGATGATGTGGTCGCACGGTATGGAGGTGAAGAGTTCGCGGTGTTGATCGGCGGGGTTACCATTGAAGACGCGATTCAGGCAGCAACCCGTTACATTAGTGCACTGCGCAGCATGGTCTGCCGCTGGCGCGGCCAGACCTTCCGCCTCACCGCCAGCGCCGGTGTTGCCGCCTCCTCGGAGTTCGCCACCGGCGAGGCCACGGCCGAGGCCCTCATCGCGCTGGCCGACCGGCGCCTGTATCAGGCCAAGCGCATGGGTCGGGATCGCGTCTGTGGCGACGATCGAACGGATCCATCGAAGGAACACGATTGATGCATGTCTGGGTTGATGCCGATGCTTGTCCGGTGGTGATTCGCGAGATCCTGTTTCGCGCCGCCGAACGTCGCCGCTTGCCGCTGACCCTGGTCGCGAATCAGCTGATCCGGACGCCGGGCTCAGCATGGATTCGTTCACTGCAGGTTGCCTCCGGTTTCGACGTCGCCGATCAGGAGATCGTGCGGCGAGTGCAATCCGGTGACCTGGTGATCACCGGAGATATTCCGCTGGCCGCCGAAGTTCTGGAAAAAAACGCCTTCGTCCTCAGTCCGCGCGGCGAGCGCTACACCGAGCAGTCCATTGGCGCTCGCCTGAACATGCGTGATTTCATGGAAACCCTGCGTGCGAGTGGCGTTCAGACAGGTGGGCCGCCGGCGCTGGGCAAGGCCGAACGCAAGGCCTTTGCCGACGAACTGGACCGGCTGCTGACGCGCCACCACACTGCCGGCAATTCCTGCTGACGAGGCCGACCCCATGCGACTGACTGAATCGTTGACCCTGGTCACCGCGACATGCCTGCTGACGACCAGCCTGGCACAGGCCGAGCCGCTGTTGCCGCTGGCCGATGGCAATCGCTGGATCTTTGTCTCCGAGGACGACGCTTCGGTGACCATGGAGGCGCTGGTCACCGAGAGCCGCACCGTCGAGGGAGAAACCTGGTACCGCTACGAGGAATTCGGCTACGGCTACTGGCTGCGCAATGTCGGCGAGGAACAGTGGCAGGCCACCAGCGAGCCGGACGATGAGGCACTGGGCCACATGGTTGCGCTGGCGGATCCGGCCACCGCGCCGGACTGGTACCCGTACGACGGCCTGGTGGTGGAATACGAGGCCTGCGAGGAACCGATGATGGTGCCAGCAGGCACCTTCGATTGTTATATCTACACCTTTGCATTCAGCGATGAGCTGTACACGCGCAGCGTCTTCGCCCCCGGCGTCGGCATGATTCACACCACCTTCGAGCAGGGCTACGAGGTGCGTGCGGTCGCCCTGCAGGATTACATACTCAAGGATTGATCCATCATGGCGAACCCGGAACAGCAGGTCTTTGGTGATGCCTTCAAACCCGCGGAGATCGCCCAGCGGGTTCAGCAGATGGGAGTCGCCAAGGCCCGCGCCTCGGCGCTGACAGTGCTGGTGCTGTCGATACTTGCCGGCGCCTTCGTCTCTCTGGGTGCGCTGCTCTTCATCGTGGTCACCACTGGCAGCGAGCTCGGCTTTGGCATCACGCGATTCATCGGTGGCCTGGCCTTCTGTCTGGGCCTGGTTTTGGTGGTGATCGGGGGCGCCGAGCTTTTCACGGGTAACAACCTGCTGGCCATGGCCTGGGCCTCGAAGCTGATCGACACCGGCGAGGTGTTGCGCAACTGGTTGCTGGTTTACACCGGCAATGTAATTGGCTGTCTTGCCACGATTATCCTCGTGTTGCTGGCGGACACCGCGGCCCTTTCCGGTGGGGCGGTGGGGAATACCGCTATCGGGATTGCCGCTGCGAAGGCGGATCTCGGTATCATGCAGGCGTTTGTCCGCGGTGTGCTGTGTAACGCGCTCGTCTGCATGGCAGTCTGGCTGGCTCTCGGCGGCCACAGCGTGACGGACAAGTTCCTGGCCTTGCTGCTGCCCATCAGCGCCTTTGTCGCGCTCGGCTTCGAGCACTCCATCGCCAACTGGTTTTTCCTGCCTTACGGAATGATGCTGGATTCAGCCAGCGTCGGTTTCAGCGGCGCGGTGATGAACCTGATTCTGGTCAGTATCGGCAATATCCTTGGCGGCACGCTGCTGGTGGCGGGCGTTTACTGGTTGGCCTATTTGCGGCCAACGCAGCTGCCAAAGGCGAGCTAATCGCCCATCTGCAGCACGATCTTGCCCGTGTGGCGGCCTGATTCCATGAGTTGATGGGCCTCGCGGGCCTGCTCGAACGGCAGGATGGTGTCGACCACGGGATGCAGGGCACCACTGGCAAAGGCCGCGCTCAGGCGCTGCTCGAAGAGCCTCGCCAGTTCAATCCGGCGTTCCAGTGGCAGGCTGCGCATGGTCATCGCGCGCAGCGTCAGCCGACGGAACAGCACTGGTGCCAGGTTGATCTGGTCCTTGGGTCCGGCCATCAGGCCGACCAGAACCTGCACGCCCTCCGGCCGCAGGCTGACCAGGTTTTCCGTGACGGCACCACCGCCGCCGATCAAGTCCAGCACCACCGCAACGCCGTCGCCAGCGTGCTGTGCCACCAGATCAGACAGGGCGTCCTCGCCATCCACGGCCAGCGCATCGAGGCCGTAGCCGGCGACGGCTTCCAGGCGTTCGCGATTTCGACCGGTCCCGATGCTGTGACAGCCGAAGTAACGACTGAGCTGCATGGCGGCTATGCCGATGCCCGAGGTGGCGGCCCGGATCAGACACCAGTCGCCTGCTTCCAAACCTCCTTCGACAAAGAGCGCACGGTAGGCGGTCAGAAAGGCCTCGGTGGTGGCCGCAGCATCGGTATCCGAGAGGCCGGCTGGTATGGCAATGGTCTCGCGTTCGTTGACGATTACCTGTTCGGCGTAGGCGCCGCCGCCAACAAGCCCCATGACTCGATCACCGACCTGGCGGTAACTCACCCGCTCGCCGACCGCTTCCACCACGCCGGCGTATTCGAGACCGGGGATGTCGGTCGGGGCGCCCGCCGGGGCGGGGTACATCCCCATGCGTTGCAGGATATCCGCGCGATTGAGTCCGGCGGCGTGGACTCGAACACGCACATCGAGTGGGCCCGGCTGTTCTTCCGGAAGCCGGTCTAATGACATGACGTTGATGTCGCCTGACCCGGCCAGGCGCCATGCACGGGCAGTAACCATGACTCAGTACATCCCGGTTTGCAGGCGGGCGGCTTCCGACATCATTTCCGAACTCCAGGGTGGGTCGAAGACCAACTCCACGTTGGCTTTGCGGATGGTGGGAATCATTTCCACCTTGCTCCGGACATCGCTGGCGAGGATCTCTCCCATGCCACAGCCAGGCGCGGTCAGCGTCATGTCGATGTCGACTTCCCGTTCGCCCGTGTCGTCCTTGCGCAGAACACAGTTGTACACCAGCCCGAGCTCGACGATATCGATCGGGATTTCCGGGTCAAAACAGGTGTGCAGCTGGTCCCAGACCAGTTGCTCCACATCCTTGTCGGTGGCGTTGTCCGAGAGTTCCGGGACCTGCGCCGCTTCCTGGCCGATGGCATCTCCGTCCTTGCCGGCGATGCGGAACAGATTGCCCTGCAGATACACGGTGTAGCTGCCGCCCAGGGCCTGGGTCAGCGTGCCCTCGGCACCAGCCGGAATAGTCCCGCTGTCGCCGGCGGGAATGACCACCGCCTCACAGTCACGGCTGAATACGACGGGTTCGCCGCGTGGGTGATACATGTCTGCCTCCGGTGCGTGCACGCGCAGCGTGCAATGCTGTCGCTTGGATTCGATTGTCTGGATTGTAACAAATCCCCTCAGTCTTGAATTCCATCAGCGGGTCGTCGATGGTGAGTGCGGAGATTTTCGTTTTTCTTGGTCGAGGGTCCGACGATGGCAGGTGGGCAGCAACAGGGAAGACAGTGGACAGTTGCTGTCCTGCCGGGGGATGGCATAGGGCCGGAGGTCATGGCGGTGACGACCCGGGTGGTGGAGTGGCTGGCGCAACGCCAGGGCTTCGGTTTGACCCTGAAGCGCTACGCTTGGCCGTCCCATGCCTGGCATCAGGCCCATGGCGAGATGATGCCGGAGGACTGGAAACAGACACTGGCAGGCCATGATGCACTGCTGCTCGGTGCGCTCGGCGATCCTGGCCCGAGCAGCGACCCGAACCGCTACCTGCTGTCCGACGGCGAGTCGCTGGCGCCGCTCCTGGATATCCGCAAGGGCTTCGATCAGTGGGCCTGCGAACGGCCTGCGCGATTGCTCGAGGGTGCCCCGCAGTATCTGAAGGACCCCCGCGCGCGCGACGTCGACATGCTGGTGATTCGTGAGAACAGCGAAGGCGAATATGTCGGTCAGGGGGGGCGCCTGCGTCCTGGCAGCCCGCAGGAAGTGGCTACCCAGATGGAGGTTTTCACCCGCGCCGGTGCCGAGCGTATCTTCCGCCACGCCTTCGATCGGGCTCAGGCCCGGGCCAGCCTGCGGCGCAACGGCATCAGGCCGATACGCCGCTTTCCGCTGGCCACTGGCGGCGAGGCCATGGCCCAGGTTTGCCTGATTACCAAACGCAATGCGCTGAAGTACTGGGGCGATATGTATACCGATGCCTTTGCCGCGGTGGCGAAGGAGTACCCGGATATTGCCGTGCATCACGAACTGGTGGATGCAGCCTGCATGAAGTTCGTGACTGCGCCCTGGCAGTTCGATGTCGTGGTGGCGAGTAACCTGCAGGGCGACATTCTTACTGATCTGGCGGCTGTGCTCTGCGGCGGCATGGGTGTGGCGCCGTCCTGCAACCTGAATCCCGCCGATCGCTCGCAGCCGCCGATGTTCGAGCCGACCCACGGCAGCGCACCTGACATCGCCGGCGAGGACAAGGCGGGTCCGGCAGCAATGCTGCTGACAGCGGCCATGATGCTGGATTGGATCGGTGAACAGGAACCTGCCGCCGAGCGCTGCGCCATCGCCCTGCGCGATGCAGTGGAGGGCGACCTGCGCGACAATGGCTCGATACCCCGGTCGACCAGCGACATCGGCAATGCCGTGATGCAACGACTCTACGCCGCGACCGATGCCTGAAATGCCCGGCAAGCGGACGGGAATCGCTGATTGAAGCGCTGAAAGACCGGAGTGTAGACTGCCGAGTCCGGTGTCCGAGGTACCGCGACCTGCTGCCGGAACAGTCCGTGCCGGCAGCACCGATCCGATCTGGAGGTGTGTGATGGCGTTCAACCCCAAGCATGACAATGGTGCGCATGCGCCGGGTGGCAAGACCGGACATCTGTCCCCGCTGCTGAAACAGTCCAGCGATGTGGTCGTGTCGCATGGGGAGGGCGCCTACATCCATGATACGGCGGGCAATCGCTTTCTGGATTTCAGCTCCGGTATCGGCGTCACGGCAACCGGGCACTGTCACCCGAAAGTGGTGGCAGCGGCGCAGGAGCAGGCCGGCAAGCTGATCCACGGCCAGTACGCCATTCTGATGCACCAGCCGATGATGGCTCTGGTCGAGCGTCTGGCCGAACGGATGCCGGGTGACATCGATTCGCTGTTTTTCTCCAACGCCGGTACCGAGGCTGTCGAAGCCTCGCTGCGCCTTGCACGGCACGCCACCGGACGACCCAATATCATCACCTTCCAGGGCGGTTTCCACGGTCGCACCATGGGTGCGCTTTCGGTCACCACCTCCAGCGTCGGCCTTCGAGCCGGCCTGCAACCGATGATGGGCGGCGTCGTGGTCGCGCCGTTCCCCAATACCTACCGGCTGCAGATGGACGAGAAAACCGCCACCGACTTCTGCCTGCGCGAACTCGACAACATCTTCGCCACCTACAGTTCACCCTGTGAGACTGCGGCCTTGTTGGTTGAGCCGGTACAGGGCGAATCCGGTTATGTGCCGGCCAATATCGCCTTCATGCAGGGGCTTCGCGAGCGCTGTGATGCCCACAAGCTGCTGCTGATCGCGGACGAAGTGCAGTCCGGCTACGGCCGCACCGGTAAGTTCTGGGCCCATGAGCATTATCAGGCTCACCCGGACATCGTCATCACCGCCAAGGGACTGGCCAGTGGCTTCCCGCTGTCCGCCATCGGTGCCAACCAGGAACTGATGGGCAAGGGTTTCCCCGGCTCCCAGGGCGGCACCTACGGCGGCAATGCCGTTGCCTGCGCTGCGGCCCTCGCGACCCTGGATGTCATCGAGGAGGAGGGGCTGGTCGAGAATGCCGCAGAGCAGGGCGCGCACCTGCGGCAGCGACTGGGCCAGATCCAGTCCGCATTCCCGGAGATTGGCGACGTCCGCGGCAAGGGGCTGATGATCGGCACCGAAATGGTCAATGCCGACGGCAAGCCCGATG
>SKGQ01000161.1 GCA_007117515.1 Ectothiorhodospiraceae bacterium | reverse complement strand
TAACCCTTGAAGCCGACAGCAAGGCCGGTCAGGGCGTTGAACAGGGAGATCACCACCGGCATGTCGGCACCGCCGATCGGGACCGTCATGAATACGCCGAAGGTCAGCGCCAGCAGGAAGAACAGGGCGATCGGGAACACGCCACCGGTGAATAGCACCCAGATGCCGGTCAGCACCAGGGCCGCGAACAGCACGATGTTGACGATCTGCTGGGCCGGCAACAGGGAATTGCGGTTCAGACGGCCGTCCAGCTTGGCCCATGCCACCAGCGAACCGGAAAAGGCCACGGTACCGATCAGGCCGCCGAGCACGGCCAGTATGGCCACGTCACTGCCCAGTTGCTGCTGCACCGACTCCAGGCCAGTGTCCACCAGGTTTCGCTGTGCCGCCAGCAGATAGACGGCGGCGATGGCCCCAGCGGAACCGCCACCCATGCCGTTGTACAGCGCCACCATCTGCGGCATGTCGGTCATGGCGACCTTCTTGCCGGAACTCCATGCAATGCCACCGCCGATGGCCAGCGCGATGATGATCAGCACATAGTTACTGACTCCGGTGATTCCCGGATAGAAAAACGTGACTGCGGTTGCCACGATCATGCCGACCCCGGCCCAGAGCACACCGGTGCGCGCCGTCTTCGGCGAACTCATGCCCTTGAGACCGAGGATGAACAGGACCGCGGCGATGAAATAGCTCAGTTGAATGATTGTCTGCATGCCCGGCCCCCCTTATTTGGCTTCCGACTTGCTGCTCTTGAACATCTCGAGCATGCGTTCGGTGACCACGTAGCCACCCACCGCATTGCCCGCGCCCAGCAGCACGGCGATGAAGCCGATCAGCTGCTCCAGCGGCGTTTCGGCATGACCCAGCGCGATCATCGCGCCGATCACGACGATGCCGTGGATGAAGTTGGACCCGGACATCAACGGTGTATGCAGGATAACCGGGACCCGGGAGATGACTTCATAGCCGGCCACGGCGGCCAGCATGAAAATATAGAGCGCCGTGAATCCCTCGATCATTTGTTGTCTCCTTCCAGGCGTTCACGCGTGGGACCGTGCTTGATCTCGCCATCATGGGTCAGGCAGCTGTCGGCCTGGACCTGATCCTCCCAGTCCAGAGTCACCTTGCCGTCCTTCACGATCAGCGTCAGCAGGTTGTAGAGATTGCGGGCGTACATTTCGCTGGCGTGCTGACACAGGGCGCTGGGAACGTTCTTCGGACCATGAATGATCACGCCATTGTGATCCACGTCCTTGCCCGCCTTGGTCAGCTCGCAGTTGCCGCCGGTTTCGGCGGCCAGGTCGACAATCACCGCACCACGCTTCATGCGCTCGACGGTAGCCTTGTCGATGATTTTCGGTGCCTCGCGGCCGGGGATGGCAGCCGTGGTGATGACCGCATCGGCCTTGGCGATATGGTTTGCCAGCACCTCGGCCTGCTTCTTCTTCTCGTCCTCGGTGAGTTCGCGGGCGTAGCCACCTTCACCCTCGGCCTTGACCCCGGTGTCGATGAACTTGCCGCCCAGGGACTGCACCTGTTCCTTGGTGGCGCTGCGCACGTCATAGGCCTCGACGATGGCACCCAGACGCTTGGCCGTGGCGATGGCCTGCAGCCCGGCAACACCGGCACCGATCACCACGACGCGCGACGGCTTGATGGTACCGGCGGCGGTGGTCAGCATCGGGAACAGGCGTGGGCTGAGATTGGCCGCCAGCAGCACGGCCTTGTAGCCGGAGATGGAGGCCTGCGAGGACAGGGCGTCGATGCCCTGAGCGCGGGAGATGCGCGGCACCAGTTCCATGGAGAAGGCGGTGATGCGGTTTTTCACCAATGCCTTGATCCGGGTGTCGCCCTCGTGCGGTGTCAGGAAGCCCATCAGCACCGAGCCCTCGGGCAGCTTGCTGGCCTCCTCGACTGTTGGTGGCCGGACCTTCAGCACCACGTCGGCTTTCTTGAACAGCTGGTCCGTTGACTTGGCTATTTGCACGCCTTCGTAGTCGGCGTCCTCGAAACCACTTTCCACACCGGCACCGCTTTCCAGCACCAGTTGCACATCCAGCTTCTCGTACTGCTTGAGCAGGCTGGGCACCAGCGCGACACGGCGCTCGCCCTGCAGGCTCTCCTTGGGTACGGCGACTGTGATCGGCATCGGCAGTCCTCCGGGTTTGTTGTTGGCACGCACCGCCTCAGTGTAGGGCGGACCGTGGTGAATGTCGTCCCGGCATCCGGGCAACCGCCTTTGCATCGAGATGCGGCGATGTCAGCGCATGTTGCGCTGCGACAAGGCACTAAGGGTAAAAGAGGCTGTCCGAGTTTGGAAGCTTGCCTGCTCAATCGTGGTTTGGGGACGCTGGCGCCGGCTCGGTCATCGCATTGAAAAAATTGCGTTCTATAAAGGGTTCTGGAATAACTGAGTAGCGGCTGGCCAGTTCCGGTGTCTGCGCCCGCGAACTGGGCTGAAATGCTGTGCAGCGCATCTTGCCTCGGAAAAATGCGGCTCCAACGCAGGCGCCGGAACAGATCGGCCTTTACTGGTACGAAGTTGAAAAAAGACGAGGCGGGACGACGGGACTCGGTATCTGACCGGACGTCGGATAGTGCGGGTTCCCTGGGTAGGGCGCAGTCGCCAGGTGGCGCTGCGTTGCGGTCATAGACAGGAGAACCAGGCGTGATTCGTGCGAGCAACCAGATCCTGCGAACGGACATCTCCGGCATGCCGCTGGAATGGATCCATTGCGAGGAGGCGGTGCGCCTCTATCATCTTGGTCAGGTGGTCTACACCTGTGGCACGCTGCTATACCGCATGCATGGCGGCTATTCGGCTCGCACCGGACTGCGCAGCATCGTTGACCTCAACTCGATCATTGCTACCGAGGGTGCGATGCAGGCCCGACTCAAGGGCCATGCCGGTTACACGCCACCACTGGATAACAAGGCATTGTTCCGCCGTGACGACCATCTCTGCATGTATTGTGGCGAGCGCTTCGGCAACAGCCAGTTATCCCGCGACCACGTTACGCCGATCAGCCAGCAGGGTCAGGATATCTGGAACAACGTTGTCACCTCCTGCAAACGCTGCAATAACGACAAGGCCGGCCGGACACCGGAACAGGCCGGCATGGCGCTGTTGGCTGTGCCGTTTACGCCAACCCATGCCGAATACGTGTATCTCAAGGGTCGCCGCATACTGGCCGACCAGATGGAGTTCCTGCGCGCGCACTTTCCGCGCAGCAGCCGCCTGCGTGATCGTTCCGTGGCAGAGATGCTGGAGCAGGCGCGGGAATAAATCAGTGTTTCCATAGGGGTTTCACTTGACCACGCACCATTGCCGGGCGTAGTTTTAAAAACATGATTATGTCCGTGGTTTTGAACGAGCTTCTGCGACTGACTCGCCCGGCTTCCTGAGGGAGGTCGGGACACCTACCTGTTCGCGCTCGTTTTCTTGTCTGAACACGGATCCGCCCCAATGAACTGTTCCAGTCTGATTGTTTCCCCTGTGACCCCGGTCATCTGCCCGGGGGGCGTGTCATTAAAACGCCGTGCGGCCCGCGCTGGCGGGGAGATGCAGCAGGGAGGTTTTTCGTCATGTTAAAGCAGCCGCAAACCAAGTACCCGGCCTTTCCCCTCGTCGACCTGCCGGATCGCCGCTGGCCGGGCGTTCGCATTGAAAAGCCCCCGATCTGGTGTTCGGTGGATCTGCGGGATGGTAACCAGGCCCTGATCGAGCCGATGACCGGCGAGCGCAAGCGGCGCATGTTCCGCGCGCTGCTGGAAATGGGCTTTACTCAGATCGAGGTTGGCTTCCCTGCCGCATCACAGACCGATTTCGATTTCTGTCGCGAGTTGATCGAGCAGGACATGATTCCGGAAGGTGTCAGCATCCAGGTGCTGACTCAGGCGCGACCGGAACTGATCAAGCGTACCTTCGAGGCGGTACGCGGCGCCCGGTCCGCGATCATGCACCTGTACAACTCGACGTCGACGGTGCAGCGCCGGGTGGTGTTCCGCATGGACAAGCCGGGCATCGTCGGTATCGCGGTACGGGGTGCCGAACTGGTGCGCGAGCTGGCTGAAAATCAGCCGGATACGCAGTGGCAGTTCGAGTACTCGCCGGAGAGCTTTACCGGTACCGAGCTGGATTTCGGGGTGGAGATCGTTGATGCCGTGAATGCGGTCTGGGAGCCCACAGCCGAACACCGGTCGATCATCAATCTCCCGGCCACCGTGGAAATGGCGACGCCGAATGTTTACGCCGACCAGATCGAGTGGTTCGGCAGGCACGTGAGCAATCGCGACGGCGTTATCCTGTCGGTGCATCCGCATAATGACCGTGGCACTGCGGTAGCGGCCGCGGAGCTGGCGCAGATGGCCGGCGCCGACCGGGTAGAGGGCACGCTGTTCGGCAACGGCGAGCGCACCGGCAACGTCGACATCGTCACGCTGGCAATGAACCTCTATACCCAGGGTGTCGATCCAAGACTGGATTGCTCGGATATCAACAAGGTGGTTCAGCTGGCCGAATACTGTAACCAGTTACCGGTGCATCCGCGGCATCCGTATGCCGGCGAACTGGTGTTCACCGCCTTCTCCGGATCGCATCAGGATGCGATCAAGAAGGGCTTTGCGGCACAGGAATCCCAGGACATCTGGGAGGTGCCTTACCTGCCCATCGATCCGAAGGACGTAGGCCGCGACTACGAGGCCGTGATCCGCATCAACAGCCAGTCCGGCAAGGGTGGCATCGCCTATCTGATGGAGCGGGATTACGGCATGGTCATGCCGAGGCGGCTGCAGATAGAGTTCAGCCAGGTGGTGCAGAAGGTCGCCGATCAAACCGGTCGCGAACTCACCGCACCGGAGATCTGGGATGCCTTCCGTGCCGAGTACATCGAGGTCACCAGCCCTCTGGCGCTGGTCAATTACAGCGAAAGCTCCGAAGCCGAGGGTCAGGACACGCTGAGCGCGACGCTGCAGGATGGCGGCCATGAACATCACATCGCGGGGACAGGTACCGGACCGATTGATTCCTTCATGCAGGCGCTGCGCACGCACACTGAATGTGAGCTGCATGTCACGGATTACAACGAGCACGCGGTCAACGCCGGCGATAGCGCCGAGGCCGTTGCCTATGTGCAGGTCCGCGGACCTGACGGTACAGCGTTGTACGGCGTTGGTCGCCACGCCAATATCGTCACCGCCTCGCTGCGTGCAGTGCTCAGCGCGGTGAACAGGCTGACTGGTCGCAGCGTGCTGGAAGACGCCGGTGATGCCGAGTTACAGGCGGCGCGGGAAGAGACAGCTTGAGGCAGATCGTCAGTGACGACTGATGCAGGGCGGCGATCCGGGACTGTTCAGGACCTGCTGCTCCTGCTGTCGGCGGCGCATTCCGCGAACGAGGTGTCTCGATTGCGCCGCATCAGTGCCCGTCTGGTGATGCTGGCAGCGGTTGTCGTCGCCGCGCTAGGGGTCCTTGCCGGCAGCACAGCAGGCCTGGTGGAAGGAACCCTGGTGGTGTTGCTGGCCTTCGCGGCCGGCTGGTTGCACAGCCGGATCGCTGCGGTCCTGCTGACTCTGCTGATGGCCATGGGGCTCGCTACTGGTCTGGCGGCCGGCGCGACCATGCCCGGTCTGCTATTCCAGGTGCTGATGCTCGGCCTTTGCCTGCGCCTAACCGAGGCGGTGTTCAAGCAATCCAGATTGCCCGCCTCTGAACACTCAAATCCTCAAACCTGAACACTTTTCCTCCATGCCTCCGCTGTTCCTGATCGATGCCAGCATCTATGTTTTCCGCGCCTGGTTCTCGGTGGACGAGAGCCTGCGTGACGAAGCCGGTCAGCCGGCCAACGCCGTTTACGGTTACGGCCACTTTCTGATCGATCTGCTGGACGGTTCCCGCCCGTCACACGCCATGGCGGCTTTTGACGAGAGCCTGGCCACCTGCTTTCGAAACGATTTCTATCCAGCCTACAAGGCCAATCGGCCGGAGGCGCCAGCCGACCTCAAGCGGCAGATCCAGATCTGCCAGGCCCTGACCCGCGCACTTGGTGTGCCGGCGCTCAGCAGCGATCGCTACGAGGCGGATGACCTGATTGGCAGCGCGGCGCGCCATTTCCGTCGGCAGGGATTCGCCATGCGATTCCTCACCGCGGACAAGGACTATGCGCAGTTGCTGGAACCCGGCGACCGGCTCTGGGATGCCGGCGGCCGTCGCGATCTGGATTGTGATGGGGTGCTCGAAGTCATGGGCGTGCGCCCGGATCAGGTCGTTGATCTGCTGGCACTGGCCGGCGACAGCGTCGACAACATACCCGGTGTGCCGGGCGTGGGCCCGCGCACGGCGACGGTGTTGTTGCGGGAGTTGGGCTGCCTGGACGGCATTTATGCGCAGTTGCATCGGGTGCCGAGTCTGCCGCTGCGCGGTGCTGCCCGCGCAGCGCGCTTGCTGGAGGCGCATCGGCAGCAGGCCTATCTGTCCCGTCGGCTGGCGACGATTCATTGCCAGGTGCCCGTCGACTGGGACAGCCAGCCGGTGCGGCTTACGGCGCCGGCTCCCGAGATGCTCGATGCGTTGTGTCTTCCGGCTGTCACCCGGCGGCGCGCGCAATCCTGGTTGCAACGTGCCGCGCCGCAGCAGGCAGAGGAGACGCCGAATCATGTGGTCTGAGATCACCCGACAGATTGCCGAGGCGCTCGGCAGCGGTTTTCAGCCTGGCCGGCCTGCGCCGGTTTCCGGTGGCAGCATCAACGCCGCCTGGCGGCTCGAAGACGGTGCCGAGGCGGTATTCGTGAAAACCAACCGCGCCGACGCCGTTGCCATGTTCGAGGCCGAGGCCGAGGGGCTGGCGGCGATGGCAGCAGCGGAGGGGATCCGGGTGCCGGCGGTCATCACCCACGGTCTTGCCGATGATCACAGCTTCATCGCCCTCGAGTGGATTGATCTTCGCGGACGCGGAGACTGGACCGCGTTCGGTGCCGGTCTGGCAGTCATGCATCGGCAGACAGCGGATGCCCACGGCTGGCATCGCGACAACACCATCGGCTCGACGCCGCAGCCCAACCAGCAGGATGCGGACTGGTGTCGCTTTTTCGCCGGGCAGCGGCTGGGCTTCCAGCTGGATCTGGCTGAAACCGGTGGCGGCAGCCGCCAGCTGATCGACGCCGGCCGTCGCCTGCAGCAGCACC
>SKGQ01000110.1 GCA_007117515.1 Ectothiorhodospiraceae bacterium | reverse complement strand
GATTCAAGAGATGAGTCGCAAAGGAGTGGCGCAGGGTGTGCGGCGACAGGTGCGCACGTATACCGGCCGTCTCGGCAACGGCGCGAATTCGGTACCAGAATGCCTGACGGCTGAGGGCGCCACCGCGCGCGGTGACGAACAGCGAATCAGTGCGTCGCTGGCCCAGCAGAGCGCTCCGCCCCTGTCGCAACCAGCGCTCGACCCAGTCCATAGCCTGCTCGCCCACCGGCACCAGGCGTTCTCGCGAGCCCTTTCCGACAATCCGCAGCACACCCTGGCGTCGATTGATTTGACCCAGCGTCAGCGACACCAGTTCCGACACTCGCAGGCCACTGGCATACAACAGTTCCAGCATGGCCTTGTCACGCAGTCCAAGGGGCGTATCGGTATCCGGTGTCGCCAGCAGGGCTTCCACATCGGCCTCGGATATGGCACCGGGGAGCGGCCGCCCCAAACGCGGTGACTCGATATCAACTGTTGGATCCACGTCCGTCAGGCCTTCCCGTAACTGCCAGCGATAATAACGCCGCAGCGTGGATAACAACCGCGCAGTGCTGCGCGGCTTGAGACCGGCGGCAACCCTTGACGCGAGGTACGCGAGTACATCTTCCCGCCCCGCCTGCGGCAGATCGGTACCACGGTCGATCAACCAGCGGCCGAAGCTTTCGAGATCCGCGCCATAGGCTGCCAGGGTATGGCGACTGAGGCCGCTCTCGGCCCAGATGGCGTCAAGAAAGCGATCAATCGCCCCCCTGACGTCATCCGGCAGGCGGCGATCAGCCCTTGTCGGAACTGCTGCTACCGCCATTGGCCCGATTGATCATGTCCTTGAAAGCACCCATCAAATCCATCGGCAACGGGAACACGATGGTCGAGTTCTGCTCGCCGGCAATACCGGACAGCGTCTGCAGATAGCGCAGCTGCAGGGCCTGCGGGTTCTGCGACAGGATGTTGGCCGCGTCCTGCAGCTTCTGTGCGGCCTGCATTTCACCCTCGGCGTGGATGATCTTGGCACGCCGGCTACGTTCCGCCTCGGCCTGCTGCGCGATCGCGCGGATCATGCTCTCGTCGATATCCACGTGCTTGATTTCGACATTCGCCACCTTGATGCCCCAGGCATCGGTGTGCTCATCCAGGATGTTCTGGATGTCCTCGTTGAGGCGGTCCCGCTCTGCCAGCATCTCATCCAGATCGTGCTGCCCAAGGACCGAACGCAGCGTGGTCTGGGCAAGCTGACTGGTGGCGGCAAAGTAATCCTCGACGTTGATGACCGAACGCTGCGGATCGACAACCCGGAAATAAAGCACCGCATTGACACTGACGGAGACGTTGTCCTTGGAAATAACGTCCTGACTGGGAACGTCCATGACCACGGTACGAAGATCCGTGCGCACCATCTGCTGAATCACCGGAATCACGATGATCAGGCCCGGCCCTTTCACGGCCCAGAAGCGGCCAAGCTGAAAGATCACGCCGCGTTCATACTCGCGGAGCACGCGAATCGCCGATGCAAGAATCGCTACGATCAGTGCAGCGACGACCAGAAGAATCGTTTCCATGCCTACTCTCCCTGCGAATCGATGGATGCCACCGTTCCGACCCTGGGGCCGGAGTCTTGTTCCGACACTTCCGGGAAACGCTGACTTAATACCCGCGCCTGCGCCCGAGACCGGTTCTGTTCATCTGGCAGGGCGCGGTGCCGGTTCGTTAGCCCCGGCTACCGGCCCGGTGACGCAACACCGCCAGAAGCGAAAACGGGCCGGACCTCAGGCGGGCAGGCTCGGGAATAAGGTCGGCGTTTCCTTAACGGTACAGTAGGCTACGCCGGCATGACCAACCATGCCTCCACCATCTTGCTCTATTGCCGGCCCGGGTTCGAGAACGACTGTGCTGCCGAAATCATGGACTGGGCCAATCGCGCCGGGTTGCCTGGTTTTGTCCGCGCCCGCGACGGCGAGGGCTACCTGAAATTTCACGGCGCCCATCCCGATGTCGTGCCCGCCCTGTCTGCGAGGCTTGACCTGGCGTCACTGATCTTCCCGCGGCAGTGGCTCATTGCTCACGGTGAACCCCTGACGCTGTCGTCGCGAAACCGTATTCAACCGATCCTCGAGACCCTGAAGCAGTCGGGCCTGATTGGTCCCTACGCGGACCTGCAGCTGGAATACCCCGATACCAATTCCGGCAAGCAGATCTCGGCGCTAAGCCGTCGACTGCTGCTGCCGTTGCGTCGCGCTCTGGAAGACGCGGGAATCGAGACCGCGGCCAACACGAACCGGCGGCTGCATGTGTTTTTCATGGATTTCGATCAACTCCTGCTGGCCGAGAGCATCGTCGACCGCAGCTCACCCCGCACCAACGGCATCCTGCGACTGAGGCAGTCCCGTGAGGCGCCAAGCCGGTCAGGACTGAAGCTCGATGAGGCAATCCAGGTCATGCTTCCCGCAGGGCTCCGCGAGCAACTGCTGCGTCCGGCCGCCACCGCCGTCGATCTGGGGGCCGCGCCGGGAGGCTGGACCTGGCAACTGGTGCGGCGACACATGCGAGTCACGGCAGTGGACAACGGTCCCCTGCAGCCTGCCCTGCTGGACTCCGGGCTGGTGGAGCACCGGCGGGAAGATGGCTTCCGGTATCGCCCCGAAACAAGCGTGGATCTGCTGGTCTGCGACATGGTCGAGAAACCCTCGCGGGTCGCCGACCTGGTGGCACGCTGGCTCGACAGTGGCTGGTGCCGCGCCGCGATATTCAACCTGAAACTGCCCATGAAACGGCGCTATCAGGCGGTCCGGGACTGCCTGCAACGCCTGCCGCAGGACCCGGCGTGGCGTCCACTTTGCCGCCATCTCTATCACGATCGGGACGAGGTGACGGTCTGCGTCCTGCCAGACGGTCGCCCCGCCGCGCCGTCTACACTGAAGTAGGGGCGGCGCGCCATGCGCCAGCAACAAACCTGAGGCGATGCCCAGGGAACGCTGATTCAAGCGCACGGCTGCGCGTGTCGTTCAGCGGTTCCCTGAGCGGAGATTCTGTATGAAACGGTTTCATCTGGCGCTGGCTGTCGCGGATGTGGCGGCGACCATTCCCGACTACAGTCGACGGCTCGGCGCCGAGCCCACTGTCGTCGTACCCGGACGCTATGCGCTCTGGCGTACGCCGGCGCTGAATCTTTCGATTCGCCAGATGCATGGCGAAGGGTGCGCCGTACGCCACCTTGGCTGGGAAGATCCGAAAGCGACCACACTCTCCGTCGAACATGACATCAATGGCCTCATCTGGGAGAGATTCTCAGCCCAGGATCAGGCCCGGGAAATCCGCGCAAACTGGCCGGGGACCGATTACGATCCCGATTCCTGAAGTCATGCCGCCAGCAGATACCTCGCCCTGGCAGGCTGACGCAGCCGCAGCCCGTTAGTCGTCACCTGTCGGGGACTGCACACCCGCATCCAGCGCCCAGGCCTTTGGCACCAGACTGAGCAGGCGGACCTGCGGGCTTTCCCGGTCGAAGATCAGCTGACCGAGCCCGATGACATACCCGGCGAAACGGACAATGACATACCCCGGACCGGTGCAGTCCGTTCGCTGCTCCGCGGTCACAAGGCAGGTATGGCGGCGCAGGAAGGCATCACGCTGCGGCGCATCCAGGTCGATGCGGTTTCGCGTCGCATGACGGCCCCAGCGCAACACCGCCGAGGTGGTTGGTTTCAGGGGCAGGCTCTTGCGCCGGATGACAGGCAGCCCCAGCATTTCCGGAGCCGGCGCATATGGGGCGAGATGGCCGTCGGACAGGGCGTGCACGTGTCGATTGCCGCGTCGGATCAGCGTGACACCGTCGAACGCCGACTTCGGAATACCAAAGCGCTCGGTCAGCGGCCTGAGCCAGTCGCTGCTTTCCATGGGCGGTGAGAATGGCGTGGTCTGGTCCGGGGTGTCCGTTCCATCGATGCGGTCGAGAACCGCGACGAAGAAGCCACCGGTATCCTGCTGGTGCGGCCAGATCCTCAAGCACCGACTGATCTCCGGCAGGAAGGACTGGTCCTGCCAGCGGGAAATGCCCGGCGCGGCCTGCAGCCCCGGTACATGAACCTGACGCAGCCGGAGCGTGTCGGGGTGCGCGCGCAGCATGGCATCGACCACGGCTTCGTTTTCCTCCGGCGCGAAGGTACAGGTGGAATAGACCAGGCGTCCGCCCGGCCGGGTCAGCGCGACGGCGCGGCGTAGCAGGCGCATTTGGATCGCGGCCGAGCGCCGGCGCAACTCCATGGTCAGCGCCTCGGGTACCCGAACCTTGCGGAACGTGCCCTCGCAACTGCAGGGCGCATCGACCAGAACCCGATCAAACAGCCCGGCTCGGCGATCCACGCCCTGGCCATCACGCACGGTTACCGAACAGCTCACCAGCCCCAGTCGCTTGATCATCTGCCGCAAGGCGGCAATTCGACCCCGTTTGCTGTCGTTGGCGACAAGCGTGCCGCTGTCGGCCATGGCGACGGCCATCTGGGCGGTCTTGCTCCCCGGCGCTGCACACAGGTCCAGCACCCGTTCGCCAGGCTGCGGCTGCAGCAACATGACCGGCAGCATGGACACCTCTTCCTGGATACGACTGAGACCGGTCAGGAAGGTCCAGTGCAACCCCGGGCGGCTGTCGGCGGGCAGGCGCAATGCGTCCGGATGCCAGGGCACCGCCTTGCCCTGCAGACCATCCGCGCTCAGAAGGGTCTGGAGTTCATCACGATTGATTCGTAGCGGATTGGCCCACAGAGTCATCGGCAGCGGTTTCACCAGACTGGCCTGCAAGGCCTGCGGTGCGTCGACAATCTCCGCGTAACGTGCCACCAGGGCCGTGGCCAGGGCGGCGCGCTGCGCGGGACTTGGGGAACTGGGCCGCAGCATGGTGTCCTCTCGGGAATGGCGGATCTGTTCTCGGCGGCGGAGCATACCGCGGTATCCAGGCGCGACACAGTACACAGACCGATGGGCACCTGCTGGTGTTATTCTTGGAAAAACACCGCAGCACATCCGGACACGGGAGATCACCTATGCGTCACTGGCCACTGACCCTTGCGCTTGCAATGGGGCTATCCGGGCTCTCGGCAAACGCCGTCGCCGACCGCCTGATCATGGACGATCTGGACCCGGACCGCGTCGATCGCAGCCTGCCGCGAAACGGGGAAACCATGCAGCAGGTGGAAGCACGCTTCGGTGCCCCGAAAGAACGCATTCCCGCAGTGGGCGATCCACCCATCAGCCGCTGGGACTACAGCGAGTACATCGTCTACTTCGAGCACCAGCGGGTACTTCACAGCGTGCGTAAGCGCTGAGTGATGGCAGCTTCAGGCCTGTGGCTGCCGCCGGAGTGGGCGGCGCAACGCTGCGTGATGCTGACCTGGCCCCATGACCAGGGCGACTGGGGCGAAAACCTGGGTGCGGCGGAACAGACGTTCGTTGCCATGGCATCCGCCATCGGTCGTTTTCAACGGCTGCTGATCGCCTGCCGGGATGAAACCCATCGCGATCACGTTGCCAGCCTGCTGCCGGACAGCAACAGCTTTGATCTGGGTATCGCGCCATCCAATGACGTCTGGGTGCGGGATCATGGACCGATCAGCGTGATCCGTGATGGCACCGCGACGTTGCTCGACTTTCAGTTCAACGGCTGGGGCGGTAAATACCCGGCCGAACTGGACAATGCCCTGACCGCGACGCTGGCACGGCAGGGACATTTTCGTTGGGCCGAGCACGAACCGGTTTCGTCCGTTTTCGAGGGTGGCAGCATAGACTGCGACGGCAACGGCACGCTGCTGACCACCAGCCGATGCCTGCTCGATCCCTCGCGCAACGGCCACACAAGCCGCGCCAAGGTCGAACGGCAACTGCTGGACTGGTTTGCGTGCGACCGCATTCACTGGCTGGAACATGGCCACCTGGATGGCGACGATACCGATGGTCATGTCGACATGCTGGCGCGCTTCGCTCCGGGCAATGTCATCCTCTATACCGCCTGCGATGATCCGGAGGACAGCCATGCCGCCGATCTGGGCGCCATGGCGACGGAACTGACCCAGCTCCGCACCGGCAACAACAAACCCTATACCCTGATCCCCCTGCCCTGGCCGGAAGCCCGGTACGTCGATGATCAGCGCCTGCCGCTGAGCTATGCGAATTTCCTGGTGATCAACGGCGCGGTTCTGGTGCCCTGTTACGAGCAAGCCTGTGACACCCTGGCCATGCGCCTGATCGGTGAAGCTTTCCCGGACCGGGAAGTCATCCCGATCCCTGCGCTGCCCCTGGTTCGCCAGCATGGCAGCGTGCACTGCGCCAGCATGCAGATCCCGCTGACCTGACAAGTCCGTCGCGTCGGATGGATGGCGCAGACGAAATCCTCGTCGCCATTCGCTACACTGCGCGCCTGGGATTTTCAGCGGAGATCACCGCCATGCCTCGCCCCGACAAACTGCGCGCCGCGCTGGTGCAACACGCCTGTGGTGACAATCTGGAACAGAATCTGTCGGCCAGCCTCAGCGGTATCCGTGAAGCGGCCCAATCGGGCGCGGAGCTTGTCCTGCTGCAGGAACTGCATCGCAGCCGCTACTTCTGTCAGCAGGAAGATCCGGCGCTATTCGATCTGGCCGAGCCGATTCCCGGACCGACCACGAAGCAGTTGGCGGCGCTTGCCGGGGAGCTGGATATCGTACTGGTGGGCTCGTTGTTCGAGCGTCGCGCGGCCGGCCTTTACCACAACACCGCCGTGGTCCTTGATGGTCAGCGCGGCCTGGTCGGCCGTTATCGCAAGATGCACATACCTGATGATCCAGGCTACTACGAGAAATTCTATTTCACTCCCGGTGATCTGGGCTTCACGCCTGTCGAAACACGACTGGGGCGGCTCGGTGTGCTGGTCTGCTGGGACCAATGGTTCCCGGAAGCGGCGCGGCTGATGGCCACTGCCGGCGCCGATCTGCTGCTGTACCCGACAGCCATCGGCTGGGACGACGGCGATGATGCCGGGGAACAGGCCCGCCAGCTGGATGCCTGGATGACCATCCAGCGCAGCCACGCCATCGCCAACGGCCTGCCGGTGCTGAGTTGCAATCGTATTGGCTTCGAACCTGATCCGGCTGACCCGGCGCGTGGCGCGCGCTTCTGGGGTAACAGCTTCATCGCCGGCCCCCAGGGCGAGATCCTGGCCCGGGCGTCGGCCGACAGCGCCGAAGTGCTGGTCTGTGAGCTGGATCTGGCCCACAGCGAACAGGTGAGGCGCATCTGGCCCTATCTGCGCGACCGGCGCATTGATCATTACGGCGAACTGAATCGCCTGTTTCGCGACTAAGCAGTCCGCAACGAG
>SKGQ01000051.1 GCA_007117515.1 Ectothiorhodospiraceae bacterium | reverse complement strand
GCGGCAGCGGCGTCGTCGGCCTGGCCGGTATCCGAGAGCAACGCTCCCTCGCCGGGGCGCGTCTGGTGCGTCCCTTGCTGGGCTGGTCACGCGCTGAGTTGCGCCGCTACGCCCGGGCCCGGGGCCTGCAATGGCTGGAAGATCCAGCGAACGACGAGCTGGCGCAGGATCGCAATTTTCTCAGGCATGAGGTCCTGCCGACGCTGAGCCAACGCTGGCCGGCGGTTGCGCAGGGGCTATCGCAACTGGCGGATGATGCCAGTGAGACGGACCTCCTGTTGGCTGATCTGGCCCGGCTCGATGGCCTGGTCGATTCCTGGTGCCTGCCGCTGGAACGGATCAGATCCTTGTCAGGTGGTCGTGCGCGGAACCTGGTACGGCAGTGGATTCGACATCGGGGTCTGCCGGTACCGGGGCGCCGACAGCTTGAGGTGGGCCTGCAAGCACTCTGTTCGGCTGGAGCTGACCGTGCGCCGGAAGTGGTCTGGCCCGGTGGCCGGATCAGACGCTACCGTCACCTGCTTTACCTGGATCACGGTGGGCCGCCACCGGTAATCCCCGACAGGCTTGCCGTCAGTGGTGCGCCAGACCAGGAAACATCCTGCGGCCGACTGAGCTGGCATGGAGGTGGCGCATTCGATCGGGCGCTGCTGGAGCGCGGTGAGCTGTATCTGTGGTTCGGCGCATTGCGCACAAGGCTGGTTCCTTTGGGGCGCCCGGCGAAACGGCTGGGCCGGCTGCTGCAGGAGGCGGGAGTCCCGCCCTGGCAACGGCCTGCCTGGCCAATGCTATGCACTGGCGATGCGGTGCTGGCCGTGCCCGGGGTCTGCGTTTGCGAGGGCGCCGCAGCGGTTGTTCATGGCACCGGCCTGAGCCCATGCTGGGAGCCCAATCCGGATCTCTGAAGCATGCGCTATCGGCCGTTTCGCGTTGTGCGGGACAGGCCCTTCTGCTAAATTATGGAGCCGTCCCGCAGGCCGCCCGGCTCTGCCCCTTAAAGCGCTCCAACGGGGATCCGATGACCCGATACATCTTCATTACCGGCGGCGTCGTGTCGTCGTTGGGCAAGGGAATTGCCTCAGCCTCCCTCGCCAGCATTCTTCAGGCGCGTGGTCTCGAAGTCACCCTGATCAAGCTCGACCCCTATATCAACGTCGATCCTGGAACGATGAGTCCGTTTCAGCACGGCGAGGTCTACGTGACCGAGGACGGGGCCGAAACCGATCTGGATCTGGGTCACTACGAACGCTTCGTACGGACAATCACTACGCGCCGCAATAATTTCACCACCGGTCGGATCTACGAGAACGTGATCCGAAAGGAACGGCGCGGCGACTATCTTGGCGGCACCGTGCAGGTCATCCCGCACATCACCGACGAGATCAAACGCTGTATCCGGGAGGGTGCCGAAGGCAGCGATGTCGCTCTGGTGGAAATTGGCGGCACGGTGGGTGACATCGAATCGCTGCCATTCCTGGAAGCGATCCGGCAGATGGGCGTCGAGCACCGCCGCAACAGCCTGTTCATTCATCTGACGCTAGTGCCGTTCATCGGCGCCAGCGGCGAAATGAAAACCAAGCCGACCCAGCATTCGGTGAAGGAGTTGCGCTCCATCGGCATCCAGCCGGATATCCTGCTGTGCCGGGCGACCCGGCCAATCCCGGACGATGAACGACGGAAGATTGCGCTGTTCACCAACGTCGAGCAGGAAGCGGTGATCTCGGCACTGGACGTGGATGATATCTACAAGGTCCCGCTGGTGCTGCATGCCCAGGGGCTGGATCGCATTGTTGCCGAGAAACTGGGGCTGGACTTGCCAGCGGCAGACCTCTCCGACTGGCAACGGGTCGTGGATGCGCGAGGTCGTCTTGATGGCGCGGTGACCATTGCCATGGTCGGCAAGTACATCAACCTCGCGGATGCCTACAAGTCATTGAGCGAGGCATTGATTCACGCCGGGATTCACACCCTGACCAAGGTCAATATCCGCTATGTCGACTCCGAGGAGCTGGAGCGGGACGGTGTAAGCCGACTGGATGACGTGGATGCGGTTCTGGTGCCCGGCGGGTTCGGCAATCGTGGCGTCGAAGGCAAGATCATGGCGGCGCAGCATGCTCGCGAATCCGGCATTCCATACCTGGGTATCTGTCTTGGCATGCAGGTGGCGGTGATCGAGTTCGCGCGCCATGTGGCCGGATTGGAGGGTGCGCACAGCACCGAGTTCGACCGGGATGCGCTGCATCCGGTGATCGGCCTGATTACGGAATGGATGACCGAGGACGGGCATCTGGAACGGCGTGGCCCGGATGATGACCTGGGTGGCACCATGCGCCTCGGCGGGCAGCCCTGCCAACTCGTCGAGGGCAGTCTGGCGCGGCACATCTACCAGCAGGACAGTATTGTCGAGCGGCATCGCCACCGTTTCGAATTCAACAATCATTACGCTGATCGGCTGACGGCAGCGGGTCTGATCATTTCCGGCCGCTCCGCCGATGGCAACCTGGTCGAGATGGTGGAACTGGCCGATCATCCCTGGTTTCTTGGTTGCCAGTTTCACCCGGAGTTCACCTCCACGCCGCGGGACGGTCATCCGCTGTTCAACAGTTTCGTGCGTGCCGCGCGACAGTATGCAGCGCAGCGTGAAAGTGCGAAGGAGAAAGAGGTGTCCTCGTGAGCGACATGCAGCTCTGCGGTTTTCCGGTGGGCCTTGAGCGACCGCTGTTCCTGATTGCCGGCCCCTGCGTGGTGGAATCGGAGCAGCTGGCGCTGGACACTGCCGGCCGGCTCAAGGAAATATGCCAGCCGCTGGGCGTGCCGCTGATCTTCAAGTCCTCTTTCGACAAGGCCAACCGATCCTCTTATGGCAGTTTTCGCGGGCCCGGTATCGATGAGGGACTGCGGGTTCTCGAGACCGTCAAGAAGCAGATCGGCGTGCCCGTGATCACGGACGTGCATGAAGACACGCCTCTGGCCGAGGTGGCAGCGGTGGTGGATGTCCTGCAGACGCCGGCTTTTCTCTGTCGGCAGACCAACTTCATCCAGAACGTGGCACGTCAGGGGCTGCCGGTAAATATCAAGAAAGGCCAGTTTCTGGCGCCCTGGGACATGGTGCATGTGGTGGAAAAGGCACGCGCCGTGGGCAACGATCAGATCATGGTCTGTGAACGGGGCGTTTCCTTCGGCTACAACAATCTGGTTTCCGATATGCGCGCGCTGGCGGTAATGCGCCAGACCGGCTGCCCGGTAGTGTTCGACGCGACTCATTCGGTGCAGTTGCCGGGTGGTCAGGGGAGCAGTTCCGGTGGCCAGCGCGAGTTCGTGCCGGTACTGGCGCGGGCGGCGGTCGCCGCCGGCGTCGCAGGTGTTTTCATGGAGACGCACCCGGATCCGGCCAGAGCCCTGTCCGACGGACCGAATGCCTGGCCGCTGCCGCGGATGGAGGCCTTGCTCAGGACCCTTGTAGCACTGGACAAGCAGGTGAAAGCCGACGGTTTTGAGGAGCAGGCGCTGCTGCAGCAATGATTGCGCGGCGCCTGAAAGCACCCCAAAAACTTCAAGTGATTTCAGGGAGATTAAGCCAAGATGGCGACAATTAAAAGAATTGTGGGGCGGGAGGTTCTTGATTCCCGGGGCAACCCCACTGTCGAAGCGGATGTGACACTGGATACCGGCGCGTTTGGCCGGGCCATCGTGCCGTCTGGTGCCTCTACCGGCAGCCGTGAAGCTGTGGAATTGCGGGATGGCGGAGACCGGTACCTGGGCAAGGGTGTTGAAAAGGCGGTGTCCAACGTCAACGGCCCGCTGCGTGAGGCATTGCTGGGCATGGACGCGGCGGATCAGCGCGCCCTGGACCAGCGCATGATCGAACTGGACGGTAGCGACAACAAGGGTCGCCTGGGTGCTAATGCACTGCTTGCCGTTTCCCTCGCCAGTGCCCGCGCTCAGGCCGATGAGCAGCGGCTACCGTTATTCCGCGCCCTCAATCCTGATGGTCCCTGGGAGTTGCCGGTACCGATGATGAATATCATCAACGGCGGTGCTCATGCCGACAACAGCGTCGATATGCAGGAATTCATGGTCCTGCCGATCGGTTTCGATCGTTTCACTGATGCCCTGCGCTGCGGTACGGAAATCTTTCATGCACTGAAGAAGGTTCTGTCCGCCCGGGGTCTGAGCACGGCGGTGGGCGATGAAGGTGGTTTCGCGCCGGATCTGCCGTCCAACGAGGCTGCGCTAGAGGTGATCCTGGAGTCCATCGATCAGGCCGGTTACCGGGCGGGCGAACAGGTCTGGCTCGGGCTCGACGCGGCCAGCTCCGAATTCCACCAGGATGGCCGTTATGTGCTGGCTTCGGAAAATGCTTCCTTCAGCCCGGATGAGTTCAGTGCCTATCTGGCTGACTGGGTGGGCCGCTACCCGATCATCAGCATCGAAGATGGCATGGATGAAAGTGACTGGGACGGCTGGCAGACCCTGACCCGAGCCGTTGGTGACCGTGTGCAACTGGTGGGTGATGACCTGTTCGTCACCAATACCCGAATCCTGCAGCAGGGGATCGATCGTGGCGTCGCCAACTCGATCCTGATCAAGTTCAACCAGATCGGCACGCTCACCGAAACGCTGGATGCGATTGCCATGGCGCATCGGGACAATTACACGGCCGTCATCTCGCACCGTTCAGGTGAAACGGAAGATACGACCATCGCCGACCTGGCGGTGGCAACCACGGCGACCCAGATCAAGACTGGATCGCTGTGCCGGTCGGATCGAGTCGCCAAGTACAACCAGTTGCTGCGCATCGAGGAGCAGCTCGGTGATCGGGCGCGCTACGCGGGTCGGCAGGCGTTTCCGAATCTGGCATCCTTCGGCAAATAACGCAGGTAAGGGTCCGGTCTGCTCAAGGCCTGATCCTGCCTGTTCCGACCGACCCACGGCGCGGCCGATCGGTGAGGAGAGGCGATGCGCGCACTGTTCGTGGTTCTGGGCGTCATGTTGCTGGTGCTGCAGTTCCAGCTCTGGTCGCCGGGCGGCGGCCTTCCCCAGGTATGGCAACTGCGTGAGACCCTGGCCGAGCAGCAGGCGGAGAACCAGGCACTGGCCGAGCGCAATGAAGCGCTGGATGCGGATGTGCGTGACCTCAAGGACGGTCTGGAAGCCATGGAGGAGCGGGCCCGAAGTGAACTCGGCATGATTCGCGATGACGAGACTTTCTACCAGGTCATCGAGCGGTGACCGAGGCCTCTGTCTGGGCGATCGTGCCGGCCGCCGGCGTCGGGCGGCGTATGGGGGCGGCGGTGCCGAAACAGTATCTGACCGTGATGGATCGGCCGGTGCTGCACTGGGCATTGGAAACCTTGCTGCGCGCGCCGCAAATCCAGGGATGCGTGCTGGCGATTGATCCGGATGATCGCCTCTGGCCTGACTTCCGACCGGATACCGACAAGCCCCTGCATGTGGTTGATGGCGGTGCGGAACGCTTTCAGTCCGTTTTCAATGCATTGGAGTTCCTGCTGCAGCATCAGTCCCCTGACTGTCGCGTGCTGGTGCACGATGGCGTTCGTCCCTGCCTGGCGGCTGTGGAGTTGCAGCGCCTGTTGTCGGAAGGTCTTGCCAGCGACGATGGCGCGCTACTGGCAGTTCCGGTGCGTGACACGCTGAAACGGCAGGACACCGAACAATGCGTGGCGATGACCGCGGATCGGCAGGATCTGTGGCAGGCGCAGACGCCACAACTTTTCCCGCTGGGATTGTTGCATCAGGCACTCCGTCAGGTAATAGAAAACGGCCTGCGGGTGACCGATGAAGCGCAGGCGGTCGAGGCCCTGGGGTTCCGGCCGCGTCTGGTGGAGGGTAGCGTCTCGAATCTCAAGATCACGCGCCCCGATGACCTGCCACTGGCTGAAGCCATCCTGCGGGCCCGGGCCATCAACGATAAGGCGTCAGACTGAATGTTTCGAATTGGTCAGGGAATCGACGTCCATGCCTTTGCGAGCGACCGGCGCCTGGTGCTCGGTGGTGTGGAGATTCCCCATAGCCGAGGTCTTGCCGCCCATTCTGACGGGGATGTGGTGCTGCATGCGCTGTGTGATGCGCTGCTCGGTGCCGCGGCACTGGGCGACATAGGCCAGCATTTCCCGGACCATAGCGCGGACTGGAAGAATGCTGACAGCCGTGAACTGCTTCGGCAGGTTTACGCCAGGCTGTCCGGAAAGGACCTCAGCCTGGTGAATGCAGACATCACGGTGGTCGCGCAGCAACCAAAGCTCGCACCCTGGATTCCGCGCATGCGTGACCGTATTGCCGCGGATCTCGGGCTGGATTCAGGGTGTATCAGTGTCAAGGCCACAACCAGCGAATGGCTCGGCTTCACCGGTCGGGAGGAGGGCATCCTCGCCTCGGCGGTGGTATTGCTGCGGAGCCTGAATGCGGGCTGATCTGGACGCAGCCTGGCATGATCTGCCCCACGTGCTCGGGCCGCCAGGTCTCACCGGCCGCCTTCGCCGGCAGCCGGAGGACTTCCGGGTGCGGGAACTGCTCTCCTTCAGTCCATCAGGCGATGGCGAGCACCTGCTGCTGGAAATCCGGAAACGCGACTGGAACACGGCTGATGTTGCGTCCTGGCTGGCCCGTGGGCTGGGCGTGAAGCGACGGGCCGTGACCTTCGCCGGGCGCAAGGACCGGCATGCGGTGACCGAGCAGTGGTTTGGTGCGCATCTGCCGGGGCGTTGGCCGGATCTGCCGGAACTCCCGCCAGGCCTGGATCTGTTGCGAACGGTGAGGCATGGCCGAAAGCTGCGGCTCGGGGCGCTCCGCGGCAATCGCTTCCGTATCCGCCTGACGGCGCTGCAGGGCGGTCGCGAGGAATTGCATCAGCGCCTCTGGCGCATCGCCCGGTCAGGTGTGCCGAACTACTTCGGCGCCCAGCGTTTCGGCATTGATGCCGGCAATCTGGCGGGTGCGGAACGGCTGTTCCAGGGGCAGCGGGTCAGTGATCGTCCGCTTCGAGGCCTGTACCTGTCCGCTGCCCGCGCATTTCTCTTCAACCAGGTGCTTGCCGAGCGCGTGCGACGGAACTGCTGGGATCAGGTACTGCCCGGCGATCTGATGACCTTCTCCGGCAGTCGCAGCATTTTCCCATCCGACATGCGGACCGCGCGCGACCCCAGGCTCGAGGCACTCGACCTTCATCCCACCGGACCCTTGCCCGGGACGCCGGGGATGCAACCGGAGTCTGACGCGCTGCAGCTCGAGCAGGAGGTGTTGGAGCGCCATTCGACCCTGCTTCATGGGCTGGTGGATTATCGGCTCCGGGCCGAGCGGCGCGCCCTGCGACTGCCGGTGACAGACTTTGGTTGGACGGAGAACGATGACAGTCTGACGCTGAATTTCTCGTTACCGCCGGGTGCGTTTGCCACCGCGGTTATCAGGGAAATAATTGATAGCGTTTAATGTTTTACGTTTTATGTTTTACGTAAAACCTTAAACGTAAAACG
>SKGQ01000172.1 GCA_007117515.1 Ectothiorhodospiraceae bacterium | reverse complement strand
GGCGCGGTGGTGCCGGCGATGGTCAGGGTCAGGCCGCTGGGACGATCGAGGCCAAGCCGACGGGCCACGCGACTGACCCGCTCCAGACCGGGATCAATGGCCCTCGGGTGCAGGCTTTCCTGCCAGCGCAACCAGTCCTGCAGGTTCTGAAACCGCATTGACTCTCGGTCTCCCGGTCGTCAGCTAACCGGCAACGGCTTCACTGTCGCCCGCCTCCAGGCGACGCTGCTCCGGCGATGGCTGTCGTGTCAGCATGGCCAGCAGGCTTGACAGGGTGTCACGCATTTCCCGGCGATCCACGATCATGTCGATGGCGCCATGGTCGACCAGAAACTCGGCGCGCTGAAAGCCGTCCGGCAGCGTTTCACGGACCGTCTGCTCGATAACCCGTGGACCGGCAAAGCCGATCAGTGCACCAGGCTCCGCCAGATTGATGTCGCCGAGCATGGCAAGGCTCGCGGAAACCCCACCCATGGTCGGGTCGGTCAGTACCGACACGTACGGAACACCAGCGTCGCGCAGCTTTCCCAGTGCCGCACTGGTCTTGGCCATCTGCATCAATGAGAACAGCGCTTCCTGCATCCGTGCGCCGCCGCTGGCCGAGAAGCAGATCAGCGGGATATGCTCTTGCAGCGCGCAGTGTGCGGCGCGGACAAACCGTTCGCCAACGACGCTGCCCATGGACCCGCCCATGAATTCGAAGTCGAAGGCACAGCTCACGACCTCGACGCCGTCAACCTGACCGCGCAATACCACCAGGGCATCGTTTTCGGCGGTCACTTTCTGCGCCTGGGCGAGGCGATCCTTGTATTTCTTGCTGTCACGAAACCGCAGAACGTCCATCGGCTGGATGGAAGCCCCAAGTTCCACGGCCGAGCCCTTGTCCAGCAATGCTTCCAGCCGCGCCCGAGCGTTGATCCGCATATGGTGCCCGCACTTCGGACAGACCTCGAGATTGCGTTCCAGCTCCGGCCGATACAACACCGCACTGCAACCGCCACATTTTGTCCAAAGCCCCTCGGGGACGCTGCGGTTGCGGGAATTCTCCGTCGCATCCGTGCGAATCCGCGAGGGCATCAGTTTCTGGAACCAGCTCATGGCCTAACTCCGCTTTGTCCTGCTCAGGCCGTGGCCGAGGCATCCGCATCCATCGCGGACCGCATCGAGGCCAGCAGGCCCGTGACCTTCTCGAGGATGAGTCCGTCGTCGTCGGTATGCTCCTGAATCTGCCGAACCAGCGCACTACCAACCACCACGGCATCGGCCGCCTGACTCATCTGCGCCGCCTTCTCCGGCGTGCTGATCCCGAAACCGACACCGACCGGCAAACCGGTCATGTGGTGCAGGCGATCAACCCGACCGGCAACTGCCTCCACATCCAGCGTGTCGGACCCGGTCACGCCCTTGAGCGAGACGTAATAGATGAAGCCCCGAGCGTGATCACAGATGACCTGCATGCGCTGTTCCGTGGTCGTCGGCGCCACCAGGAAGATCGGGTCCAGGCCGGCGGCCGCCAGCCGTTCACTAAGCTCGCCCATTTCCTCGGGCGGCATGTCAACGGTCAACACGCCATCGACGCCCGCCTCGGCAGCCTCTTGGGCAAACCGCACGTAGCCCATGACCTCGACCGGATTCATGTAGCCCATCAGGACCACCGGTGTCTCGCTGTCCTTCTGGCGGAATTCCCGCACCATCCCCAGCACGTCACGCAGACTGGTGCCATGCACCAGTGCTCGCTCGCAGGCGAGCTGGATCACCGGGCCGTCGCCGATGGGATCCGAGAACGGCACGCCCACCTCGACAATGTCAGCACCGGCCTCAACCAGACCGTGCATCAGCGGTACCGTCAGCCCGGGGTTCGGGTCACCCGCCGTCACGTAGGGGATCAGCGCCCGGCGACCGTCCGCTTTCAACGCATCGAAACGCGCCTGGATGCGACTCATAGCGTAATACCTTCAACGTTGGCGACAGTCTGCAGATCCTTGTCCCCACGGCCTGAGAGATTGACGATGATAATACCGTCCGGCCCCAATTCCCGCGCCAGCTTCTCTGCATGGGCCAGGGCATGGGAGGTTTCCAGGGCCGGAATGATGCCCTCGGTCCGGGTCACGGCATGGAACCCCTGCATGGCCTCGTCATCGGTGACCGAGGTATAGACCGCGCGCTTGATGTCCTTGAGCCAGGAGTGTTCCGGACCGACGCCAGGGTAATCGAGGCCTGCGGAAATCGAATGAGTGCCGATGATCTGACCACCCTCGTCCTCCATCAGGTAGGTTCGATTGCCGTGCAGCACACCGGGCTTGCCGGCACACAGCGGCGCCGCATGCTGCCCGCTGGCAATGCCATAGCCACCCGCCTCCACACCATGCAACTGCACCGAAGCGTCGTTGAGGAAGGGGTGGAACAGGCCAATCGCATTGGAACCGCCGCCAACACAGGCCACCAGCGCATCCGGCAGGCGCCCTTCCTGTTCCAGAATCTGTCGTCGCGCCTCGCGGCCCATGATGGTCTGAAAATCACGCACCATCAGCGGATAGGGATGCGGACCAGCCACGGTACCAATGATGTAGAACGTGTCATCGACATTGGTCACCCAGTCGCGCATCGCCTCGTTGAGGGCATCCTTGAGCGTGCGCGTGCCGGATGTCACCGGCACGACCTTGGCACCCAGCAGACGCATGCGGAAGACATTGGGCGATTGCCGCTGGATGTCATCCGCCCCCATGTAGACCACGCACTCCATACCGAGGCGGGCCGCCACGGTGGCGCTTGCCACGCCGTGTTGACCGGCCCCGGTCTCGGCGATCACCCGGCGCTTGCCCATCCGCTTGGCGAGCAGCGCCTGGCCCAGGGCATTGTTGATCTTGTGTGCACCGGTGTGATTCAGATCTTCCCGCTTCAGGTAGATACGGGCACCACCGATTTTCTCGCTCCAGCGCTCGGCGAAATACAGCGGCGAGGGCCGACCGACAAACTGGGTAGCGTCGTTGTCGAGCTCGCGCAGGAAGTCCGGATCATTCCGGTAGCGCAGGTAGGCTTCGGTCAATTCGGCGAGCGGCGCCATAAGCGTCTCCGGCACGAACCGCCCACCATAGACACCGAAATGCCCGTCCTTGTCGGGGAACTGGCTGTAATCCACGGTCTGCTGCATGTCTTCACTCGTCTTCGCCACGACGCACCTCGCTGACAAATTTGCTTACCAGTTCAGGACACTTCCGACCCGGCTGGCGTTCAACACCACTACTCACATCCACGGCAAACGGCCGGCACTGTCGCACCGCCGCCGCAACATTGTCGCAGCGCAGGCCGCCGGCAAGGACCAGTGGCCGCGGGTAGGACCGCGGGAAACTGCTCCAGTCGAAAACCTCGCCGGTGCCGCCCTGCCCGCCTGGCGCATGGCTGTCGAGCAGAAAGCCAGCCGCAGTCTCATGCTCGGCGACTCGCACGCTCAAGCCGGCGACGTCACCGGCCATGCCCAGTGCCTTGAGATAACGGCGACTGAACTGCCGGCAAAACTCCGGCGATTCGGTGCCATGAAACTGTAATTGATCGATCGGAAGTCGCCGCAGGATCTCATGGACCGCATCCGCCGAGGGGTTGAGAAACAATCCAACCACGGAAACGAAGGGCGGCAGAGCGTTGATCACCGCCGCGGCCTGATCAGGAGTCACATGGCGCCGACTTGGCGGGTGAAAAACCAGGCCGATAGCGTCAACACCAGCGCTTGCGGCCTGCCGTGCATCGTCCGGATCGATGATGCCGCAAATCTTGATCCGTGTACGCACGCCCGTCGCTCCTGTCCGAAGGGCGTTGATACTAACCCGGCCCCTGAGGCGACGCAAAAACGGGGGCGGCGGGCGGATCGGGCAGCTCGAAACGCTGCGGATAATCGACGGCGACCATGTAGAGACCGGCCGCCGGCGCGGTCACGCCACCGGCCGTGCGGTCACGCGCAGCCAGAACCTCGGCCGCCCATTCGGGCGCGGCGTCACCGGCACCGATGGCCATCAACACGCCCACGATATTGCGGACCATATGATGCAAGAAGGCGTTGGCGGCCACATCGACGTAAACAAACCTGCCATCGGCCCTCACCAGTAGTTCGGTAATGCAACGCCGGGCATGCCGAGCCTGGCAACCAATAGCACGGTAGGAGGTGAAATCATGCTCACCGACCAGCGCCCGGGCGGCCTGCTGCATGGCTGCGGCGTCCAGCGATTTCCAGGTCCAGCTGACACGACCATGCAGCAATCCGGGACGGGTTGGGCGCGACAGGATCACATACCGATAACGGCGTGCGGTAGCACTGAAACGAGCATCGAAATCCGGCGGCACCGGGCGCACCCAGGTGATCGCGATATCGTCCGGCAGATTCGAGGTGGCGCCGAGCAGCCAGCCGTGCAGATCCCGCTGCACCTCGGTATCGAAATGCACGACCTGCCCCGCCGCGTGGACGCCGGCATCGGTTCGACCTGCGCAGGTGACGGCGACTGGATGATCGGCAACCCTGGCCAGCGCCCGCTCCAGGGTTTCCTGCACCGACACCGCATGCCGCTGGGTCTGCCAGCCGGCATAACGACCACCGTCATACTCAACACCGAGGGCTAGACGCACGACCAACAACCGCCTGGTTGACTCACCCGTCGCATCAAGGCCTTCACGATCCGCCGGCTGCCCGCGCCATCAGTGCATGGGCCTGGGCCTTCTGGTCGTCGCTGCCCTCGTCCAGCACCTCTTCGAGCAGCGCGCGGGCGCCGTCGGCGTCCCCCATGTCCAGATAGGCCTGGGCGAGATCCAGCTTGGTCGCACTCTCATTGACCAGGCTGTCATCTTGTTCGACCTGCGTCGGGTCCTGCGTGTCAGTGGCTATCGGGCGGGCGGGATCCGACTCGAAGCCGTCCTCGTCCATGGGCAGCAGATCATCCACATCCCCGTCGTCAGCGTCCGCATCGGTGACCGCGAAGTCCAGGCCGGTATCGTCAATACCAGCGGTCTCGTCGCTTGCCGCGGCAGCATCATCACCCGATGCCGTCTCGTCGACATCAAGCTCGAAGTCTAGCGCCCAGTCATCGTCCTGGGCGTCCGCATCCTCCGGCGCGCGGGATGCTGATCCAGGCGCAGCTGCCGCTCCGTCGGGGATTTCCGCCGTGCCGTCATCGGTGCCCGGCACGCCATCATCCAGCGCCCGCTCGACTTCCTTGTCCAGGTCAAAGTCCAGATCCCCGGCAAGCTCACGCTGGTCGTCCGACTCCGCACCCGGCTGCAGCGGTTCCGGCTGAGTCACCTCCGGCGCATCTTCATCCCCGGATTCTTCCAGCTGATCGGGGGTTTCAACAGGCTGCGGCTGCGCCTGCGAGGCGCCGCTGGCGCCAAACAGGGCATGCGCCGATCCGATGGCCACGGCCAGCGACTTTACTTCCTGCCATATCGGATCGCGTTCATCCTGCAGCTGCCGATGCAGGGTCCCGGCCTCGGCCTCGAACGCCGGCACATCCTGTTCCTGCGCATGCAGGCGCAGCAGACGCAGGCGCAGGGCCTGATTGCCAGGCTCCAGGATCAGCCCACGGTTGATGATCTCGCGAGCGGCCGTGATATCGCCGTCGGCCAGCGCCGCATCGGCCGCATCCAGCGGTGAGCGCGACACCAGCGCTTCATCCGCGGCGAAGGCATCGGCGCCCTTGCCTGCGGCGTTGGCACCGATGACCGCAGAGGCCGGCAGCGGGCTGTGGATGCGTTGATACTCTGCCTCCTCCAGCTCGCGCTGCTGGCGACGCCGACGGACCATCAGAAGCACCAGTAACAGCAGCAGAAGCAAGGCGCCACTGCCCATGTATTGCAGTCGCGGATCGGCCAGCATGGCTTCGAGAGAAGACCGCTCCGGCTGCACCATCGGATCCTCGGCAGGGATCGCCGGTGAGGCTTCAACGCCATCGCCCGCGGTGGCACCCGGTTCATCACCGGCGACGGCCGCAATCTCGTCATCCGATTCCTCGGGCGCAGCAGCCAGCTCCGCCTCCGTCGCGCGATCCTCCCGATCTTCGTCGGCGACGCCGCCCTCGGCAGGCGATTCCGCCGGATCCGACAGGGGCGCCGGGTCATCCGGGCTCGCCATGCCCGGATCCGCCTGCAGATTGACGGCGCGTTCCAGCGCGTCCAGCCGGGCACGCATCTCGTCGGTCATCTGCCGCAGTTCCTCGTTCTCGGAGCGCAACGCGGCTTCCGAGTCGCGCATTGCCACCAGTTGATCCTGGAGCAGACGAACGTTGTCCCTCGTTGCCTCCAGATCATCCTCCAGCAGCGCCTGGGCGGCATCGTCACCCGCCAGGTCAGCGGCACCCCGCAGCTGCAGACGTGCATCGGGGTCTTCCGCCACATCGGTATCGGTCGCGGCAACTGCGTCCTCGTCCGTCACCTCTTCGTCGGCGGCAACTTCCTCGTCGTCGACGGGGGGTTCGTCATCGTCGTCATCAATGGCGGCCACATCCGGCTCGTCGACGTCATCCTCGTCGTCTTCCCGCACGGGCTCGTCGGCTTCGGCCACGGCCGGCGTCTCTTCCGGTGCCGGCTGGCGGCCAGACTCCCAGGCTTCGGTCTGTTGCGAGAACTGACGCCGCGCCTCGCCATCGGACAATGCCGACAATTGCTCGCGGGTCGGCACCTGCAGGGTCACGCCGGCACGCAGGTTGTTGACGTTGCCACCGATGAAGGCGTCAGGATTGGCCTGCAACAGGGCCATCATCGTCTGGTGTACCGAGAAATCCGGATCACGTACCGCATTGGCCACCTGCCAGGCGGTCTGGCCCTGGCGCACCTGGTAGGTATCTGGCGTTGAACGCCGGGGCTCGGGGGCGGCTGCCCGCGGCGCCTGCGCGGCTGGGGCCAATGGTTCGGTCCGCGAGGGCGCATCGGCCACCGCATCACGCCGCTCACTGTAGACCGGCGGATCGAGGAACAGGGTGTATTCGCGACGCAGACGACCACCGGACCAACGCACGTCTGCAAGGAAGGCAATGAACGGTTCACGCACCGGCTCGCCAGTCGTGACCCGAACATAAGGCGCACCGGAACCTTCGGCGACCACTTCGAAGCGCATCTCCGACAGCTCGTAGGGGCGATCCAGCCCGGCGGCGCTGAACGCCTCAGCGGAGGCCAACTCGGCCCGAAGCGACTCGACTTCCGTCGGCTCCGCCCGCACCGGAATCCGGGCATTCAGCGGCTCGTTGAGCGCCGAGCGGACTTCGATGGGTCCGAGGCCCAGAGCGGTGGCGATGGAAGGAAAGACGAAAACGAGCGTTACAAGCCCGAATAGCAGTCGCTGCGCCATCAGTACCCCTTTATGTATCGACGAATCCGACACGGGCCGCGGATCAGTGCCGGAGTGGCAATTAGAAGGCTCACCGGCCACGACCGGGTGTTCACCACCCTGAGTGCTCGCCCCGGATTGGGGCGAGCAACAACCTGTCGCCACCTGACAACGGCATGCCCGGCCTTCACTCTACGGCTGCTTACCGGTCCGGTCTGTG
>SKGQ01000199.1 GCA_007117515.1 Ectothiorhodospiraceae bacterium | reverse complement strand
CGAGGCAAGGCGCGCTGCGCAGCGCCGCAGTCATTCTGCGGTCAAGCAGCGCAACGCAGCAATCGGGAAAAATGCGGCCCAACCCGAAGGGCCCGGCCGGTTTTGGCCTCTGGCTGCGTTACGCCACCGGCCCGGTAGCTGCGGCTACCGAACCGGCACCGCGCCTTGCCAGATGACCAAAACCGGTCTCGGGCGCAGACGTGATAATAAAGTCAGTGTTTCCTTAAGAAAACACCGAATGATTCGCGCGTCTATAGTGACGTCCGCATTTTTCGGGGCAAGACGCGCCGGGTTTCTCCGCGGTGATTCTGCGGTCAAGCAGCGCGACGCAGCATTCGGGGGAGTTGCGGCCCGGACAGAGGGAGACGTCCGGATTGCATCGCGTTAGACTGAAGCGCATCAAAACCAACGCCTGCCTGACAACCGTCGGCGGGCCGCAAGGAGACTGGACGATGGCAACAAACGAACGCGTCATCAGTGCCGGACAGGAACGGGCACTGGAATCCAACAAGGTCATTCGCAACACCTACACCCTGTTGTCGCTGACCCTGGCATTCAGCGCGGTGATGGCGGGCGTCTCGATGGCGATCAACGCGCCACCGATGAACTTCGTGCTTTTGCTTGCCGGTTACTTCGGGTTGCTCTTTCTGACCAGCTACCTGCGCAACAGCGTCTGGGGACTGGCTTCGGTGTTTGCCCTGACCGGTTTCATGGGGTTCACACTCGGGCCAATGCTCTCCTTCTACATGACGGCTTTCTCCAACGGTAGTCAACTGGTAATGACGGCTTTCGGGGGCACCGCGGCTATCTTCCTTGGCCTGTCCGGCTATGCGCTGACCACCCGCAAGAACTTCAGCTTCATGGGCGGGTTCCTGTTCGCCGGTATTCTGGTTGCCTTCCTGGCCGGCATTGGTGCCGTGGTTTTCAGCCTGCCTGGCCTGATGCTGGCGGTCAGCGCGATGTTCATCATGCTGATGGCGGGTTACATCCTGTACCAGACCAGTGAAATGGTGCATGGCGGCGAGACCAACTACATCATGGCAACCGTTGGACTGTATGTCGCGATCTACAACATCTTCACCAGCCTGCTGCACTTGCTGGGCGTATTCGGTGGCAACGACTAGGGAAACACTGATCTATTCGCACGCCTGCGTTGGAGTCCGCGTTTTTTCCGAGGCAAGGCGCGCTGCGCAGCGCCGCAGTCATTCTGCGGTCAAGCAGCGCAACGCAGCAGTCGGGAAAAATGCGGCCCAACCCGAAGGGCCCGGCCGGTTTTGGCCCCGCCTCGGCGGGGCCTTGTCCGTTCTGGCTGGCTTGCTGTTCGCCACCGCGGCCATATCGCTGCCTACCAGCTGGCATGGCGCCGACACAGAAGGCCTGCTACTAGCCCTACAGGAAGGAGGCCTGGTGATCTATGTCAGGCACGGCGAGGCAGAAACCGCGGATGACGACACGGTGCGGCTGACGGCAGCCGGGTGCGATCAACTGGCGGCCACCGCCGCGGCCCTGGCCGAAGCAGGAATCGACGCCGAGAGCGTCCTGAGCAGCCCGACGACCCGCACCATGCAATCCGCCCGGCTGCTGTTTCCGGATGCGGATGTCCGGAGCAAGGAAACTCTGGACATGTCCGACTTCGGCGATCCCGAAACCCGAGACACCATGGTCGCCGCGCTGCGTGAACTGCTGGCGACGCCAACCGAGGGCGGTAATCGCTGGCTGATCGGACATATCACACCCCTGGTCATGACCATGGATACGCCCTTCGGCGGCAATGAACTGCCAGTGGGTACGCTGGCCGTGTTTCTGCCGCATGGCGATGGCCAGTTCTCTCATCTGGGTAATCTGCCGCCGCATTGGGGTCTTGCGGAGGCAGAGCCGGGGATCAACTGCGCCGGTGGGCCACCGTCAGGGTAAGCCCCTCGGCCGCAATCACGGTGACCCAGGCTCCGCTTTCGACCGGTTGCCCATCGGCGCTACGCGCGCGCCAGATTTCACCGAACACCCTGACCTGCCCAACCGGCGCCAGACGTCGATGAACGCGAGCCCTCATGCCCACGAGCGCCGGTCCACCACTGGGGGACGGACCCTGCAGGGCCGGCCGATACAGCGGATACAGCAGTAGATCCTTGAGCAACCAGAGGAGCAGGATCAGACCCGTGATTTCGCTGGAGAGCCAGCCGCTGTCCCAGGCGATCCATAGCAACATGACCAGTAACAGCCAGCCTGGAACCTGCAATAGCGTGTAACGAATGACCGGCGACATGGTCAACAAGTCCATCGTCCGCATGACTCTGGATAGCGCATGGCGAAAGACTCCGATTTACTGCAACGGCCAAAGGGCCGCCACCTGGAAGACCTGAAACACCTGCTCCGGTTCCTGGCACCGTATCGCAGACAGGTTCTGACCGCTGCCGTTCTCCTGATCATTGCCGCCGGCAGTGTTCTGGCCATCGGACAGGGCCTGAGGCTGGTCATCGATCAGGGGTTTCTTGCCGGCGACCCCGCGGCACTGGACCGGATGCTGCTGCTGGTTCTGGGCATCATTCTGATCATGGCGACCGCATCGGCACTGCGTTTCTACTATGTATCCTGGATCGGTGAGCGGGTTGCGGCGGACCTGCGGCAAGCGGTGTACAGCCATGTGCTGCGGTTGGAGCCGAGCTTCTTCGAAGACAATGGGGTGGGCGAGATCCAGTCCCGCATCACCACCGACACCACCCTGCTGCAAAGCATTCTGGGCTCTTCCTTTTCCATCGCGGTGCGCAACGGGCTGTTACTGATCGGTGCCCTGATCATGCTGTTCGTGACCAGCCCGAGACTCACCGCTTTGGTTTTGATCGGCCTGCCTCTGGTGATGGTGCCGATCCTGGTTTACGGCCGGCGGGTACGCCGGCTGTCACGGGATTCGCAACAGAAAGTCGCCGACGTGGGCAGTTATGCCGGCGAGTCACTGCATGCCATTCAGACCGTGCAGGCTTTCGGTCATGAAGAATCCGACAGACAACGCTTCGCAGGCCATGTGGAAGCCGCCTTCAGCACGGCCCGGCGGCGTATCTTGCAGCGCGCCCTGCTGACCGGTGCGGTGCTGCTGTTGGTGTTCACGGCAGTCGGCGTCATCCTCTGGCAGGGAGGCCACGATGTGCTCGCCGGCCGCATGAGTGCGGGCGAACTCTCGGCCTTTGTCTTTTATGCAGTGCTGGCGGCCGGCGCCACCGGAGCCATCTCGGAAGTCATCGGCGATCTCTATCGAGCTGCCGGGGCGACTGAGCGTCTGCTGGAACTGCTCGTGACCGAACCGAAAATCAAGGCGCCGGAGACGCCACGACAGCTACCCGTCCCCGCGAGTGGACGCGTGACGCTGGATACAGTGCATTTCCATTATGCGTCCCGCCCGGAGCTGCCGGCTCTGGATAATGTCAGCCTTGAACTGCGAGCGGGCGAGCGCATGGCGCTGGTCGGTCCGAGCGGCGCTGGCAAGAGCACCCTGCTCGCCCTGCTGCTGCGCTTCCATGATCCCCAGTCCGGCCGCATCCAGCTCGACGGCATCGACCTGCGCGAGCTGGATCCCATCGCACTGCGTGAGCGAATCGGCCTGGTATCGCAGGAGCCTGTACTGTTCACCGGCAGCGCCCGAGAGAACATCCGCTACGGTCGACCCTCGGCGACAGATGCCGAAGTTCTGGCGGCGGCAGACGCCGCCCGGTGCACCGAATTTCTGGAGCATCTCGCCCAAGGCTTCGACACCCCACTGGGCAGCGGGGGCATCCGTCTCTCCGGGGGCCAGCGACAGCGCATCGCCATTGCCCGCGCCATTCTGCGTAATCCCCGTCTGCTGCTGCTGGACGAGGCGACATCCAGCCTGGATGCGGAAAGCGAGCAGCAGGTTCAGCAGGCGCTGGAAAAGCTGATGCAGGATCGCACCAGCCTGGTGATTGCCCACCGACTGGCAACCGTCGTTGCGGCGGATCGCATCGCGGTGCTGGACCAGGGCCGGTTGCAGGCCGTCGGCAGCCATGCGGAATTACTCCGCAGCAGCCCCCTGTATGCGCGACTGGCCAGACTCCAGTTCGGCGCATCCGCCGGACCCGGCGTGGTCCGGGATTTACCCGGCGCGTAAACAGTGACCACCGGGCTGCAACTTGTCTGGTTCAAGCGCGATCTGCGCGTCGCCGACCATGCACCGCTGGCGGAAGCCGCACGGCGTGGGCGGGTCCTGCCCCTGTATGTAATCGAGCCTGACTACTGGTCGCTGCCAGACAGCAGCGGCCGCCAGTGGCGGTTCACACGCGACAGCCTGCACATCTTGCGCGCCGCGCTGGCAGAGCTGGGACAGCCCTTGCTCGTGCGCGAAGCTCCGATCTGCGAGGTGCTTGCCGATCTGCATCGAACCCATGGCATTGCCGCGATTCATTCGCATCAGGAAACCGGGAATGACTGGACCTTCCAGCGCGACCGACGCGTCATGGCCTGGACGCGAAGCCAGAACCTGATCTGGCATGAGTACCGGCAGCATGGTGTTGTGCGGTCACTGCGGTCGCGCAACGGCTGGTCACGGCAATGGGAAACGCTGATGGCGGAGCCCGTGATTACCAGGCCAAGCCATCTGCCGGCCATCGGCGAATCGAACATCGGTCATATCCCGGAACACCCGCAGGGGCTGCGCCCCGACCGCGCCGAGGGAATTGTCGAGGGCGGCCGGCATGCCGCATGGCAGACGCTGGAGAATTTTCTGAGCGTGCGCGGGGAGCGCTATTCCGGCGGCATCTCCAGCCCAGTGTCGGCCTGGAATGCAAGCTCGCGGCTGAGCCCGCATCTTGCGTGGGGCACCCTGTCCCTGCGCGAGGTCTTGCAGGCCTCCAGGGATTGCCGGCAGCACTGGCGCCAGCAGCCCCCCTCCGACAAGCGCAAGCGCTGGCTGCGTTCCCTGCGGGCTTTCGAGGAACGGCTGCACTGGCACTGCCATTTCATGCAGAAGCTGGAGGACGAACCGCGGCTGGAATTCGGCAATATGCAGCGGGCCTGCGACGGGCTGCGCCCGGAGCAGCCCGACCCGGAACGCTTCGCTGCCTGGTGCAAGGGACGGACCGGTTTTCCGCTGGTGGACGCCTGCATGCGTGCGCTCACCGCCGAAGGCTGGCTGAACTTCCGCATGCGGGCCATGCTGGTGTCCTTTGCCGCCTATCACCTCTGGCTGCACTGGCGACAGCCGGCACTGCATCTGGCCCGGCTTTTCACCGACTACGAACCGGGCATTCATTACTGCCAGTTGCAGATGCAATCCGGCACCACCGGCATCAATGCGCTGCGGATCTACAACCCGGTCAAACAAGGCCTGGACCAGGATCCCCAGGGCCGATTCATTCGCCACTGGCTGCCGGAACTGGCAGAGGTGCCGGAACGCTGGTTACATGAACCCTGGTCCATGCCCGAGAGCGTACAGCGAGATGCCGGCTGCCGGATCGGCCGGGATTATCCGCAGCGTATCGTCGATCACACCCAGGCAGCGCGTGCGGCGCGGCAACATTTCAGCGCCCTGCGCCGTGACCGGGAGGCCAACCAGGAGGCAGATGGCATTCGGGAGAAACACGCCAGCCGCCGGCGGCCCGGACCGCGTCGGCGCCGCGCCGCGGAACCGAACCCGCAACTCAGGCTTTTCGACGGCAAGGACTGATGGCACATCGCAAGCCGCATCTACCGCAGAAAATCTGCGCGCAGTGTGACCGACCCTTCACCTGGCGCAGGAAATGGGCGCGGGACTGGGACAATGTAAGGTATTGTTCCAGGAGGTGTCGGAGGTCATCCGCATCCTCCGGCAACGGTCGCACATAACAGACGACAGTGACCGCTTGCGTTGGCAATGCCCCACGGACGGGGCGGTAGGTTGCGACAGGCAGGAATATCGTGATCCTTGACTCAAGAAAAGCCCATTCAATCGCGGTCGTCCTGGCCGCAAGCCTCGCGATGATCGCTCCAGTCCAGGCTGGGGCATCGGACTCGGATACGGAATTCTCACCGTTCGTGATCGGCGGTGAGCCCGTGACAGATGATGACGATGTGCCCTCGTGGTTGGCCAATTATCGCCTCCTGCTAGCGGACAACTTCCTCAGTCAACCGGTCTGCGCAGCGACCCTGGTTGCCGATGGCTGGGCCATGACGGCGGCGCATTGCATCTTCGTGTTGCGTTCCGATAACGGCCAACTTTTCCCTATCCCACCGAGCAACATTTACCTGCAGTTCGACCAGGCTGATTTCGCTGACGATGATATAAGCTACCCCAACGAAAGCGGCGCCCTCGGCGAACGGATTGTGATTCAACCCGGCTATTCGGACAGCCGCACCGAGTTTGATAGCGATGTGGCCCTGATCAAACTGGCCGGCGCCGGCGGCTCGAACAGGACTCCCGTTGACTTGAGAATGCAGGAGCCGGTGGAGCCAGAAGTGCAATCGTTGCTCGGATGGGGGTTTACGGACCCCACCTCGGACGGCTCGGACAGGGAGACAATCCTGCAGCGGCTGGACGATCACCCCATCGTGGATCGCGCCACCTGCCAGGCGGATTACGGTGAAAGTGTGATTACCGATCGGATGATCTGCGCAGGTCAGCGGGATGCCGAGAAAGATAACGAAGGTCCGTGTTTCGGCGACAGCGGCGGACCCCTGTTCGAGGATCAGCACGGCTTCAGCACCCAATCGGGCATCATCGTCAGCTTCGGGACTCGGCAATGTGGTTCCAGACCGTTAGATGGAGTCCGCATACCCTCCGTCTACACGAACGTCGCCCTGTTTCGCGACTGGATTTACGACAGGGCTGCCGAAGACGGACCTGCGGCTCACCTCAATCTTGAAATCACCACTGACACCAGTGTCACTGTCGAAGCCTGCGAAGCGTTCGATGTCCGCCTCTCCTTTGATCCGGATGATCGTAGAAAACGGATTTTTGATCCCCGCTACTTTACCGCCGTCGATCTGGATGTCCGCAGCCACCCGGTTGATTATACCAATGGAGTCATCGATTTAACGCTGACACCGAGAAGCGAATCCGAATCATTTGATCTGACGGTCGTGGTCTTCGATCACTATGTGAACCTGGAAACCATCGCGCTCGATGTAACGGTAAGTGGCACGCGCTGCACGGGCCAGGAAGGTACTCCGGATATCAGGGCTGACACCAGCAGCCTGGACAACCTGGCACCAGGCTCTCCGCCCGGGCAGGACGAGGAACCCCCGGCACAACGCAGCAGTAGTAGTAGCAGCGGTGGCGGTGGCGGTGCGGTGTCCTGGCCCTGGGCCATGCTTCTGCTGCTGGGCCTGACCGACTGGCTGCGCCGGCGTCGCGTCGCTTAAGGAAGCACTGATTTATTCGCACGCCTGCGTTGGAGTCCGCATTTTTCCCGAGGCAAGGCGCGCTGTGCCGCGCCGCAGTCATTCTGCGGTCAAGCAGCGCAACGCAGCAGTCGGGAAAAATGCGGCCCAAGTCGAAGACCCCGGCCGGTTTTGGCCCCTGGCGGCGTTGCGCCACCGGCCCGG
>SKGQ01000113.1 GCA_007117515.1 Ectothiorhodospiraceae bacterium | reverse complement strand
GTTGTCTTCACCCGCCAGATCGACGGCAAGACCCAGGCCTACCCGGACACCCTGGTCGGCACCGATTCCCACACCACCATGATCAACGGCGTCGGCGTGCTGGGCTGGGGCGTTGGTGGCATCGAGGCGGAAGCCGCGATGCTGGGCCAGCCCGTCTCCATGCTGATTCCGGAAGTCATCGGCATGCGCCTGAACGGCAAGCTGCCGGAAGGTGCCACCGCCACCGACCTTGTGCTGACGGTGACTGAATTGCTGCGTGCCCATGGTGTGGTCGGCAAGTTCGTCGAATTCTTTGGCGACGGCCTCGCCAACCTGCCGCTGGCAGACCGAGCCACGATCGCCAATATGGCGCCGGAATACGGCGCCACCTGCGGCATCTTCCCGATTGATGGTGAGACCATTCGCTACCTGGAACTGTCCGGCCGCAGCGAGGAAACCATCGCGCTGGTCGAGGCCTACGCCAGGGCCCAGGGCATGTGGCGCGAGGACGGTGCCCGGGAAGCGGATTACACCGATGTTCTGGAACTGGACATGAGCAGCGTCGAACCCAGCCTGGCCGGGCCCAAGCGGCCGCAGGACCGGGTGGCGCTGAAGAACGCGAAGCAGACCTTCGCCAGCAACCTCGATGCCTTCCTCGACGAGCACCACTCCGGTGAGGAAGACCGGTTTCTCAGCGAGGGCGGCGATACCGCCATCGGTGGTCAGATCGACCACGAGAGGGGCGCGGTGGAAATCGAGCTGGATGGCAGGAAGGAACTGCTGCGTCATGGTGCGGTGGTCATTGCCGCCATCACCAGTTGCACCAACACCTCCAACCCGGCGGTGCTGGTGGCGGCAGCCCTGGTGGCGAAGAAGGCCCACGAGCGGGGCATGCAGGTGAAGCCCTGGGTCAAGACCTCGTTCGCACCGGGCTCCCAGGTGGTGCCCGCCTATCTGCAAAACGCCGATCTGATGCAGCATCTGGACGCGCTTGGCTTCAATGTCGCCGGCTTCGGCTGCACCACCTGCATCGGCAACTCAGGACCCCTGCCGGAAGCGGTCGCCGATGCCATCCGCGACGGTAATCTGATGGTGGCCTCGGTGCTTTCCGGCAACCGCAACTTCGAAGGCCGGGTACATCCGGATGTGCGCACCAACTGGCTGGCCTCGCCGCCGTTGGTCGTGGCCTACGCCCTGGCCGGCAGCATGACCATCGATATCACCACCGAAGCGGTGGGACAGGATGCGGATGGCAAGGATGTATTCCTCAAGGACATCTGGCCCAGTCAGCAGGAAATCGCCGACGTGGTGGGTGCGAATATCAGCCGTGCCATGTTCCAGGAGCAGTACGCTGACGTCTTCGCCGGCGACAGCAACTGGCAGGGCATCGAGACCACGGAAAGCGAGAATTACGACTGGGCACCGTCCACCTACATTGCCAACCCGCCCTACTTCGAGGGCATGAGCATGGACGAGCCCGGCGTGCAGGAGATTCAGGGCGCACACTGCCTGGTGTTTGTTGGTGACTCGATCACCACCGACCACATTTCACCCGCCGGCGCGATCAAGCCCGACAGCCCGGCCGGCAAGTACCTGCAGGAACAGGGCGTGTCGCCGAAGGACTTCAACTCCTACGGCTCACGCCGGGGTAATCACGAAGTCATGATGCGCGGTACGTTTGCCAATGTGCGACTGCGCAACAAGATGGCCCCCGGCACCGAGGGCGGCTGGACCACCCATGTGCCCAGCGGGGACGTGATGAGCATCTTCGACGCCGCTGAAAAGTACCGCGCCGAGGACACGCCACTGGTGGTACTGGCCGGCAAGGAATACGGCACCGGCTCCAGCCGTGACTGGGCGGCCAAGGGCACCAACCTGCTGGGCATTCGCGCGGTGATTGCCGAGAGCTTCGAGCGCATCCATCGCTCCAACCTGGTCGGCTTCGGTGTGCTGCCGCTGCAGTTCAAGCCCGGCGAAACCGCCCAAAGCCTGGGTCTGGATGGCAGTGAGACCTTCTCTTTCGCCTCGCTGGATGGTGAGCCGGGCGAGATCCGCGTCACCGCCACCGGCAAGGACGGGAAGGACAAGAGTTTCGACGCCGTGGTCCGGATTGATACGCCGAAGGAATGGGATTACTTCCGCAACGGCGGCATCCTGCACTACGTGCTGCGCAACCTGGCCGCGCAGCCCGAAGCTGCCTGACCGAAGGGCGTTCCAACGCCTGAGTGACCAGACCCCGGCCACACGCCGGGGTCTTTTTTTGTCTGCTCCATGGCCGCAAACGTTAATGCGAATGATTCGTATTGTCGCCTAGGTTTTTGTTCGCTAATCTCCGTTCTGACATTTCATTCACTTGCTCTCACGCTCTCGGGGAAGGTCAGAATGCACAACAACAGCGATCGACCAGTAAGCCTTGTCACCGCCGCCCTCGCCACCGCGGCGGTGGCGCTGGCTGCCAATGCCACGGCTCAGGACGAGGCATCAGCAACAACCAACCGCCAGGTGCTCGAGCGCATCACGATCACCGGCGATCCGGATCGAATTCAGGACATCCCCGGCTCCGCGCAATCCCTCGACCGGGAAGAACTCGACCGCTTCAGTTACGGCGACGCTCACCGGGTCCTGCGTCAGGTGCCGGGCGTGAACATCCAGGAAGAGGACGGTTTCGGCCTGTTCCCCAACATCGGCATGCGCGGCACGCGGGTCGAGCGCAATACCCGAATCACCGTGATGGAAGACGGTGTGCTGGCCGCCCCTGCGCCCTACGCCGCGCCGGCCGCGTACTACTTTCCACCCATCGGCCGCATGCACAACGTCGAGGTTCGCAAGGGCTCCAGCGCCATCAAGTACGGCCCCTACACCACCGGCGGCGCCCTCAATCTGGTTTCCACGCCGATCCCGGATGCCTCGTTCGCCGCCAGTGCCGACGTGATGTTCGGCAGCAACCGCGGGCGCCGCAATCACGTCTGGCTCGGTGGCAGCAGTGGGCACTGGGGTTGGCTGGTCGAGGGCTATACCCAGTCCAGCGACGGCTTCAAGAAACTCGATACCGGACGCGGCCGCAGCAACAACACGCCAACCGACGACACGGGGTTCGATCAGGAGAACTTCCTCGGCAAGCTGCGCTGGAATAGCGCGCCGGATACCGCCATCTATCAGGAAGTCGAGCTGAAAATCGGTATCAACGATACCGACGCAAACGAAACCTACGTGGGTCTGACGCTGGACGACTACCGCCGCGACCCGTTTCGCCGGTACGCCGGCTCCCAGCGGGACCAGATCGCAACCGAGCACGAGATGTATCAGGTACGGCACTACATCGCTCCCACCGATAACGTGGATGTCACGACGACTGCCTACTACAACGAATTCAAACGCAACTGGTACAAGCTGCAATCCGTGGATGGCGTCGGCCTAAGCGCCATTCTGCAGAACCCGGACGATAACGAAGGCGCCTTCAACTGGATTCGCGGCAACCGGGATGCCGGCGCTGACGGCGTCGTTGATCGGGTCCGGGCGAACAATCGGGAATACTATTCCCGCGGCATACAGACCGAGATTGGCTACCTGTTCAACACCGGCGCAATCGACCATCAACTCGAAGTCGGTCTGCGGTACCACGAAGACCAGGAAGACCGGGAACAGTGGGAAGATGAATACGAGATGCGCAACCGGGACATGTTTCTGGTCAGTCGTGGCGAACCTGGCACGCAGGCCAATCGCGTGACCGACGCCCGGGCGCTGACCGGCTTCGTCCAGAACACCATGCGCGTTGGCAACTGGACCATTGTCCCCGGGCTGCGCGCCGAACGCATCCGCATCACCCAGGAAGACTTCCAACGCAATCCACCGACCCGAAGCGTCAGCGAGGGCAAGCAGCGTAGCAATTTCGATGTGCTGCTACCGGGGCTCGGCGTGGTCTACCAGATCAATCCCGAGCTAAGCGTGCTTGCCGGAGCTCACCGTGGTTTCGCACCCACCGGTGCGGGTGGTGACGGCGAGGAGGAACGCAGCATCAATTATGAAGCGGGCCTGCGCTATCAGACCGGAGTGTTCCGCTCGGAACTGATCGGCTTCTTCAATGATTACTCCAACCTGGTGGGCGTCTGCACGGAATCCAGCGGCGGCGGCTGCACGGTCGGTGATTCCTTCAGTGGCGGCGAGGTGCAGGTCGGCGGTATCGAGGCGACGGCCCTGTACGATATTGGTACCGCTCGTGGCTGGGCTTTTTCCGTGCCGTTAAGCATGGCCTACACCTGGACACCGATCGCCGAATTCCGCGAGGCCGGGGATTTCAGCGCCTACGATCCCTGGGGCGTGGTCGAGAAAGGGGATCGACTGCCGCAGATTCCGGAACATCAGATCAACGCCAGTGCAGGTATCGTGAGCGGTCCGTGGGCCGGCAATGTCACCGCCAACTTTGTCTCGGCCAGCCGGGCAACGGCCGGCCGTGGCTCGATCCCGCGCAACGACAAGCTCGAGTCACGTCTGCTGCTGGACGTCGCCGGCGAGTACGCCTTCAACGACAACGTCAAGGTCTTCAGCAGCATCGAGAACGTGACCGACCAGGAATACATCGCCGGTTGGCGCCCGGCCGGGGCCCGGCCCGGACTGCCGCGGACCTATTGGGCCGGCGTCAAGCTTCGTTACTGAGAGGTCAGGGCATCCACCCAGGTGTGATGGGGCTTCTCCGGACCTTGTGATGCCCTGACGCTCTTGATGGGAGGGGGCGCGCTGAAGTGCATCGAAGGATTAAACCCGACGGGCGGGCGCCGGATCCTCGTCGCCCGTGTGCCGGGCACCTGCACCCGGCCCGCCTGCTGAAATGGCGACGGGAGAGGGCAAGCGCTCCGGTTCCGATGACACCGCAACACCATTCCGCAATCGAGGCAATTCCCGCTCCACCCAGAGCGGAAGGAAGATCACCAGATCGTAAAGCTGGATCAGCAGACGGCCGGCGACCTGACTAACGACGCCGGCGAAGCGCGCCAGCGTCGCGACCAGATGCAGTAACAGCGTCAGCACCACACCAAATGCAGTGCCGCAGTTCCTGACCAGCCAGGTCAGGGGCAGGCCGGTCAGCGCCAGAGCAAAAGGCAGAAGAAAGACCATGATCGCGTTGCTGGCCGTGCCGAGGACCATCATCAGTGTGCTGTTCTCCGGGAACAGGCTGGCCGAGGCAAGACTGACCGCAGCGCCCTGCCCCAACAGGTAATACAGCACGGCGCCGGAGGCCGACAACAACAGCATCAGGCCGAACGCGCAGGCGAATACCAGCCGGCGGACAGAGGCTTCATGACTCGAAATCACTGCCAGCAGATCAGTCCCGCGCAACGAGGCCAGCATCAGGAAACCGAGCAGTAACTGGAAGCCGACCAGTATGCCGCTGGTCACCAGATAGGTCGGCACGTCGGCAACCAGCACGGCGCCACCCAACAAGGACTGCATCGGCGCGGCAACGAGGTTGAAGAAAACCGCAACCCCCGCAGCCGCCATTAACAGACCGATAATTGCCAGGCCGAAATACCATACGCCGCGGGCCACCAGCGTGACCACCTGACGCTGACTGGCCTGGCGCAGGCTGCTGAACTCAACCATGCGCCGGCGCAACAGGTCCACACGGGACTGCAAGCTGCCCAGCCGCTGCTGGATGTCGTCCATCAGATCATGCACCTGACGCCAGCGCGGCAGCATGCGATAGAGCAGCAGATACCGACGATGCGCCGCCTCGCGCTGAGTCTGACGCGCATCGGCTCGATACTGGGCCATATTGTCTCGAATATCCGAGAGAATGCGTTGCGTCTCGCCGGTCTGAGCCTCTTCAGCAGAGATCAGGGCATGGCTGATTCGGCCCCAGGCCGGCGGCTCGGCAGGAACATCAATGCTGCGATCAAGGCTTTCTTCAAGTTCGGCAATCTGGACCAGAAACCGCTTTCGCAACTGCGGCAGATCGGCGAGATCCTGTTCCGCACGGCTCACCAGCCGGTCGTAATCCCAATGCACCGAGCGGTTGAGACGGCGCCGCATCTCGTCCAGCGCAAGAGCCGCAGTCCAACCTCCGGTACGCGCCGCGTTACCGCCCGCATAGCTGGAAATCAACCGAAAAACACGCTGTAATTCCCTGAAAACAAGTGCGATCAGTTGATGCGCCGGACGCCTTGCCAGATAGGCCAGAAGGACAATTGCCAGCGCCAGCAGAAGCACCGACAAAGCCGGATAGGGTGTAATGGAGAGCAGCTCATTCATCGGCGAATCCAGGGAAACAGGACTGCGTGGTGGGTGGTGCCACGTGGTGCATTATGAGTCGCCTTTTCGACTCGGGCAAAACCATGCCGGCTGTTGTCATCAGCCTTTCACCGCGCAGGGCGTACACTGACCATAAAAACACCAGCCAAGACAGGTAGGCGGAATGGACGCAGCAGGATCGACAGAGACGAACGGGACGAATACCGACAGCACGCCGGAGCAGACGGATTTAAAGCAGCCGGATCTGTACATCAATCGGCAGCTCAGTCTTCTTGAGTTCAACGCACGCGTTCTCGAACAGGCCCGCGACCCGTCCGTTCCCCTGCTCGAACGCCTGCGGTTTCTCTGCATTTCCAGTACCAATCTGGACGAATTCTTCGAGATCCGCGTCGCCGGGCTGAAACAGGTTTTCGAACTGGGCTCGACGCAGACCGATGCCGATAATCGCACGCCACAGGAAGTCCTGCGTGCGATCAGCGCACGAGCCCACGAACTGGTCGACCTGCAATACAAGGTACTGAATGATGAGCTGACGCCGGCGCTGGCGAATCAGAATATTCGCTTCATTCGGCGCGGTGACTGGAACGAGGCGCAGCGACGCTGGGTGCGTCAGTATTTCGAGGACTCCCTGCTGCCGGTGCTGAGTCCGCTCGGCCTGGATCCGGCCCACCCTTTTCCGCGCATTCTCAATAAAAGCCTGAATTTCATCGTCAGTCTGGACGGCAAGGACGCCTTTGGACGCAACAGCGGCATGGCGGTAGTTCAGGCGCCACGTGCCCTGCCCCGCCTGATTCGCCTGCCCGGAGAACTTGCCGATGGCGAGCACGAATTCGTGTTCCTGTCCTCGGTGATTCATGCCTGTGTCGATGATCTGTTTCCAGGCATGGAGGTCCAGGGCTGTTACCAGTTCCGGGTCACCCGCAACAGTGATCTCTATGTGGACGAGGAAGAGGTCGACGATCTGCTGGTGGCCATGGAAGGTGAACTCCAGTCCCGGCGCTATGGCGATGCAGTGCGCCTTGAAGTGGCTGCCAACTGCCCGACAAAACTCGCGCGCTTTCTGCTGGACGAGTTCGAACTGGAAGAAATTGACCTTTATCAGGTTGACGGACCGGTCAACCTCAACCGCCTGATGGCCGTGGTCGACGGCACCGATCGACCTGACCTGATCTTCCCGGGATTTACCCCCGGAATCCCCAGCGCCATCGCCCGCAGCAGCAACATTTTCAAGCTGCTGCGCTCGCGTGACGTGCTGCTGCACCACCCCTTTCAGTCCTTCGCCCCGGTGATCGATTTCCTGCGCCAGTCGGCCAAGGATCCTAACGTGCTGGCGATCAAGCAGACGCTTTACCGGACCGGCCCGGATTCGGCCATCGTCGATGGCCTGGTGGCCGCGGCCCGAGCCGGCAAGGAAGTAACGGTTGTCATCGAACTGCGGGCGCGCTTCGACG
>SKGQ01000075.1 GCA_007117515.1 Ectothiorhodospiraceae bacterium | reverse complement strand
TGGGTCTGCCCAGAAGGACATAGTCCACCTTGCGCTCCACGGTCACGAGTTCATCGTCATCGTCGCGCACGAAGTCGCCGTCATCGCCGACCTTCGGCACGCTTTCCGGTTCGAAGACGATGCAGGAATCGTCCGGTGTACCGTCGTACTGGGCCTTGTACAGCGCATGGTGGTAACGATCCAGGGTCTCGGGCAGCACCAGGGCCACGCTGACCACGATCAGAAAAAGGAGGATGCTGACTGCGGTCGCCGGCAGCACCAGGCGCCGACGGGAACCTCCGACGCTGACCAGCAGGCTGACGATCAGCCCCAGGAAGAGCACACTGATCACCATCAGGGTCAGCGGCAATGCCGTGGCCAGGCTGGTGTGGTCCTGCATCATGTCGAACAAGTTGTCTGCCATGCCATCCGTTGTCAGTTGCAGTTGTAGCGGGCGCCGGTGGCAAGCCGCAGCGCCTGTGGTTCGGTCATGGAGCCGTCAACCAGATTGCCATCATCGTCGATCTGAAAACTGACACCCAGCTCTTGGCGTGGCTCTTCCAGCGGAATTTCCCAGCTGAAACTTCGCTGGTTGGGACGATCCCGGTTGATGGTGACTCGCAGCGCGGTCATGACGGGAAGGCGCTCCTCATTGGTGTTATAGAGATGAACGCTCACCATATAGCGCCCCCGCGGCAAGGTAACAGTGCGGGCGCTAACGCTCTCGAGGTTCAGGTTCTCTTGCGTATTCTTGCCTTCCCAGCCGCGGTCGTCCTGGTCCAGACGCAGCAGCGCCGATTGCCGGATGTGCGTGGGGTAGCCGACCACCTGGCACTCGCCGGTCGGATCCATGTAGACGGCCCAGAGATCGACATCGGCATAGGAATGGCCGGGCTGGATGATGGCGCCATCGCGTTTCAGTGCTGCCTGCCGTTCCGGCAGCGGATTCTCCCGATGCCGACGGGGCAGGGACGGATCCCATTCCGCCGTGATATAGAGCGCACTGTCGTCCGGCTCCACGGGTGGTGTCACCGGATTGACCAGCAAAAGCAGCACGACCAGCACCAGAGCCAGCGCTCCCATTACCGCCCAGGGCAGATCTGCAGTGGCGATATTGCTCGCCTCGTCCTGCCGTTGCTGGCTCTGATGCCGAGGATTACGGGTCATGCGGGCAAGGTGGAAAAGCGTGACTCGTCGATGGCTGCGGTATTAGTCGGCATGTCCTGGCGGATCAAGGCCATCTCCGTATCGTCATTTACCAACGGCAGCACGCGGGTCAGCATCAGCACTTCGACCTCGTCGACCATGCCGCCGACCGCGCGATCAAACGCATCCTGATGGCGGGAAAGAATAATGTTGCCCGCCATGCCTGCCAGCGAGGTCAACACCGCCATGCCGATACCTGAGAGGACCTGCCCGGCCACGATCAGGCCGGCCGCGACGTCGGCGCCTCCCGTGTCACCGACAATGGTCGAGAAATCCACGGTGCCAAGGCCGACCGATACGCCAAGAAAGGTGAAGAACAGCCCGTACCGCGGTTGATAGGACGCCGCCAGGCTGATCTCGCTGGTGCGTCGCTTGAGTTGACTTTCAAGCAATGCGGAAAACGAACCCAGGTCCAGTGGATATAGAGGATTGCTTGCTTTCGATAGAGCCAGGCGACGGAGGAAACGAGCCAGCACGGTGTTTTCGTTCAGTTCAGGAACATTCTCCTGAAACAGGGCCACAACGCGGTCGTGCGGCGTTCCGGTCTGTTGTTCGTTGTCCAGGTGACGCCGCAGGGCTGCCAGGGCACGGCGCTCGCGATCCAGCATCAGGCTGCAGCGCGGTGTGGTGTAGAGCAGGTGGTAGATCAGGTTGGCTGCGATCAGCCCGATGCCGGTCAAAACCAGCATGCTGGCCGGCAGCAGCAGATCGATCCATCCCTGGAGATGCAACGTGATCAGGATGGCCAGCAGGATCGCGTGACTCCAGAGAACCAGCACGGTCATTCGGTATGGGCCTTGCCTTAGCCAGTTTCCTTCCATCTCGGTGACCTGTTTCTGCTGCAAGAGGGATAGGGCGGCGGAGAGCCGCCGTGCTCCCCGTTGGACATCTATGTGACAGGACAATCCCCGAGCAGTTCGGAGCAGGATGGCAAATGCGGCCCAACGCGAAGGGCCCGGCCGGTTTTGGCCCCTGGCGGCGTTGCGTCACCGGCCCGGTATAACCACTACCGGACCGGCACCGCGCCTTGCCAGATGACCAAAACCGGTCTCGGGCGCAGTCGCGGGAATAAATCAGCGTTTCCCTAGAGCCCGTTGGCCTGTTCGACCGTGTTCGGGCGCTCGCCGAGCAAATCCCTCAATTCGTCGCGGATACGGTGGAACAGGGTCTCGTCCCGCAGAGGCTGATTATTCTGGTCGGTGATAAAGAAGACGTCTTCGGCGCGGGACCCCAGGGTAACGATCTTGGCGCTCTGCAGCCGGATTCCCAGATGTGACAGCACATAGCCCACGCGAGCGAGCAGGCCGGGGCGGTCGGCGGTGAGAAGCTCCATCACCGTGCGGCCATTGGCCTCGTCCTGGACGAAGCTGACCTCGGTGCGCAGATTGAAATGCCGATGCTGGCGAGGCACTGGCAGGCAGAACGGATTATCGATGCCCTTGCGTTTCAACGCCGCCTGCAGTCGTTGCACGATCTCTTTCTTGCGATAGGGGTCGCTGACCGGTTCGCCGTTGTCTTCCAGAACCAGGTAGCTATCCAGCGTCAGGCCATCCTCGGTGGTGATGATGCGTGCGTCCTGAATATTCAGGTTCAGCGTATCCAGGGTGTGGGCCGAGAGCGCGAACAGGTAATCGCGGTCACTGGTGTAGATGAATATCTCGGTACCGCCGCGGGCACTGTGGGGTTCCATCAGCACCAGGGGCAGATCCTCGCGCCGGGTGCGGGTGATGGCGGCCGCATGCCAGGCGATTTCTTCTGCCGAATAACGCAGGAAATAGTCGTCGGTGAAATGCCGCCAGAGGGATTTCACGGTCATGTGGTGCACCCCCATGGCCTTCAGCCGGCGGCGTGCCTGAAGCTGCGTCTCGCGCACCAGTTCGGCGGCGTCAAGCGGATGCTCGAGGCCGCGACGCAGGGCGCGGTTAGTAAGCATGTACAGCTCCAGCAGCAGCGAATCCTTCCAGGAGTTCCACAGCGCTGGGTTGGTCGAGCGGATGTCGGAGACGGTCAACAGATAGAGGTAGTCAAGGCGTGAGCGATCGCCCATCTGATCGGCGAACTCGGCGATTACATCCGGGTCCGAAATATCCTTGCGCTGCGCAGTCATCGACATCAGCAGGTGTTTCTCAACCAGCCATGCAACCAGGCGGGCATCGTACTGGCTCATGCCATGCGCAATGCAGAACTCCCAGGCATCCTCGGCGCCCAGTTCGGAATGGTCGCCGCCACGTCCCTTGGCGATGTCGTGGAAAATGGCGGCTAGATAGAGCAACTCCGGTTTCGGCAACCGTTGCATGATGGTGCTGCAGAAGGGCAGTTCATCGGCGAATTCGGGCACTGCGAAACGGCGTAAGTTTCGCAGCACGAACAGCGTGTGCGAATCCACGGTGTACACATGGAACAGGTCATACTGCATGCGACCGGTGATTTCGCCGAATGCCGGGATGTAGCGACCGAGGATGCCGTAGCGGTGCATGCGTCGCATCTCGTGGGTGATGCCCCGCGGCTGGCGCAGGATTTCCATGAAAAGGCTGCGACAGCGCAAATCATTGCGGAATCGCTCATCCACGAGGTGCCTGTGGTTGCGGATCAGCCGGATGGTGGAGGCGCGGACGCCCTTCAGCCCGGGCTCCTGCTGCATAAGCAGAAAAACCTCCAGCAGCGCGAACGGGTAGCGCCGGAAGACGTTCGCATGGGTGACCTCGATAAAACCCTTGCGTGCCTGGAAACGTTTATTGATCAGCTTCGGCGGTTCGTGGTCATCGGCATACAGGATGACCTCCTGAAACAGCTGCAGCAGCATCTCGTTGAGCCGGTTCAGCTCCATCACCGTCCGATAATAACGTTGCATCAGCTGTTCGACGGCGAGCGTATGGGGCTGATCGGTATAGCCGAACTGTTTGGCGAGCGTCGTCTGGTGGTCGAACAGAAGCCGATCCTCGCGGCGTCCGGCGGCTTCATGCAGGGCAAAGCGGATATCCCAGAGGAAGTTCTGGCCGGAGATGAGCTCCTGGTATTCGTCCTCGGTGAGGAAGTCCTGTAACACCAGGTCGTGCAGCGTGGTCGCGCCGAAATGCCGTTTTGCGACCCAGCCGACCATGTGAATATCACGCAGGCCGCCGGGACTCTCCTTGATGTTGGGTTCCAGGTTGTATGCGGTGTCGTGATATTTCTCGTGACGCGCCACCTGCTCGGCCAGTTTCGCTTCGAAAAATTCACGGCTTGGCCAGAGGCGGGCCGGGCCGGTGGTGTCGCACATCTGTTCATACAGCGCACGCGGCCCGGCCAGCAGGCGGGATTCCATCAGATTGGTGGCGACCGTGATGTCGGCCTGGGATTCACGCTCGCAATCGCTGAGCGAGCGCACGCTGTGGCCCACTTCGAGACCGATGTCCCAGAGAAAGGTCAGGAACTCTTCTGCATGGCTGGCGCGTTCGCCCTCGCAGTCCGCGGCCAGCAGCAGCATGATGTCGATGTCCGAGCCGGGGTGCAGTTCGCCGCGACCGTAGCCACCCACGGCAACCAGTGCGACCTCCCTGTCGTCCCCCATGATTCGTTGCCAGGCCCGCCGCAGCAGTTCGTCCATGATGCAGGCACGCTGGGGTACCAGTTCACTGGCGGGCGCACCGTCACGAAACCGCCCCATGAGCATGGCGTCTGCGTTTTCCCGCGCATCCCGAAACACGCGAGTTGGAGGTTCTCCCTGTGCAAGCCTGGTGTCGAGTTCCTCCGGATTGAACAGCAGATAGTCAAGGGAGAACTGTTCCTGGCCGGTCTGATTCATGGGTGCTTACTCCGGTACAACGCCGGGCGTCTCGTCATGGCGCAGGGTCAAGACTTCATGGCCATCGGCGGTGACCAGGATGGTGTGTTCCCACTGGGCAGACAGACTGTGATCGCGAGTCACCACCGTCCACTCGTCGGGCAGTAGGCGGGTGTCGCGCTTGCCTGCGTTGATCATCGGCTCGATGGTGAAGGTCATGCCCTGCCGCAGTTCCAGACCCGTGCCCGGTTCGCCGTAATGCAGCACCTGCGGGTCTTCGTGAAACACGGCGCCAATGCCATGGCCGCAGTATTCTCGGACCACCGAAAAACCGGCACCTTCGGCCAGCGTCTGAATCGCATGACCGATATCACCGAGGGTGGCGCCGGGACGAACCTGCCGGATGCCTTCCCAGAGGCAGGCATGGGCCATGTCCGAGACGCGTTTGCCCTTGATGCTTGGCTCGCCGACATGAAACATCCGGCTGGTGTCGCCGTGGTACCCATCCTTGATCACCGTGACATCGATGTTGAGGATGTCGCCCTTGCGCAGTTTTTTCGGTCCCGGAATTCCGTGGCAGATGACGTGATTGATCGATGTGCAGATGGATTTCGGAAAGCCGCGATAATTCAACGGCGCCGGAATGGCACCTTGCGTCTCGACGATGTGCCGGTGACAGATGCGGTCCAGCTCCTCTGTGGTGACGCCCGGCCGCACATGCTCCTCGATCATGCTTAGCACCTCCGCCGCGAGTCGGCCGGCGACACGCATCTTCTCGATTTCCTCGGCTGTCTTGATAGTTACCGGCATGCGGGAAAGAGCCTCCAGTGGTGTTCAGTGTGGTGTGGGCGACCGCGGCTCACGCATCAAAAAAAGCGCTGCCAGCAGCGCTTTTCGGTCAGCCATCAAATTGTCGCGTCGGGGGCGGTATGGTATAAAGCGCGCGCTGCACAGGCAAACGGCCATCTGGTCATTGCGTGCCATTGCAGCAAAAACCGTGCGGCCAGCCGGTGACGATCCGAAGCTTCCGCGGAAGAGGATCCCACAGGCGGCCTAATCCGCACATGAACCGACACATGTAATGGGTTGCTCGCGAAGGCGGGTTTTTACATGCGGGTTCATGGAGGCCCAAACCCTTTCAGGAGATTGCATCATGGCCAATGTTTCCATGCGGGAAATGCTGGAAGCCGGTGTCCATTTCGGGCACCAGACGCGTTACTGGAACCCGAAGATGTCTCCCTACATCTTCGGTGAACGCAACAAGATTCACATCATCAACCTGGAAAAGACCCTGCCGCTTTACCAGGACGCGCTTAATTTCATGGGCAAGATGGTGGCCAACGGCGGCCGCGTGATGTTTGTCGGCACCAAGCGTGCAGCCCGTGAAGCGGTGCGCGATGAAGCGAAGCGTTGCGGCATGCCCTATGTCGACCATCGCTGGCTCGGCGGCATGCTGACCAACTTCCGTACCGTCAAGCAGTCGATTCGTCGGCTCAAGGATCTCGAAGCACAGAAGGAAGACGGCACTTTCGACAAGCTGGCGAAGAAAGAAGCGCTGATGCTTGACCGCGAGCTGGATAAGCTTAATCGCTCGCTCTCGGGCATCAAGGATATGGAGCGCCTGCCGGATGCCATGTTCGTCATCGATGTCGGGTTCGAGAAGATCGCGATTCAGGAGGCCCGCAAGCTGGGGATTCCGGTGGTCGGGGTGGTCGACACCAACAACTTCGTGCGAGACGTCGATTATGTGATCCCCGGTAACGATGACGCGATTCGCGCCATCCGGCTGTACCTGCGTGGTGCGGCTGACGCAATTCTGGATGCCCGTGCATCCACGGTGCGCCCCGGCGGCAACGAGAACGATGACTTCGTCGAAGTCAGGGAAGAGGCGGCGGCTGATACTCCAGCAGAAAGCTGAGTAGATCGCTCCGCTCGTCGTGACCGCGGCCGCTTCCCCAGGTAGCAGGCCGCGGTCTCGTATCCGGATAAGCTGAATTCAGAGAGGACACACCCATGGCGATCACTGCCGCAATGGTGAAGGAACTGCGGGAGCGGACCGGCTCCGGCATGATGGAATGCAAGAAGGCGCTGGTGGAAACCGACGGTGACATCGAACAGGCCGTCGAGCACATGCGCAAGAAGGGTCTGGCGAAAGCTGACAAGAAGGCTGACCGTGTTGCCGCCGAAGGCAAGATCGTTGCTGCGACCGCCGATGGCGGCAAACGCGGTGTGTTGCTGGAAGTGAACTGCGAGACGGATTTCGTTGGCGGCGGCGACGACTTCAGTGCTTTCGCCGAGCGGGCTGCCCAGTTGATCCTCGATCATAAGCCGGCTGACGTGGAAGCGCTGCTGGAGCTGCCGGCTGAAGGCGACAAGACCCTGAATACACTGCGCCAGGAACTGGTTGCCCGTATTGGCGAGAACATCCAGGTGCGCCGTTTCAATACCTTCAGCACGGAAGGACAGTTGCATCACTACCTGCACGGCGTGCGTATCGGCGTGATGGTCGATATGCGGGGTGGCGACGAGCAGCTTGGCCGGGATATTGCGATGCATGTGGCGGCAAGCCAGCCGGTCTGTGTCGACGAAAGCGGCATGCCGGCAGAGGTGGTGGAAAAGGAGCGCGCCATTCTCAAGGCCCAGGCCGAAGAGAGCGGCAAGCCGGCCGAGATCGTCGAGAAGATGCTGGACGGTCGGATGAAGAAGTTTCTCAAGGAAACCACGCTGCTTGGTCAGCCTTTCGTTAAGGATCCGGACCAGAGCGTTGCGGATCTGCTGAAACAGGCCGGTGCCACAGTGAATGGCTTTGCTCGCCTCGAGGTCGGT
>SKGQ01000006.1 GCA_007117515.1 Ectothiorhodospiraceae bacterium | reverse complement strand
TCGAGGATACGCAGCACCAGCTTCTCGCCGTACAGCGTTGGACAACTGCTGACACGGAAGTCGATGGCCTTGGTCCGCGACAGGTTCATCTTGATGCGGCCATCCTGCGGGACACGGCGCTCGGCAATATCCATCCGCGACATGACCTTGACCCTGGCGGCGATGCGCGGCGCCAGGCCGATGGGCGGGCTGGCCACCGCGTGCAACATGCCGTCCTGCCGGTAACGCACCCGGAAACTCTTTTCATACGGTTCGAAGTGGATGTCCGATGCGCCGCGCTTGATGGCATCCACCAGCACCTTGTTGACAAAGCGCACCACCGGCACATCGTCGGCGTCCGCACGGGTGATGTCGGGCTCCTGTTCCTCGTCACCGCCGGTGGTGGTGAGGTTTTCCAGGTCCTCGTCCAGTTCATCGCCTTCGAAGCTGCTGTCGGCGGCGACCATCGCGCGGTCAATCAGCCGCAGCAGCTTGTCATGCTCGACCAGTACCGGGTCGGTATTCAGGCCACAGTGGAACTTGAACTCGTCCAGAGCATCCAGGTTGGTGGGATCCGCTACCGCGACAAACAACCGTTTACCGCGTTTGAAGATTGGAATCGCCTGGTGGTGGCGGATCAACTTCTCGCTTACCAGGTTGGTTATCGCGCCCTCGGGCTCGATGGAACTGACGTCAAACAGGGGTACGCCGAATTCGTCGGAGGCTGCGGTTGCCAGATCCGCCGGCGGCAGCTGGTTGGTGTTGACAAGGGTTGCAACCAGAGTTTGCCCGGCCTTGCGCGCATCCTCCGCGGCGCTTCGGGCGTCTTCCTCGTCGAGTAGTCCATCGCGGACCAGTCGACCGGCCAAACCGCTTAATCGTGTGTTGGGAGACGGGGTTGCCATCGCGACGTCTGCCATCCTCAAGCGCCATGCGGCGGGGCGGGGTCGTGCCGGTCGGCGTGCGCCGGACCCCGGGGCGAATACTACAAGAAGGCGCGGTCATGCCAAAGTGACCGCATCCTCAACTGCAACGCAGTGCCAGTGTAAGCGCCGTTGTGTGCTTCAATCTGTGAGGTACTGCCGTTTTCTGGGGATATACAGCGAATTGATGCCGACTTTCGGGGCATCGTGGCGGGAACGTTGTGGGACCGGATAAAGATGGTCGGGGTGGCAGGATTTGAACCTACGACCCCTGCCTCCCGAAGACAGTGCTCTACCAGGCTGAGCTACACCCCGACCGAGGGTCGTCACCTATCGCAGTCGTCGTACGCTGAAATCCGCCAATTCAACCATGGCCTGACGGTACGGACTTGGTGACAAGCTCGCCAGATGATCGGTGGCTCGCGCCGCCGCCTGCTTGGCGAGGGCGCGAGTATAGGCGATCGCCCCGGTCGATTCAATCACGTCCGTGACCTTGTCAATTTGTTCGAGGCCACCGCTCTGAATGGCGCTGCGAAGCAGTTCGCGGTCCTGCTCGGAGGCCTCCTGAATGGCGCGTATCAGTGGCATCGTCGGCTTCCCTTCTGCCAGGTCATCACCGATGTTCTTGCCGATATCCGCCACCGAACCATCGTAATCCAGCGCGTCGTCTACCAGCTGGAAGGCGGTACCCAGTTCGCGGCCGTAAGCGGCCATCGCTTCTTCCGTGCTTGCCGATTCGCCGGCAAGCACGGCGCCCAGCCGCGAGGCCGCTTCAAACAATGTGGCTGTCTTGCTCTGGATGACCTGCAGATACCGTTGCTCCGAGGTGTCGGGGTCATGCACATGCAGGAGCTGCATGACCTCGCCCTCGGCAATCGTGTTGGTGGTCCGTGCCATGATCGCCATGACCCGCATATTGCCCACGTCGACCATCATTTCGAAGGCTCGGGAGTAGAGGAAGTCTCCCACCAGAACACTGGCCTCGTTGCCCCAGAGTTGATTGGCCGTTTCGCGCCCGCGCCGCAACTGGGAGCCATCCACCACATCGTCATGTAACAGGGTGGCGGTATGAATGAACTCCACCACGGCGGCGAGTTGACAGTGGGCGGCACCGCTGTAGCCGCAGGCGCGCGCGGACAACAGTACCTGCATCGGTCGCAGGCGTTTGCCACCGCTGTTGACGATATAGCCGCCGAGCTGGTTGATCAGCACGACATCGGACTTCAGACGTTCCTGAATCATTGCGTTCACCTGGGCCATGTCGTCCGCCAGCAAGTCGCGGATGGTCTCGATGCTCATGCCTGCCTGCGTGCTCCCCGGTTCTCGATGCCTGACCGCTCCGTCGAATGGGCGGCCTGCTGCAGTCTGTACGGCGGCGCCTACATTAGACGGGCGGCAGGGAGGCGTCCAGCCGTTCAGAAACACTGATCCATCGCCGCGCCTGCGGTTCAGTGTTTCCCTGGCCGCAGGTACTCAACGAGTCTTCAGCGTTGACCTGACCTGTTCCAGCGGCTATGATCTGCGCCCTTTCCGAACCGATCCAAATTGATGATGGAGCACAGTAGATCATGTATGCGGTGATCAAGACCGGAGGCAAGCAGTATCGGGTCTCCGAAGGCGACGTCCTGCGTGTGGAAAAGCTCGACGCCGAGGATGGTGCCTCCATCAAGCTCGGTGAGGTACTGATGGTTTCCAGCGGCGATGACGTCAAGGTTGGTGCTCCGGTCCTCGAAGGAGCGAGCGTCGACGCGACGGTGGTGGGCACGGCCAAGGCCGACAAGGTGACCATCATCAAGTTCAAGCGGCGGCAGAACTACAAGCGAACCAAGGGGCATCGTCAGCCCTACACCCAGGTCAAGATTACCGGCATTTCTGCCGGCTGATCGCGGAGGTATCGAGCGATGGCACATAAAAAGGCAGGCGGTAGCACACGCAACGGTCGCGATTCCGAGAGTAAACGTCTTGGCGTGAAGCGATTCGGTGGTCAGGAAGTGGTGCCCGGCAATATTCTCGTTCGCCAGCGCGGTACCCACTTCCACGCCGGTGAAGGCGTCGGTCTGGGTCGCGACCATACGCTGTTCGCCAAGGTTGGTGGGCGCGTGGTGTTTGCGCGCAAGGGTCCGAAAAATCGTCGCGTCGTGAGCGTCCAGGCCGAAGCCTGAGCAACGCTCGCCGAGCGATTCGAGACCCCGCCCAGTCCGGCGGGGTTTTTTTTGTCCAGCCGTCCACCGGCATCGTACCCGGTGGCCACGGAAGGGCTGATCCAATTGCCACCGTGGCACGAGATCGCTCCTGTTTGTTGATAAGGCACGTGCTGGTGCCGCGCTGCGCTACACTGCGCGCGAAGGCAGCTGGTTTCCTGGTTCAGGCCGGAATGAAAGCTCATGAAATTCGTAGATGAAGCCAGTATTCATGTTGCGGCCGGTGACGGTGGCAACGGCTCGGCGAGCTTCCGCCGGGAGAAGTTCATTCCCTTTGGCGGTCCCGACGGTGGCGACGGCGGCAATGGCGGCAGCGTCTGGCTGCAGGCTGATGAGGGGCTCAATACCCTGGCCGATTTCAGGCACTCGCGCCGCTTCCGCGCCGAACGTGGCGAAAACGGCATGTCACGACAGAAGACCGGTGGCGGTGGCCAGGATGTGGTCATCCAGGTGCCGATCGGAACGCTGGTGCGTGACGAACTGACAGGCGAGATCATCGGTGACATGACTGCCCATGGCGAGCGCCTATTGGTCGCCCAGGGCGGTCGCGGTGGCATGGGAAATCTGCATTTCAAGAGTTCCACGAACCGGGCGCCACGCCAGACCACCGCCGGGACGGCGGGCGAGGAGCGGGTGCTGCAACTGGAGTTGCAGGTGCTGGCGGACGTTGGTCTGCTGGGTCTGCCCAACGCTGGCAAATCGACTTTCATCCGGGCCGTCTCCGCAGCGCGACCGCGGGTCGCCGATTACCCGTTCACCACCCTCTACCCGAATCTTGGCGTGGTCCAGCTCGGCCACCATCAGAGCTTCGTGATAGCCGACATTCCCGGCCTGATTCCGGGCGCCGCCGAAGGCGCGGGGCTTGGCATACGGTTTCTGAAGCACCTGGCGCGAACACGATTATTGCTGCACCTGGTAGACGCCGTGCCGTCGGATCCGGCGCAGGACCCGGTCAGTGACGTCCAGGGGCTTGAAGCCGAGCTGGCACAATTCAGTGATGATCTGGCGAAGCGTGAGCGTTGGCTGGTGCTGAACAAGCTGGATCTCATGCCGGTGGCCGACAGGCAGGCCTGGGTGGATGACATTGTCAGCCGGCTGGGCTGGCAGGGTCGCGTGTTCGCAGTATCCGGTCTCGCCGGCGATGGCACCCAGGCGTTGTGTGCGGCGATCATGGATCATCTTGAAACCCGTGCGCGGGAGGAGAGTGAGGCCGCCCGCGCACGCGATGAGCATCAGGGCAGCGCGGAATGACACTTACCCGGCAGCAACTCGGTGCCTCGCGGAACTGGGTGGTCAAGGTCGGCAGTGCCCTGGTCACCAACGATGGTCGCGGTCTGGATCAGGATCGCATGCGCCAATGGGTCACCCAGCTGGCGGCGCTGCGTCAGCAGGGGGTCGATGTCACCCTGGTGTCCTCGGGCGCGGTTGCCGAGGGGATGCAGCGCCTCAACTGGCGCCGGCGTCCGCATGAACTCTACAAATTGCAGGCCGCCGCGGCGGTGGGGCAGATGGGTCTGGTGCATGCCTACGAGGCCGAGTTTCAGCGCTATCAGATGCACACGGCCCAGGTCCTGCTGACTCATGATGATCTGAGCGACCGGCGACGCTACCTGAATGCACGAATCACACTGCGCACTTTGCTGGGGCTGGGCGTGATTCCGGTAGTCAACGAGAACGACACGGTGGCCACGGACGGTTTCCGTTTCAGTGACAACGATACCCTGGCAGCGCTGGTGGCGAACCTTGTGGAGGCGGACCTGCTGGTGGTGTTGACCGACCAGCAGGGCGTGTTCGACAGTGATCCGCGAATCAATCCCCATGCCCGACTGGTGCCCGAGGCCAGGGCAGGTGATCCGTTGCTGGAGGCGAAATGCGGTGGTGGCGGTGCGCTGGGTCGTGGCGGCATGCTGAGCAAGGTGCAGGCGGCGGCACGTGCCGCCCGCTCCGGGGCCGCCACGATCATCGCCTCCGGTCGAGAGCCTGACGCTCTGTCCCGGATTGCCCAGGGCGAGAGCCTGGGTACCTTGCTGCTGCCGTCCCAGCAGCCGGTGGCCGCCCGTAAACAATGGCTGGCCAGCCAGATGCGGCCGTCCGGCGAACTGTGGCTGGATCAGGGCGCAGTTCGAGTGCTGCGGGAATCAGGTCGGAGTCTGTTGCCGGTCGGTGTGATGAAGGTCGGCGGCGCATTCCGCCGGGGTGAGATCGTTACCTGCCTGGATTCGGAGGGAGGTGAGATTGCCCGCGGCATCGTCAACTACGACCGCTTCGAGGCCGACCAGATCCGCGGCCAGCCCAGCGACCGCATCGAGTCCATTCTGGGCTATGTCGATGAACCGGAGTTGATTCATCGGGATAATCTCGTGCTGCTGTAGCAGTACGCGTTTTACGTTTAACGTTTTAGGTTTTAGGTCTTCGAGAAAACTTTAAACGTAAAACGTGAAACGTAAAAAAAACCCCCAAGACCATCAGTCTCGGGGGCTCTTATCAAATGCTCGCAGCTACCAGTCGACGACCGCTTACAGCGCCCGAATATGCTGGTTCAGGCGGCTCTTGTGGCGGGCGGCCTTGTTGCGGTGGATCAGGCCCTTGTTCGCCATGCGGTCGATGACCGGCAACGCTTCCTTGTAGGCCGATTCCGCGGTCGCCTTGTCGCCAGCCTTGATCGCGTTGATCACGCGCTTGACCTGGGTCCGGAACATGGACCGCTGGGCCTTGTTGTGCGAACGGCGCTTATCCGCCTGGATAGCCCGCTTGCGTGCTGAGGGAGTATTCGCCAAGACGTGACTCCTGCCTGAAATCTGGTGTCTGAAAAGAGGCGAGATGATGCGGATTTGACCCGCGCTTGTCAACCGTTTGCGCGAGCATGCGACCGGCGCGGTTCCCATCGCCTGTCGTCACTGCCTATCATGCCGGCATCATGATCGCGCCACGGCAAAATATCACTGACCCGCCCCGCCCGTTCCGGCCGTTGATACCCCTGCGCTCAGGTGGTGAGCGGGGCGCTCCTCGATGAGCTTGCTGCGATCCTCTGCCGTGTTCGGCGCGCTGACCATGATTTCACGTGTTCTGGGGATGATCCGGGACGTGGTCATCGCCAATGTTTTCGGCTCCAGCGCGGCGACCGATGCCTTTTTCGTCGCCTTCAAGATTCCCAACTTCATGCGTCGGCTGTTCGCCGAGGGAGCCTTTTCCCAGGCCTTTGTTCCGGTGCTGTCGGAATATCGCAAGACCCGGGATCCGGCTGCCGTCCGGGAACTGGTGGCCCGGGCCTCGGGCACACTGGCGCTGATTCTGCTGGCCTTGAGCGCGCTGGCAATACTGGGTGCCGATTATCTGGTGATGCTGTTCGCGCCGGGTTTCACCCAGGATCCGGAGAGTTTCGCCCTGGCGCGGGATATGCTTCGCATTACCTTCCCGTACCTGTTCTTCATCTCCCTGGTGGCCTGCGCCCAGGGGGTGCTGAACACCTTTGGCGTGTTCGGTCCGCCGGCAATCGCGCCGGTCCTGCTCAATCTCAGCATGATCGGCAGCGCCTGGTGGTGGGCACCGCTGCTGCCGCAGCCGATCATGGCGCTGGCCTTCGCCGTGTTCATCGCCGGTGTGCTGCAACTGGTGTTGATGTTGCCCTGGTTGCACCGGGTCGGGATGCTGGCCCTGCCACGGTGGGGCTGGCGGGATTCAGGGGTCAGGCGAATCATGGTGCTCATGCTGCCGGCGATTTTTGGCTCCTCGGTGGCGCAGATCAATCTGCTGGTCGACACGATCCTGGCCTCGTTCCTGATCACGGGCTCCATCAGTTGGCTGTATTATTCCGACCGGCTGGTGGAATTTCCGCTTGGCGTGCTGGGCGTGGCGCTGGGCACCGTGATTCTGCCGCGGCTCTCCATGCAGCACGCCGGTGGCTCTCCGGCAGCCTTCTCGCGCACGCTCGACTGGGCGATTCGCTGGGGCGTGCTGATTGGCGTGCCGGCGGCGGCCGGTCTGGCGGTGATGGCCGGACCGATCCTGATCACGCTGTTTCAGTATGGCGCCTTCACCGAATCCGATGCCCATGCCGCCTCGCTGAGTCTGATGGCATACTCCGTCGGGTTGCTCGGTTTCATCATGGTCAAGGTGCTGGCACCGGGATTCTTCTCGCGGCAGGACATGCGAACGCCGGTTATGTATGCCGCCATCAGCATGCTCTGCAATATGGTGCTGAGCGTCACCGCCGTGGTCCTGCTGCTGCATACGGAGGTCGGCCATGTGGCCCTTGCCCTGGCCACCGGCACGGCCGCCGTCATCAATGCCTCGCTGCTCTATCGTGGCCTGCGCAGGCGCGGCATCTATCAGCCGCAACCGGGCTGGGGGCGGTTCGGTTTTCAGGTGATCGCCGCCACCGGTCTGATGGCGCTGGTGCTGGGTCTTTTCGTCGCTGGCACCGATTGGTGGCTCGGGGCTGATCTTTTCACACGTCTGCCGAGCCTGTTCGGCTGGCTGCTCCTCGCTGTCGTCCTGTATGCCGGTACGCTGTTGCTGCTGGGGTTGCGACCACGGCACCTGCGGGAGGCTCCGGAGACGTCAGGGGAACAGTGATGACGACCGACGAGCACTCAACAATGGCAGAATACGCGGCATGGAACTGATCCGCGGTCTTCACAATCTGCGTTCGCGGCACCGCGGTTGCGTTGCCACCATCGGCAATTTCGACGGTGTTCACCGCGGTCATCAACGCATCC
>SKGQ01000105.1 GCA_007117515.1 Ectothiorhodospiraceae bacterium | reverse complement strand
TGCTTTCCCTATCCTTGAACACATCGTCCAGGACCCCATGTTATCTGAGACGATTCGCACAAAGGAGTATCAATTCGATGTCCAGGCAACAGCCTTACGCCACCCCTTCCCCGATTCGACCTCTCGCCCTCGGCCTCGGCCTTGCGGCGCTGACACTCACCGGCACGGCAAGTGCCCTGGAGCCCGCCTGGGAAACCGATGCGGTCTTCGAACAGCCCGAATCCATCGCCTATGACGCCGCCTCCGGCTATCTCTACGTGAGCAACGTTGCCGGCGACCCGGATGACGCCAATGGTCAGGGTTTCATCAGCCGCATCACCCTCGATGGCGAGGTGGAAACCCTGAATTGGGCGTCCGGCCTGAATGCGCCCAAGGGCATCGATATCGTCGGTGATCGCCTGTTTGCGGCCGACATCGACCATCTGGTGGAGATCGATCTCACCAGTGGCGAGATCGTTGCGCGCCATGAAGGTAACCGCGCGGTATTCCTCAACGATGTTGCTGCTGCACCGGATGGCAACGTCTATGTATCGGACATGATGACCGATGCCATCTACCGGCTGCAGGACGGCGAATTCACGCGCTGGCTTGAGAGCAGCGAGCTGCAGGGTCCGAACGGCGTCCTGGTCGAAAACGACACGCTGATCATCGGCTCCTGGGGCAATATCGTCGACGGGTTTGAAACGGACACGGCGGGCCACCTGAAGACCGTCGAACGGGAATCCGGTGCAGTCCGTAGCCTGGGCGACGGCAGCGAAGTCGGGCACCTCGACGGCGTACAGCCTGACGGTGACGGCAACTATCTGGTCACTGACTGGATGAGCGGCGATCTCTACCGGATTCAGTCCAATGGCGAATTCGAGACCCTGATGAACCTGGGTCAGGGACTGGCCGATCATCTGGTACTGCTGGACCAGGAGCTGGTGATCCTGCCGCAGATGATGGACGGCGTGGTGCATGCCTATCGGCTTGAACCCTGAGCACAAGGTGTTGCGCTTTCCGTCGCCAAGGGTGACTTGAGCAGGTGGATCGGGAAGCGCCCCGCCAACCTGGTCGGCTGACGCTGATCGGTGAGCTCACGCTGGCGGTGGCACTGGTGCTTTTTGCCGGCATCAGTGCCGCAGTGATCGGCAGCGTGGTCGCAGGTCCCACGCCACTGGCCCTGCAGGTCATTCTCGTCCAGGGCGTGCTCATCCTTGTTGGTCTGTATGGACTGCTTCAGTGGCGGGGCATCCGCTGGTCGGAAATCGGTCTGGTTCGGCCGCGATTAAGGGATCTGCCACGCGGTTTTCTCGTCCTGCTGGCAGTGTTCCTGTTCAACGGGTTGTTCGCCGGACTGGTGATTCTGTTACTACCCGGTGAACTGGAGCAACATCATGCACGGCTGAACGAGGTCGCCGGTTTCCTGGTGGGCGGTCTGCCGCTGGCCGCTATCGCGGCCCTGATGCTGTTCGTCGCCTTCTACGAGGAACTGCTGGCCCGGGGCTTTCTGCTGCATCGCAGTCGACTGTTGCTGGCCGGCATCTGGCCACCGGTCATGTTGTCCTCGCTCCTTTTCGGCCTGGGCCACGGCTATCAGGGCTGGATCGGCATCGCCCAGACGGCGCTGGTGGGGATCGTGCTGGCCCGTGCCACTCTGCACTGGAACACGCTGTGGCCGGCCATCATCGCCCATGCGGTGCTGAACACGGTGGCCCTGGGGCTTCTGCTCGGCACCTGAACTGCCGGCTCCGCCACAGGTCATTCACAGAGAGTCCGTTTTTCGGGACATGCCCGTCCCGCTGCCTGTTCCGCCAAGGAGACCCCGATCATGCGTTTCCGTGCCCTGCTCGCCACCGGTCTGGTGCTCGCCCTCGGCAGCACGTGCCTGCTCGCCGATTCGCCGGATACCCGGACGATGTTCGATCATGAGCTGCGGCGCCTGCATTCCGACGAGTCCGTCAACCTGCAGGACACCCTGGCCGGAAACCCGCTGCTGCTGGTGAACACTGCCAGTCGCTGCGGCTTTACCGGACAATTCGAGGGGCTTGAGGCCCTGCATCAGGAATTCGCCGGATCGGGCCTCAAGGTCGCGGGTTTTCCGTCCAACGATTTCCAGCAGGAACTGGAAGACGAAGCCGAGGTTGCCGAGGTCTGCCGGATCAACTTCGGCGTGACCTTCGACATGTTTGCCCCGATCCAGGTCAGGGGTGAGGACGCGCATCCGCTGTTCCGCGAACTGGCGGTCCAGTCTGAAGAACCCGGCTGGAACTTCCACAAGTACGTGGTCGACCGCGACGGCAAGGTCGTGGCGGCGTTCCCCAGCCGCGTACGGCCGGATGACCCGGAACTGCGAGAGGCCATCGAGTCGGTTCTTTAAGTGCAGCAAGAGCCCGCCTCAGCCTCGACGGACCTCCTCCTGTTGCCATATCAGTTGGCACGTAGCCCGGTGCGGTTCCGATGATATGGGGCCGGGGAAAGCTTGTCCTCACGCGGCACGGGGCCTGGTGCATTGCGATGGTCTCGGCTTGCCGTGACCGGGGGTGATTGGTAGAAACGGGAACTCGGCTCACGCAGGGAGGCGACCGTTGGCATCACGGCAAACACAGATTTGGGCACTGGGAGCGGGATTCTTCGCCTTCGGTCTCTGGCTGCTGCTCGCCGGTGCAGACGGTCTGGGCTACGCACTTGTGGCATCCCTCGCCACCGGACTGCTGGCCGCCTGGCTGGCGCCCGCCAGCCTGCCGGCAATTCGCCTGCCCGGCCTGCTGGCCTATCTGTATTTTTTCCTGACCCGGTCGGTGCTGGGCGGCTTCGACGTATCCCGCCGTGCGCTACGGCCCGGCATGCCGCTGGATCCCGGCTGGTTGGAGTACCCCTGCCAGTTGCAGACCGCACCGGCACGCAACCTCTTCATGCTCACCATGAGTCTGATGCCGGGCACCCTGGCTGCCGATGTCCGCGGTAGCACGGTGCGTGTGCACTTGCTTGATCCGAGCATGCGTGACGACCTGCCTCGGCTGGAGCAGCTAATCGCCAGACTGTTCCGTGAGGAGCCGGAGCCCGATTCATGATCGTGCTGGTTCTGGATGTCGCCTGCCTGGTGCTGATCCTGCTGCTGGGACTGGGGCTGATCCGTGTCATTGCCGGGCCGGCCGCCGCCGACCGGATTCTGGCCATCCAGCTTTCCGGCACGACCACGGTGGGGCTGTTGCTGCTGCTGGCAATACGGCTGGAGCAGCCCGCCCTGATTCATGCCGCACTGGTTTTCGTCCTGTTCGCTGCATTGCTCGCCCTGGGCTTCGTTTACGGTACGGAGCACGAGCGGTGAGTCTGACCAGCGTCATCGCAAGCCTGCTGATTGCCATCGGCACCGGCTTTTATCTCGCCGGCACCGTCGGGCTGCTGCGCTTCCCGGATATTCATAGTCGGCTGCATGCGCTGACCAAGGCAGACAACACCGGTCTCGGCTTTCTCGCCATCGGCGTCGCCCTGCTCAGTGGCTCGCTGCGCCTGGCGGTGCTGATCGCCCTGGTCTGGCTGCTGGCCCTGGTGGCTGCCTCGGTGGCCTGCCATGTGATCGCGCGTTACGCCCTGGATAAACGCAACACCGACCCGGGGCCGCCGGCATGACCTTGCTGGACGGTTTACTCGCCCTCTTGCTGCTGCTCCTCGCCGGGCGCTGCGTAACCGCCGCAAGCCTGTTGCAGGCCATCGTCGCCTTTATCGTGCTCGGCCTGCTGCTGGCGTTGTCCTGGGTCAGGCTTGAGGCACCGGATCTGGCCCTGGCCGAGGCCGCGATCGGCGCCGGACTCCTCGGTGTGCTGCTTCTGGGAACGTGGCGCCGACTGCCAGCTGGCAGCGGTGAGCAGGAGACCCCCTGGCCCTGGCAGGGCTCCGCACAGGCTATCGCCGCCCTGGGGTGTGTGGCACTGGCGGTCGTGCTTGCCCTGGCCCTGCATGAGACGACACTCGGCCCCGCTGCCGCGGGCACCGCAGCGCTGGCCCAACTGGAGGCCGCCGGAGTCGATCAGCCTGTGACCGCCGTGCTACTCAACTTCCGCGCCTACGACACGCTGCTGGAGATGGGTGTCCTGCTGATGACCCTGATCGGCACGCTGATGTTGCGGCGACCGTTACAGGATGGCGCCCTCGCTGCCCCCGCTACACCGCTGCCCCAGAGCCTCGCCCGTCTGTTTCTGCCACCGATACTGCTAAGCGGCCTTTACCTGGTCTGGGCAGGCGCCTACAGCCCCGGTGGCGCGTTTCAGGGCGGTGCGGTGCTGGCAGGAGCCGGCGTAATGCTGGCACTGACCGGATTGCTACGCGGCTCGACACGGGATGATCTGCCTCTCCGCTGCCTGCTGGTTCTCGGTGCGGCGCTGTTCACGCTGTCTGGTGTGCTGCTGATACCGCTGACCGGGCATTTCATGGCCTATCCCGACGACCTGGTCACACCGCTCATGGTGCTTATAGAGTTCAGCCTGGCCATCTCCATCGCTCTGTCGCTGATGATGCTCTTTACCGGCACACCCGGACTTTGCAGGACCCGGCCGTGACTGGTTTTGATCCGTTCGCGCTCGCCGCTGCCGGGCTGATCGCCTTCGGTCTTTACGGCTTCTGCGTCTGCGGCCATCCCCTGCGTCGCCTGCTGGCCATCAATCTGGTCGGTAACGGCGTGTTCCTGGCACTGATCCTGATTGCCCGCCGACTGCCGGATGGACCGGATCCGGTACCCCACGCCATGGTGCTCACCGGCATTGTCATCGCGGTCAGCGCAACGGCTTTCGGTCTGGCTCTGATCCGCCGCCAGGCCCGGCCTGAGGACGGCGGCAATGACTGAAGCGCTGCCGGTACTTCTGGTCTTTGTTCCGTTCCTGGCCGGGCTCGGGCAATTCGTGCTCGGTCGCGCCGCACCCTGGTGTCAGCAGTTCGTCTCCGGGCTCAATCTCATACTGGTTCTGCTGCTTTCAAGCGCGGTCGTCCATGGCGATCCGGTGATTGCCGACCTCGGCGGCTGGGGCGAACCGCTGGCCATCCACCTGCAGGCCGATGGCCTGGCAGCGCTGATGCTGCTGCTCACCGCGGTGCTGGCGGTGGCAGTCTCGCTGTACGCCATACCCGCCTTCCGCGACGAACCCCGCCCGGCCTGGCGGTTCTGGACCCTGTGGCCGCTGCTGCTGGCATCGCTGAACGCCCTGTTCCTGTCCCGTGACCTGTTCAACCTTTACGTCACCCTGGAACTGGTCACCCTGGGTGCGATCCCGCTGGTGTTGCTGGCAGGGCCGAACAAGACCGTCGATGCTGCCTTGCGTTACCTGCTGTTCGCATTGCTTGGCTCACTGGTCTACCTGGCCGGTGTCGCCCTGATCTATGCCCAGGCGGGCACCCTGGACCTGGCCCTGCTTCCTGCGGCACTTCCCGAAGGTACGCTGAGCGGACCACTCGCCGCGGCATTGATCATCACCGGGGTTCTGATCAAGGGCGCGATCCTGCCATTTCACATCTGGCTGCCAGCGGCCCATGGCAACGCGCCGGCAGCTGTCAGCGCAATCCTGTCAGCACTGGTGGTCAAGGCGGCGATCTACCTGCTGCTGCGGCTCTGGACCGGCCCACTGGAACCACTGGTTTCGAACGATGCCGGCCAACTGCTTGGCGCCCTGGGTGCCACCGCGATCCTGTTCGGCTCCTGGCAGGCGTTTCGCCAGTCACGGCTGAAACTGGTGGTGGCCTACTCCACCGTGGCCCAGCTCGGCTACATGCTGCTGTTCTTCCCCATGGCCGTGACCGCTGCCTGGCAGGGTGCCGTGTACCACGGGCTGGCCCACGGTATCGCCAAAGCGGCGCTGTTCCTGGCCGCCGGCAATATCCTGTATTACCTGGGCCAGGACCGGTTGGAAGCCCTGCGCGGCATTGACCGCCCGCTGGCGGTGAGCCTGCTGGCATTCGGCCTGGCCGGGGTCAGCATCATGGGGCTGCCACCCAGTGGCGGTTTTACGGCCAAGTGGCTGTTGCTCAGTGCCTCACTGCAGACCGGTCAATGGTGGTGGACGACTGTGCTGATTGCCGGCGGCCTGCTGGCGGCCGGCTACATCTTCCGTGTGCTGCGTCTCGCTTTCCTGCAGGCAGACGACGCGACAGCGCCCCACCATGGACCGGTACCGGGGCCACTGATGGCATGGACGGCAACCGCGCTTGCGCTGCTGGCCCTCGCTCTGGGGCTGATCTCCGCACCCCTGCTGGACCTGCTCGGGGAGATGCCCGGAGGCACGTCGTGAGCACCGCCTATCAGGCCATGCCTCTCTGGGTGCTGCTCAGCTCACTTCTGGCGGCGGCCATCATCTTTGCCCTGGGGGAAGGTCATCCCCGGCTGCGCATCGGCATCAACCTGGCGGCCGCACTGCTCAAGCTGGTGCTGGTGGGCGTCATGCTGCTGGGTGTGCGCGCAGGGCATGAATTCATCGTCCGGTTGCCCCTTGTGCCCGGTATCGAGCTGATCCTGCATGCGGATGCACTCAGCATGCTTTTCATCAGCCTGTCCGCCATCCTCTGGCTTGCGACGACGATCTACGCCATCGCCTACCTGGAGGACTCGCCCAATCGGGCGCGCTTCTTCGGTTTCTTCAGTCTGTGCGTGGCGGCCACCATGGGCATCGCCACTGCCGGCAACCTGTTCACCTTCTTCGTGTTCTACGAGATGCTGACCCTGGCCACCTGGCCGCTGGTGGTGCACCGGGGGACGAGCAAGGCGATGCAGGCCGGCCGCAGCTACCTCTGCTATACCCTCGGCGGCAGCGCCGTGCTGTTGCTGGGCATCGTCCTGCTGCACAGCCTGGCCGGACCTCAGGAGTTCGTCGCCGGCGGCACACTGGCTGATTATGCCGGCAGCAATCCGCAGGCGCTGGCCGTGATTTTCGCGCTGCTGATCACCGGCATGGGGGTCAAGGCGGCACTTGCCCCGGTCCACGGCTGGCTGCCTACGGCAATGGTCGCACCAGCCCCTGTCAGCGCCCTGCTGCATGCCGTTGCCGTGGTCAAGGCGGGTGCCTTCGGCATCGTACGGGTGGTCTACGATGTGTTCGGCATCGAGTTGACCCAGTCGTTGGGCTTCGCCGAAATGCTGGCGGTCGTCGCCTCCATCACCATCATCTACGGCTCGCTGCGCGCGATCTGGCAGACCGATCTCAAACGCCGGCTGGCTTATTCCACGGTCAGTCAGGTGTCCTACATCGTGCTCGGCGTGGCATTGGCCAATCCGCTGGCCAGCATCGGCGGGCTGGTGCATCTGGTGCATCAGGGACTGATGAAGATCACGCTGTTCTTCTGCGCCGGCTGCTACGCCGAAACCCACGGCATTCACGCCATCGATGAACTGGATGGCATTGGTCGCCGCATGCCCTGGACCACGGCCATGTTTACCCTGGGCGCACTGGGAATGATCGGCCTGCCACCGCTGGCCGGCTTCGTCAGCAAATGGTACCTGGGCCTGGGCGCAGTGGCCGGCGGACAACTCTGGGTCGTCGGCGTCCTGCTGCTCAGCACCCTGCTGAATGCCATCTATTTTCTGCCTATCCTGCACCGCGCCTGGTTCAAGCCGCCGCCCGAGGCGGATGACGGCCTCGCCGAGGCGCCCATGGGCCTGCTGGGCCCCACCCTGTTCGCCGGTCTCGCGGCGCTGGCCGTCGGCCTGTTTGCCGGCTTCGACTGGAGCCCGCTGGCCTGGGTCGAGCTGCTGGTAGAACGGGAGTACAGCCCATGAACCTGCTGCTGATGCTGCTGCCTGCAGTGCCGATGCTGCTCGGCGTCGGCGCCCTGGCCGGCCTGCTTGGTCGCAGGGGTGCTGTCATCGGCGTGGTGGCAACCGGCGTTCTGGGGCTGGCGGTGGTGTTGCTCGAGCCTCCGGCCTTGCACCTGCACTGGCTGCTGCTGGGCACGACGCTGGCCCTGGACGAAGTCGGTCGTGTCCTGCTGTTCTGCGCGGCACTGCTCTGGTCGGCTGCGACGCTGGCGGCGGGCGAGT
>SKGQ01000160.1 GCA_007117515.1 Ectothiorhodospiraceae bacterium | reverse complement strand
TTCCGCCGCGGCGTCGCTGACCGCCACACGGTTTACCGTCGTCATGCAACCTCCGGAAAATGACGGGAGACCCGCGAGGCCTCCCGTCTTCTGCCTGTCACGTTTTCAGAAGAAGCCCATCGGGTTTTCGTCGTAGCTCACCAGCAGGTTCTTGGTCTGCTGGTAGTGATCCAGCATCATCTGGTGGTTCTCGCGACCGATACCGGACTGCTTGTAGCCACCGAACGCCGCATGGGCCGGGTACATGTGGTAGCAGTTGGTCCAGACGCGACCGGCCTGGATGCCGCGACCCATGCGATAGGCGGTGTTGCCGTTACGCGACCAGACGCCGGCACCGAGCCCGTAGAGGGTGTCATTGGCGATGCTCAGGGCATCGTCGAAATCGTTGAACCGCGCGACCGAGACCACCGGACCGAAAATCTCCTCCTGGAACACGCGCATCCTGTTGTGCCCCTCGAAGATGGTCGGCTGAACGTAGTAGCCGCCCGCGATCTCGCCTTCGGCCTCGATCTGTTCGCCGCCGGTCAATACCTTGGCGCCTTCCTGCTTGCCGATGTCGACATAGGACAGGATTTTCTCCAACTGGTCGCGCGAGGCCTGGGCACCGATCATGGTGTCGGTGTCCAGCGGGTTGCCCACCTTGATCGCCTTCGTGCGTGCCACGGCCGCTTCCATGAAACTGTCGTAGAAGCTGTCCTGGACCAGGGCACGGGACGGACAGGTGCAGACTTCGCCCTGGTTCAAGGCGAACATTGCGAACCCTTCCAGGCTCTTCTGGCGGAACGCGTCGTCGGCGGCGAAGCAGTCGGCGAAGAACACGTTCGGCGACTTGCCACCCAGTTCCAGAGTCACCGGGATCAGGTTCTCGGTGGCGTACTGCATGATCAGACGGCCAGTGGTGGTCTCGCCGGTGAAGGCTATCTTCGAGATGCGCGGGCTGCTGGCCAGCGGCTTGCCGGCCTCGACGCCGAAACCGTTGACCACGTTGAGCACGCCGGGCGGCAGCAGATCGCCAATGACCTCCAGCAGTACCAGGATCGAGGCCGGGGTCTGCTCCGCCGGTTTCATCACGATGCAGTTGCCGGCGGCCAGTGCCGGGGCCAGCTTCCAGGTAGCCATCAGCAGCGGGAAGTTCCACGGAATGATCTGCCCGACCACGCCCAGCGGCTCATGGTAGTGATAGGCCACGGTATTGTGGTCGATTTCGCTGATGCCGCCTTCCTGGGCGCGAATCGCACCGGCGAAATAACGGAAATGGTCCACTGCCAGGGGCAGGTCGGCGGCCAGCGTCTCGCGCACCGGCTTGCCGTTGTCCCAGGTCTCGGCCACCGCGAGCATTTCCAGGTTCTGTTCGATGCGATCGGCGATGCGATGCAGGATCAGCGCGCGTTCGGCAACCGAGGTCGTGCCCCAGCCGGCCTTGGCGGCGTGGGCCGCATCCAGGGCCTTGTCGATGTCCTCGGCGGTGGAGCGCGGAATCTCGCAGAAGGGCTTGCCGTTGACCGGACTCGGGTTCTCGAAATAGCGCCCCTGCGCCGGTGCGACCCATTCACCATTGATGAAATTGCCGTAGCGAGACTTGAATGTGACTTTGGCGCCGTCTGTGCCGGGCTGTGCGTATCGCATGCTGGATATCTCCTCCGTAACCATATGCTGACGAATATGCGCCAGTCGACGTTGCGCCGCTGGCGTGTATCCCGTGCTGCATCCTTGGTGCCAGGAGTTGAAAACCAGTTTAATCAGGGGGTTGCGGGGCCAGCTTGCACGCACGCGGGACACTGCGTTGCAGCGCTTGCCGGCGCTCTGGGGCGGAGTGTCACCGGCGTTGCTGGAGCGGGATCCGGTGCCGGTGCATGCGCCGGTACAGTGTGTTTCGGCTGATCCCCAGATCTTTCGCGGCCTGCCGCACGTTCCATCGCTGGCGTTGCAATGCGGCAAGGAGCTCGGAGCGCTCCGGCTTGTCATCCAGGGTCACGGAGGAGGCGGGCTCGACCAGGTCGTGCCGCACTGCGGGCGGCAGGTCGGCGAGACCAATCACCCCGTCGTTACAGAGGCCGACGGCGACCCGCAGGGCGTGCCGGAGCTGACGCAGGTTGCCTGGCCAACGGTAGCGGACCAGGGCGTCCATGGCGGGACCGCTCAGTCGAGCCTGGGATCCGCTTTCCTCCAGGAGAATGCGGCGAATCAGCCCCGGCAGATCATGTCGTTCCCGAAGCGCGGGCAGATTCACGCTGAAGCCGTTGATCCGGTAGTACAGGTCCTCGCGGAACCGACCCTCGGCCACGGCCTGTTCCAGCTGCTGATGGCTGGCGCTGAGTAGCTGGAAGGCAACATGGCGTGGGACAGTCGCACCCAGTGGCACCACCTCGCCGGTTTCCAGCACGCGCAGTAATCGTGTCTGCAGGGATGCCGGCATGTCGCCGATCTCATCCAGAAACAATGTGCCGCCATCGGCCTGCAACAGCTTGCCGTGCATGCCGTCACGAAGGGCTCCGGTGAAGGCGCCCGGCTGGTAACCGAACAACTCGCTCTCGATCAGCTCGGCGGGGATGGCCGCACAGTTCAGGGCAACGAAGGGCCGGTCGGCACGGGCCGAACAGTCGTGGATGGCACGAGCGAGGACCTCTTTGCCGGTGCCCGTTTCGCCACCGATGAACAGCGGAATGTCGCGATCCAGTAGCCGGCGAAGGCGTCGCAACTGTTCCCCGAGCAAGGGTTCGGGTCCGGCCAGTACCCGGTCCATTGCGTCGTCCGCGGTGGCCGGGACCGGTTGCGGTCGTGCGGCCGGCGCTCGCAGGCGCAGGCGTATCGGATCGTCGCCGAATCGGGTCTGTCGCAGGCCGTCGCCCCGGCCGGGCAGCGACACCAGTTGTTCGAGGGCCAGACCGGTGAGGCCCTCGAGCGGGTTGCCGATAATGCCGGCGGCGGACTCAAGACCCAACTGCGTCAGTGCGCTGGCGTTTGCTGCCCGGATTCGTCCGTCGCCGTCCACGGCCAGCAAGCCCTGGTGCAGCATGCCGACAAACTCCGGGCGCGCATGAAAGGCGATGATCCAGTGATCCCGGCAACTGTCCAGCAGATAGGCGTTCTCGATGCTACGGGCAGCCATGTGCACCAGCCCCATGGTGCGCTCACGCTGGCTGGGTGAAAGCGCGGGGTTCAGCGCCGATGCATCCAGCACGGCAAGCAGTTCGCCGTCACCGGCGCGGATCGGTGCCGCGGCGCAGGACAGCCGGATGTTGTCCGCAAGGAAGTGCTCGTCGGCGTGCACCAGGGTCGCCTGGCGACGCGTAATGGCGGTGCCAATGCCGTTGGTGCCGACCGCCGATTCGCTCCAGTCGGCGCCGGGTGCCAGGCCGGCGCGGCGAAACCCCGGATCGGGTGCATGGTTGCCGGCCCGATGCAGGATGCAACCGTCACGGTCAGCCAGCAGCACCGAAAAGGCATCTCCCCGCAACTGTTTCTGAAGTTCTTCGATCTCGTCGATGCCGAGCCGGTACAGGGATTCAAGACGTTCCCGACGTCGCCGCAGTTCCGGACCTTCCAGATAGTGTGGCAGGAATCGCCGGTCGGGACGCAGGCCATACAGATCGAAGGATCGCTGCCAGGATTCTGCAACCTGCTGATCCGGTACCCGGGCAGCGGTTAATGCGCCGCCATCGGCCAGTTTTTCCAGGAAGTCCGAGACCTGTTTTGCATGACGCAATGCCGGAGGAACTGCATGCTCCATGATGCTTTTCTCGCTTCGACAACCGCCGCGCCAGGCTTTCCAGGGGCCGGAACATGGCCCTGAGGCGTGATTCGGTGACCCCGTCTCCGGTGTTCACGGCCCTGGCTAACTGATGCCGTTGATGTGCTGACAACTGATTTCGATTCGAAAGCAATAAGTGTCAGTCTATAGCAGGAATCAGGGGATGTCTTCCCTGAGGGCGGTGCCGGCGGCAGACAATCGGTCCGGGCGATCCAGGGCCGATGGTTCAGGCGTTGTAACGGACTTTGCCCAGCTCGCCGATGTCGTAGCCACCCAGGGATCCAGCGCGTTGTTGAAACGCTTCGCTGCGGCCGAATGTCAGCAGGGCCTGGACAGCTGGCTCGAAAAAGCTGCGCCGGCGCATGGCAAGATCGAACGACTCGCGGTGGAGCGGCAGGAAATCAAGACCATGCCTGCGGGCTGCGGCCTCCACGCCGAGTCCGCAGTCAGCCCGGTTTTCACGCACGTCCAGCGCCAGATCGTCCTCCCCGAGGGCGGTATGGCTGGCATTGCGTAGCGCGTCGACGTCCAGCCCATGCTCGCGCAACAGCCAGCGGAGCAGTGAGTCTGCGCCGGCGCCAGGCTGGCGGCGCACGACTACGATATCTTCGCGGAAAAGATCTTTCAGCGCATGGATGCCTTTCGGGTTGCCGGGTTGCAGCAGCAGCCCCTGGCGTCGCCTGGCCCAGTGAATCAGTACCAGATCGCGCATCCCTCCGAGGCCGCAGCGCACCACGTTGTTGCCAACGCCGGTCTCGGGGTCGGTCAGATGCAAGCCAACCAGCATCGCGCGGCCATCCAGCAGGCGCCTGACGCCATCGCCACTGCCGTGGCAGAGCTGGGCCAGGTCCGTGTCCGCTTCGCGTACCGCCCAGTCCAGCAGGGGATCGTGGCTGCCCGCCAGCACCTCGGGTATCGGCCGGCTGGCCGCCATGTCGCCTTCCAGATGATTGTGCAACCAGAGCTCGATGGCCTGTCGCGGAAACAGCAGCTTGCCGGTGACCCGGGTGCAGGGAATGGCCTGATGCTTCACCAGTTCATAGATCTTCCGTTGCCGGAGTCGCAGGTAATCGCCAACCTCCGCCGTGGTCATCAATTCGTGGTAGCTCACGTCGTTTTCCGGTTTTTTTCTGTTTTCATTACGCCCTGTGGTGCAGCTCGGTATCTAACGCTGCATCATGCGCTCCGATGGTGCTGAGCGGCAAGGTGCCGGTCCAGACAGGACATCGACCCGGATACAGGAGTGAAATGTGGCGGCAGGCAACCCGTTTGCGATCGCGCTGGAACTGATACTGGAGCGTGATCCGGTATTGATGGGGATCGTCAGCCTGTCGCTGCAGGTCAGCCTCAGTGCGGTGCTGATCGCCCTGGTTCTGGCCCTGCCGTTCGGTGCCGCACTGGCGATGTTCCGGTTCCCGGGGCGGGGCCTGCTGGTGACGCTGCTGAATGCGCTGATGGGGCTGCCGCCGGTGGTCGCCGGGCTGATGGTGTATCTGATGCTGTCGCGGGCCGGGCCGCTCGGCTCCTGGGGCCTGCTGTTCACGCCCACGGCGATGGTGATCGCGCAGACCCTGCTGGTGTTTCCGATCATCGCCTCCCTGTCCCGACAGGTGGTCGAGGACCTCTGGGAGGAATACCGGGAGCAGCTTCAGTCCCTCGGCTGCAGTCGCCTGCGCGCCATTCCGACGCTGCTATGGGATGCGCGGTTCTCACTGGTGACCGGTGTGCTCGCGGGCTTCGGCCGCGCCAGCGCCGAGGTCGGAGCGGTGTTGATCGTTGGCGGCAACATCGACGGCGTCACGCGCGTGATGACCACCGCCATCGCGCTGGAGACCAGCAAGGGCAATCTGCCGCTGGCCCTGGGGCTGGGCATCGTGCTGCTGCTGCTGGTGGCCCTGGTGAATGCCGCTGCCTACCTGCTGGGCGAATCGGCCAGGAGGCGGCTGGGATGAATGACATGACCATGGCCAGGGGCCTGCTGCCGCTACAGCTCGAAAACGTCACATTCCGGCACCGCAACCAGCTCCTGCTGCGGGACATCACGCTGCAGTTCGGTGTGTCCGGCCGGACCGTGATCATGGGACCCAATGGCGCCGGGAAAAGTCTTCTGATGCGGCTGTGCCACGGCCTGTTACGGCCCACGTCCGGGCATGTTCGCTGGGCCAGGGGCGATGCCTTGTCCAACGATGTGCGTCGGCGTCAGGCCATGGTGTTCCAGCGCCCGGTCCTGCTGCGCCGGTCGGCTCTGGCGAATATCCGCCACGCGCTGGCCCTGCATGGGGTCCCGCGTTCTCAACGGACGGGCATGGCGATGGACGCGCTCGAGCGCTTCGGGCTCGTGGCCCTGGCCTCACGGCCGGCGCGGGTGCTCTCCGGTGGTGAGCAGCAACGGCTGGCCCTGGCCCGGGCCTGGGCCCTGCGTCCGGAAATCCTGTTCCTGGACGAGCCGACCTCGGCACTGGATCCGGCGGCGGTGAAGGCGGTGGAAGACGCAGTGACCGCCTTTCAGGGACTGGGTATCCGTATCGTCATGAGTACCCACGATATGGGGCAGGCGCGTCGCATCGCCGATGACGTGGTGTTTCTGCTTGGCGGACGGTTGCGGGAACACACCTCGGCAACCGCCTTCTTCGAGTCGCCGCGGACCGCCGAGGCGGCCGCGTTCATTCGTGGTGCGCTGATCTGGTAATGCGCGATCCGTGCAGACCAGGCAATACAGGGGAGAAACGATGTCGAGTCGACTGTATGTCGGTGCGCTCCTCGCACTTGCGCTGACAACGCCGCTGCAGGCAGAGGATCGCCATATCACGGTGGCGTCGACAACCTCGACCGAGCAATCCGGCCTGTTCGGGCACATCATCCCGCAGTTCCGCGAGGCAACCGGCATCAACGTTCGCGTGGTCGCGGTGGGCACCGGTCAGGCGTTCGCGATTGCCCGCGCCGGCGATGCCGACATCCTGTTCGTGCACGACACCGCTGGCGAGGAGGAATTCGTCGCCGAAGGTTACGGTAAGGAACGCCGGAAGGTGATGTACAACGACTTCGTCATCATCGGACCGTCAGGAGATCCAGCCGGTATTGCCGGCGCAGAGTCGGCCGTTGACGCCATGACACGTATCGCCGAGGCCGAGGCGGTGTTCGTGTCGAGGGGCGATGACAGCGGCACCCATCGCGCCGAACTCCGGCTCTGGGACGATGCAGGGATTGCCCCGGATCGTGGCTGGTATCGCGAGCTCGGCAGCGGCATGGGCCCGACCCTGAACACCGCGGCCGGCATGGATGCCTACGTGGTCGCCGATCGGGCCAGCTGGCTCAGCTTCGACAACCGTCAGGATCTGACCCTCCTGTTCGAGGGTGACGACGTGCTGTTCAACCCCTACGCCAGTGTGCGGATCAACCCCGAACGGCATCCTCACGTGAAGCATGACCTTGCTGCGAAATGGCATGACTGGCTGGTCTCCGAGGAGGGCCAGGGGGCGATTGCCGAATTCACCATCGACGGTGAGCAGGTGTTCTTTCCGAGCGCCGACTGAGCGGAGACGAAAGCCCGGATTGGATGGCGAAATGTTGCCGGGGCGGACAACAGCAGGAGCCAGACGCCAGTGCACGGCAACCAGTGCCGCAAGCCAATGGGCTAGGACCTAGCCGGTGCCACGGGTCCGTGTCTTGCCCGCCTTGCCGTTCTTCTCAATGAAGGTAAAGATCGCGCCGGCGATGTCCTTGCCGGTGGCCTTCTCGATGCCCTCGAGGCCCGGTGAGGAATTCACCTCCAGCACCACCGGACCGTGATTGGAGCGCATGATGTCGACGCCGGCCACGTTCAGCCCCATGATCCGTGCCGCCCGCACCGCGGTGGAGCGCTCCTCGGGCGTGATGCGGATGGGGCGTGCGACGCCGCCGCGATGGACGTTGGAGCGGAATTCACCTTCCTTGGCCTGGCGCATCATGCTGCCCACCACCTTTTCCCCGACCACGAAGCAGCGGATGTCGGCGCCGCCGGCCTCCTTGATGAACTCCTGGGTCAGGAAGTAGGCGCGCAGGCCGCGGAAGGCATCGATCACGCTCTCCGCCGCCTTGTTGGTCTCGGCAAGTACCACGCCCTTGCCCTGGGTGCCTTCCAGCAGCTTTACCACCAGCGGCGCCCCGCCGACCATCTTGATCAGGTCCTGGTTGTCGTCCGGTGAATAGCCGAAGCCGGTCACTGGCAGGCCAATGCCCTTGCGTGAGAGCAATTGCAGCGATCGCAGCTTGTCGCGTGACCGGCTGATTGCCACCGATTCGTTGACCGAAAAGGTGCCCATCATCTCGAACTGCCGGACCACTGCGGTGCCATAGAAGGTGACTGAGGCGCCGATCCGCGGAATCACCGCGTCGCAGGCCGGCAGAACCTCGCCCTTGTAATGGATTTCCGGTCGATGCGAGCTGATGTTCATGTAACAGCGCAGCGGATCGACAACCCGTACGGTATGCCCGTGCTGCTCGCCGGCTTCCACCAGTCGCCGGGTGGAATACAGCTGGCGATTGCGCGACAGAATGATGATGTTGAACGGTTCACTCATGGCTGCGCCTGGTTAACCCCTGATCTCTTGTGGATTTTTTGGGCCTGTCGGGCGCTTGCCCAGCAGGAAGGATTCTCCGGCATCGACAATCAGGTGGCCGCGCATGGCCTGGCGGCCGAGCAGCATGCGAAACCCCATGCTGTCCCGGTTGGTCAGCGTGACCTCGATCGGCCAGGACTGTCCGCCCATGGTGATTGGTGTGCGTATCACGGGACGCCGCTCCCGATGCCCCGTCGAGCTTGTCACCAGGCGTTCGCCGGCCAGATAAGCGACGCAGGTTACCGTCACGTCGCTACGCCGTTGCAGGGGGTGCAGCTCGAAGCGCACCCGTTCGGCGTCGAGGTGGCGAATGTGGATTGCGTGCAGACAGGAGGTCTGCGCCCCGGTATCCACCTTGACTTTGATGCCGTCAACACCCAGTTCCGGCAATGCTGCCCATTCACGCCAGCCAATGACCGTTTTTGATGCCGTCATCCGTGACTCCGCCAGAGATTGTCGGGATGCTCGCGGGCCAACCCGGCTCATCGACTTGTCCACGCACTTGTAGTGGAAATATCCTGGCGCTGCAATTGCCGGAATGCCCTGCCGTCGCTACCCCGAGAGGCGTTTCGGGGCTTGCCGTCGCCGGATGCAGCGCCGCGGCCGATCAGGTATCATCCAAGCCCTTTTCGCACGCGCCGGAGCAGCCCTCAGGGGTCGCTGGCCAGGTGGCTCGGAAGAGCCAATGTTTGAGGATCTTGCATGTTCACGACAGACATGACCATCGCCGGGTTTGATCCGGAACTGGCGGATGCCATCGATCGGGAAACCCGTCGGCAGGAAGAGCACATCGAATTGATCGCCTCCGAGAACTACGCCAGCCCGCGGGTTCTCGAGGCCCAGGGCAGCGTACTGACCAACAAGTACGCCGAGGGCTATCCGGGCAAGCGCTATTACGGCGGCTGCGAATTCGTCGATATTGCCGAGAATCTGGCCATCGAGCGCGCCTGCAAGCTGTTCGGCGCCGGCTATGCCAACGTTCAGCCGCATAGTGGCTCGCAGGCCAACGCGGCGGTGTATCTGGCACTGTGCAAGCCCGGTGACACCATCATGGGCATGAGCCTGGATCATGGTGGCCATCTCACCCACGGCGCCAAGGTCAATTTTTCCGGCAAGATTTTCAACGCCGTCCAGTACGGCATCGATCCGGAAACCGGAGAGGTTGATTACGACGAGATCGAGCGCCTGGCCCGGGAGCACAAGCCGAAGCTGATCGTTGCCGGCTTCTCGGCCTATTCGCGGGTCATGGACTGGGCCCGCTTCCGCCAGATCGCCGATGCCGTTGGCGCCTGGCTGCTGGTGGACATGGCGCACGTCTCGGGCCTGGTGGCGGGTGGCGTCTATCCAAGCCCGGTGCCGCATGCGCATGTCTGCACGACCACGACACACAAGGGTCTGCGCGGCCCGCGCGGCGGCCTGATCCTGGCGCAGGATGATCCGGAGATCACCAGGAAATTCAATTCCCTGATCTTCCCCGGCACCCAGGGTGGGCCGCTGATGCACGTGATCGCGGCCAAGGCGGTGGCCTTCAGGGAGGCCCTGGAGGGCGATTTCCGCGCCTACCAGCAGCAGGTCATCGACAACGCCCGGGCCATGGCGGCGGCGGTGCAGGAGCGCGGATGCAAGATAGTCTCCGGCGGCACCGACAACCACCTGTTCCTGATCGATCTGATCGACAAGGGCGTGACCGGCAAGGCCGCCGATGCGGCCCTGGGGCGCGCCAACATCACGGTCAACAAGAATGCGGTGCCGAACGATCCGCAGTCGCCATTCGTCACCTCGGGCCTGCGCATTGGCACGCCGGCGGTGACCACCCGCGGTTTCGGGGTCGAGGAATGTACCCGGGTCGGCCATCTGATCTGCGACGTGCTGGATGCAATGACTGGCGACGGCGTTGATGAGCAGGTGCTGGACACCGTGCGCGGCAAGGTTCTCGAGATCTGTCGCCGCCTGCCGGTTTATCAGGCTCACGCCCGCGCCTGATCGTCTCGGCGCTGCCGCTGGCAGGAGTGTTTCTGTATGCGATGTCCCTTCTGTCAGGCTCAGGAAACCCGGGTCGTCGACTCCCGCCTGGCGCGGGATGGTGATCAGGTGCGGCGCCGCCGCGAGTGCACGCGCTGCAACGAGCGCTTCACCACCTTCGAGACGGCCGAGCTGGTCATGCCGCGTCTGGTCAAGCAGGACGGCACCCGCGAACCGTTCGAAGAGGCCAAGCTGCGCACCGGCATGCTCAGGGCGCTGGAGAAGCGTCCGGTCAGCACCGAACGGATCGAGGGCGCGCTGCATCGCATCATCAAGAAGCTGCGGTCCGCCGGCGAACGCGAGCTGCCGACCCGGCAGATCGGTGAACTGGTGATGGAGGAGCTGCGCGAACTGGATCAGGTTGCCTATGTCCGTTTCGCCTCGGTATATCGCAGCTTCGAGGATGTCAGCGCCTTCCGCGAGGTGATCGATGGCCTCGAGCAGCAGTCTGCCAGGGACGCCGGCCGGGATGATGCGTAACATGCGGTCCGGATCCGTCAGTCCGGGAGGGACGGTGCAATGATCGAGACGTTCAGCCTGGGTGAACATCGCTGGATGGCCCGTGCGCTTCAGCTCGCGCGCCGGGGTTTTCTGACCACACGGCCCAATCCGCGGGTTGGCTGTCTGCTGATTCACAGCGGTGCCATCGTTGCAGAGGGCTGGCACGAACGTGCCGGCGGCCCGCATGCGGAGATCATGGCGCTGGAAAAGGCCGGCGCCATGAGCCGGGGTGCCACTGCCATCCTGAACCTGGAACCCTGCGGGCACCACGGCCGCACGCCACCCTGTGACCAGGCCCTGATCGATGCCGGTGTGCGCTCGGTGGTCGTGGCCATGGAAGACCCCAACCCGCAGGTTGCCGGCCGCGGTCTGCAGCGCTTGCGGGATGCCGGTATCGGTGTGCGTCAGGGCTTGATGGAAGCGCAGGCCGAGGCGCTGAATGCGGGATTCATCACGCGCATGCGCCTGGGGCGGCCCAGGGTCGTGGTAAAGCTTGCCAGCAGCCTGGACGGACGGACCGCGATGGCCAGTGGAGAAAGCCGCTGGATCACCGGTGCGGCGGCGCGGGCCGATGTGCATCGTCTGCGGGGTGCGAGCTGTGCGATTCTCACCGGCATCGGCACCGTGCTGGCGGATGATCCCCGGCTGACTCCCCGCGATGTTCCAGGTCTGGAAGATATGCCGCCGCCGCTTCGGGTGGTGCTTGATTCGCGACTGCGCATGTCGCCGCAGGCGGCCATGCTGGAACAGCCCGGCACCACCCTGGTGATCACTGCCAGCGAAAACGCCGCGGCTCGACAGGCCCTGGAACAGGCGGGTGCCGAGGTGGCGAAGGTCGCTGCCACCGACGGCCGATTGGATCCGTCGGCGGTCATGCGCCTGCTGGGTGAACGCGAGATCAATGATCTGCTGGTGGAAAGCGGGGCAGAGCTTGCCGGTGCCCTGCTGCAGTCGCAACTCGTCGACGAACTCATTCTTTATCAGGCGCCCCATTTCCTGGGCGGCGAGGCGCTCCCCCTGGTCGATCTGCCGGGGCTGGAACGCATCAGCGACCGCCTGCGGCTCAAGCTCACCGATTCGCGCATGGTCGGTGACGACCTGCGGCTACAGTTGCAGCCGGTCACCGGCGAGGCATAGGAGCATCATGTTTACCGGACTGGTACAGGCGTTGGGGCGGGTGCGGCAGCGGGAGACCCGGGGTGGCGACATCCGGTTGCATATCACGGCCGGCGATCTGGATATGGCGACGGTCAGCCTGGGTGACAGCATTGCCGTCAACGGTGTGTGTCTGACGGCGGTGACGCTGGACGACACGGGCTTCGCCGCCGACGTCTCGCGGGAAAGCCTGCAGCGCACGACGCTGAAACATCTGGCATCCGGGTCCCCGGTCAATCTGGAGAAATCCCTGACCCTGGCGACACCGCTGGGCGGCCATCTGGTCAGCGGTCACGTGGATGCCATTGGCGAGGTGGTCGAGCGGCGACAGGATGGTCGCTCCTGGCGCTTCGCCTTTCGCGTTCCGGATCGTCTGGCCCGGTACATCGCGGAAAAGGGATCGGTCTGCATCGATGGCGTCAGTCTCACCGTCAACGGCGTTGATGGCGCCGTGTTTGACGTGAACATCGTGCCGCACACCATGCAGGCCACAGTGATAAACGATTACCGAGCGGGTAGCGAGGTCAACATTGAGGTTGACCTGGTGGCGCGTTATCTCGAGCGCCTCATTCAAGGGGATGCGGCCGCTCGACCCGGCGACGGAGTCAGCCGGGAACTGCTCGGCCGACACGGTTTCGATAAGCAGGAGCAGTAGCGCAGTATGGCCATGAACAGCATTGAAGAGATCATCGAAGACCTGCGTCAGGGGCGCATGGTGGTGATCATGGACGATGAGGATCGCGAGAACGAGGGCGATCTGGTGATGGCGTCCAGCATGGTTCGCCCCGACGACATCAATTTCATGGCCCGCTTCGGTCGTGGGCTGGTCTGTCTGACGCTGACGCGGGATCGTTGCGAGCAGCTGCGACTGCCGCTGATGGTGAATGACACGGATGGCCAGAAATCGACCAATTTCACGGTGTCCATCGAAGCCGCCCGTGGCGTCACCACCGGCATTTCCGCCGCTGATCGGGCGCGTACCGTGCAGGTTGCCGTGGCGCCCAATGCGCGCCCGGAAGATCTGGTGCAGCCTGGCCACATCTTCCCGCTGATGGCCCAGCCCGGCGGTGTTCTTACCCGCGCCGGGCATACCGAGGCAGGCTGCGATCTGGCGCGTATGGCCGGATTTGAGCCGTCCTCGGTGATTGTCGAGATCCTCAATGAGGACGGCACCATGGCGCGCCGCGACGATCTGCTGACTTTCGCCCAGGAGCATGGCTTGAAGATCGGTACCGTTGCCGACCTGATTGCTTATCGCATTCGTAACGAGCGCAGCGTCGAGCGCGTCTCGCAGTGTGAGTTACCCACCGAGTTCGGCGATTTCCAGCTTTACGCCTATCAGGACAATGTGGACAACGCACTGCACTTTGCGTTGGTGAAGGGCCGCATCAAGCCGGAGGATTCGGTGCTGGTGCGGGTGCATCTGCAGAACACCCTGGCCGACAGTTTTGCCAGCACCGGCCCGTTCTGTGGCTGGCCGTTGCGGGATGCGCTGCAGCAGGTAGCCGAGGCGGACAGCGGTGTGGTGGTGGTGTTGCGCAATAACGAGAACGACTCGGCCATTCTGGCGCGCATGCGGGATTACCAACTGCAGGCGCAGCATGCCGGCGAGACGGAGATGGCCCAGTCCAGCACCGAACTGAGGACTTACGGTCTCGGTGCCCAGATTCTCGCCGACCTGGGTGTTCGCCGCATGCGCGTGCTCAGCGCGCCGAAGCGCATGCACGCACTGTCCGGCTTCGGCATGGAAGTGGTGGAGTATGTTGACCCCGCCTGAAGTTTTCAGGTTTCAGTGTTCAGTTTTCAGACAGGGCCAATCCCCTGACATGGTTGCCGCGCATGTGGCGAGGATAGTTTCTTATGAACGTGATTGAAGGGAATTTCACCACCGAGGCGGTGCAGGGGCGGTACGCGATTGTCGTCTCGCGCTTTAACGCCTTTGTCGTCGAGAGCCTGCTGCAGGGGGCACTGGATGCGCTGAAGCGGCATGGTGTGGCCGAGGACACCATTGATGTCGTTCGCGTTCCGGGGGCCTGGGAATTGCCGCTGGTGGTTGATCGGGTGGCACGCAAGGATCAGTACGATGCGGTCATCGCCCTGGGCGCGGTGATCCGCGGCGGCACGCCGCATTTCGAGTATGTCTCCGGCGAATGCACCAAGGGGATTTCGCAGGCCTCGATCGAGCATGATGTGCCGGTGGCCTTTGGTGTCCTCACCGTCGATACCATCGAACAGGCGGTGGAGCGCTCCGGCACCAAGGCCGGGAACAAGGGTGCCGAGGCCGCCATGTCGGCCATGGAGATGGTCAGCCTGCTGAAGCAATTGCATGACTGAGCAAGAGCCCCGCCGCAAGCGGCGCCCACCCGGCGGACAGCAGACCCGGCAGCGGGCACGTCAGCGTGCCCTGCAGGCGCTCTATCAATGGCAGATGGGCGGTCTCAGCGCCTCGGACATCGAGCGTCAGTTCCTGCCGCCGGAAGAGGACATGCCAGCTCCGGACAAGGAGCCGCCGGCCATTGAGCCGGATACCGAGCTGGAAGATGCGACCTCCATGGATCAGGTGGATGTCGCCCTGTTCCGCGAGTTGTTGCATGGGGTGATGGAACGTCTGGAGGAATGGGACGAGCGTATCCAGCCACACCTGACCCGTTCCATTGCCAGCCTGGACCCGGTGGAGCGGGTGATTCTGCGCATGGGCACTTACGAGTTGGTGGAGCGGCTACAGGTGCCGACGCGCGTGGTAATCAATGAATGCGTCGAACTGGCCAAGCAGTTTGGTGGCCAGGACGGTCACAAGTACATCAACGCCGTGCTCGACAAGGTGGCCCGTGCCGATCGCTTCCGGCAGACCGAATTCGCCGGCCGGGACAAGGGCGGGAGCTGACTTGGTTCCATGCCCCGGTCCGAATTTTCCCTGATACGCGACTACCTCACGGGACTCGGTGCCAGTCGGGAGGACGTCCGCCTGGGAGTTGGTGATGATGCGGCGCTGCTGCAGCCTCCGGCTGCACATATGCTCGCGGTCAGCACCGATACACTGGTGGCCGGCGTGCACTTCCCCGAGGATGCCCCGGTGGCCTCGATCGGCCACAAGTCGCTGGCGGTCAACCTCAGTGATCTGGCGGCCATGGCGGCGGAACCCGCCTGGGCCACCCTGAGCCTGACCCTGCCGGCGCCCGACGCGGACTGGCTGCGCGACTTTGCCGGTGGTTTCGACGCCCTGGCGCGAAAACACCAGGTGGCCCTGGTCGGCGGCGACCTCTGCCGCGGCCCCCTTGCCATAAGCGTTCAGATCACCGGCTTCGTGCCGCAGGGGCGGGCGTTGCGGCGCGACGGCGCCGCTGTCGGTGATCATATCGTGGTCAGCGGTTACCTCGGTGACGCCGCCCTCGGCCTGCAAGCCTGGCAGGGTGGCGAACGGCAGGCCTCCCGTACCAGTCCCTTGATTGATCGGCTGCATCGGCCAGGCCCTCGCGTGCAACTCGGCCTCGCCCTGCGCGGCCTGGCCAGCGCCGCCATCGATCTGTCGGATGGCCTGGCCTCGGATCTGGATCATCTGCTGACCGCCAGTGGCTGTGGTGCGGAGGTCGCGCTCGGACAGCTCCCCTGTTCGGAGGCGGCCCTGCGCTACGCGGGCACAACGGCGGCACGGCAGGCGGCGTTGGCGGGTGGTGATGACTACGAGTTGTGCTTTTCCGTGCCCGGATGGGCCTTGCCGGCCCTGGCCGGTATCGCCGCCGACACTGGTACGCCGCTCAGCGTGATTGGCCGCGTGGTTGAAAAACCCGGTTTACGACTGCGCCAGCCGGACGGCCGTCTGCTTCCGGTATCGGTCCGCGGTTATCAGCATTTCAGCGAGGAACCATGAGCCAACAGTCTTTACGGGGGCGCGCCCACCTCAGTAATCCGGTGCATTTTCTGGCCCTCGGTTTCGGTAGCGGCCTGGCGCCGCGCGCCCCAGGCACCTTTGGTACCCTGGCGGCGATCCCGCTCTTTCTACTGGTCAGCGGCCTGCCGCTACCGGCCTATCTGCTATTGACGCTGCTTGCCTGCGTCGCCGGTGTCTGGATCTGCGGTCGCGCGGCACGCGATTTCGGCGTCCATGATCATCCGGCGATAGTCTGGGATGAGATTGCCGGTTTCCTGGTGACCATGATCGCGGCACCGGCAGGCTTGCTCTGGATCGTGCTGGGTTTCCTGCTTTTCCGCGTGTTCGACATCCTCAAGCCCTGGCCCATCGGTTGGCTCGATCGGCGTGTCGATGGTGGTCTCGGCATCATGCTGGATGACATTGTCGCTGGCGTTTTCGCCGCGGTGGTCCTGCAGGTGCTGGCCTGGGCGGTTTCCTGACTTCCGGATTTCCTGGAGCAGCCGTATGACCCTACAGGCCATGCCGTTCGTACCGGGTGAGGTGAGCGGGCTGCTTCGCCATCAACTGCGCGATGGCGAATCGGACTGCATCCTGTTGCTGCATTTTGAGGATCTGGTGCCGCTGGAGAGCCCGCCAGCCGGCCTGATCGTGATTGGCGGCGCGCCGCTGTCCCATCCCATGACCGAGTTGCAGGGCCTGGGCATACCCACGGTGATCGTCAGTCGCCGTCAGGCCGAGGAGTTGCGCGAGGGCGAACGACTCTGGATCGATGGCATTACCGGTGAGATCGGTCGCGGCGAGGTGCCTGATCCGCCGGTGATCGCCGCGCTCGGGAACACACCGGGACAGCCGTTTCATACCGCGGACGGGGGCGCCGTGGAGCTGCGGGCCAGCATCACCGGCGAACAGGGTGCCCGGGATGCGCATGCCGTGGGCGCCACCGCGGTTGGCATGGTGCGCACCGAATACCTGGTGCCGTCCCATGGTCGCATGCCGGATCAGGCCTTCTACGAGAAAGCCTTCAACGCCATCTGTGCCGCCGCCGACCCCCTGCCGGTGACATTCCGCCTGCTGGATATCTCGGTGGACAAGAAGCCGACATGGCTGGGTGAGGTGTCCGGAATGACGGGCCTGCTCGGCATGCAGGGTTCGCGTCTGTTTGGCACGCGGCCCGTGTCCTCGCTGATATCCGCCCAGGCGGCGGCGCTGGCCAATGTCAGTCGCGACTTCCCGTTGCGGGTGCTGGTGCCGTATGTGGCCAGTCCGGAGGAATTCCGCCACTGGCGCAACAGGCTCCGGGCCTGGCTGCCCGACCGTATCCCCATCGGGCCCATGGCGGAAACGCCGGCTGCCGCCCTCGCGATGCCGGAATGGCAGCGCATCGCCGATTTCGTCTCGATTGGTTGCAATGACCTGATGCAGTGTTTTTTCGGTGCCGACAGGGATATCCCGGACGTGGCCGGTTATCTTGATCCCTACGCACCGACCCTGCTGCGCTTTCTGGATCGGGTGGCCCGGGCCGCCGACGAGCGTGGTCTGGAGCGGGTCCAGCTCTGTGGCCTGTTGATGCAGATGCCCGGGGTGCTGCCGATACTGCTGGGTCTCGGGTTCCGTCGCTTTTCCATGGCGCCACGCCTGATCCCGGCCATGTCGCGGGTGCTGGCACGGACCCGGCTCAGGGAGGCCGAGCAGCTTGCAGGTACCGTGCTGGAGGCTGCGGACAGTGGCAGCGTGCGGGATTTGCTGGGGATGGCGCCGGAAACCCGGCCACCCACGCCCTGGAGTCAGTCCGGCTGAGTCGAAACGGGCAGATGCAACGCTACGCAAACGCCGTTATCTCCGTATACTGTCGCCTTTTTTCGGGACCATCCGAGGCTGTCCATGCTATCCGCCACGCGTCCATCCCTGCGCCAACGCCTGGGCGAATTCGTAGAATCGCAGGCGGTACAGAACTTCATCATCGGCCTGATCGTGCTCAACGCGATCACCCTGGGGCTGGAGACGTCCAGTACCGCGCAGCAGTACATTGGCGGTTTCCTGCTCTGGGCGGAACGCGCCATCCTGACCGTGTTCGTGATCGAGATCGGACTCAAACTGATTGCTTTCGGCCCGCGGTTCTTCCGCAGTGGCTGGAACGTGTTCGATTTCATCATCGTCGGCATCGCCCTGGCACCGGAAACCGGGCCGTTCTCGATCCTGCGCGCCTTGCGCATCCTGCGTGTCCTGCGCCTGCTGTCCCAGGTCGAGCGGCTGCGCATGATCATCGAAGCACTGCTGCGTGCGATTCCCAGTATCGGCTGGATCGCCTTCCTGTTGATGCTGGTGTTCTACATCTTCGGCGTCATGGGCACCAAGCTGTTCGGCGAGGACTTCCCCGAGTGGTTCGGTACCGTCGGTCTGACCATGTATTCGCTGTTTCAGGTGATGACTCTGGAGAGCTGGTCGATGGGTATTGCCCGACCGGTAATGGAGATCTATCCATACGCCTGGCTGTTCTTCGTGCCGTTCATCCTGATCACGGCCTTTACCGTGCTCAATCTCTTCATCGGGATCATCGTCAACACCATGCAGGCGATGCACTGGGAAGAGGAGGACGCCAAGCGCACCGAGATCGAAGGCCGCGCCCACGCTGAACGCGAACGCATGGTACGGTTACTCGAAGAACTCCACCAGAAGGTCGACAGGATGGAGAAGGATGGGCGGTAAGCGGTACCGCTGGTACCGCGTGTTAGGTGTTATGTTTTAGGTTTTAGGCCTTACTTAAAACGTTACACATAACACGTCAAACCGTTATCGAAGTATGACTTCCTCCGCCCCTGGCGCCTCGATGCCGCGGCGGACGAGGAGGGTGCCGCTCTGCCGGTGCAGTGTGGTGATGGCCTGGCGGTAGCGGATTGCCGCCTCGACTTCGTCGAGCTGGCTTTCCAGCAGATCACGCTGCGCCTGGGACACCGCCAACGCGGTACCAGCGCCAACACTGAAGCGGGCCTGCTCGGCGCGCAGAATTTCCTGTTGCAGTTCGCGGGTTGCGGCCGTTGCACTGATCTGTTCGCGACTGCGCTCCACTTCCAGCCAGGCCAGTTGCACGTCCAGCGCGGCCAGTTGCACCAGATTGCCGACGGCCTCCACGGCCTGTTGCCGGGAGAACCGCGCGCGATCAGAGTCGGCCCTCGCGGCACGGTTACCCAGTGGCAGTTCGAAACTGAGTCCTGCGGCCAGGTCGAAGCCGCTGTCATCGATATTGCGCCAGGAGTCGCCGAAGCTCTGGGCAAAGCCGGTTTTGCCCAGGGTGACGAACAGGTCCAGCCGTGGCAGCAGACCCGAGCGGGTACGTACCACCTCCAGTTCACCCCGCTGCACCAGCAGCCTTGCCTCGTTGAGGTCCGGCCGCAGGCGCTGACCGAGCGTGACGTGATCGATAACCGGGTCCGGTTCCTGCGCCTCGGTCTCCGGGCCGTCATCGGTTTCCACCGGGCTGGCCCAGCCAGCGCCCGGCGGGTTGATCAGTTGCAGCAAGCTGATGCGTGCCCGCTCCCGGTCATTACGCGCTTCGATCATGCCCTGGCGACGCAGGGCCACTTCGGCGCGGGCCGAGGCCTCGTCGGTTTCCGGCCGGTCGCCGACCTGGATGCGGCGGCGCGTTTCGTCCAACTGCTGCTCGGCGACTGCCAGGGCCTGCTCAAAGATTTCCAGCTGACGATTGGCCAGTACGTAGTCCCAGTAAGTCAGTTCCACATCCTCGACCAGTGTCTCGGCAAAACCGCGCAACTGATAGACGGAGGCCAGAGTATCCAGTTCGGCCTGGCGCAGGCTGGCCAGATTGGACTCGATGCTGGCGCCCTGCAGCAGGGCCTGGGTCAGGCCGATGCCGGTGCGGCCCTCGTACTGCTGAAGTGTACGGCTGCTGTCGCTGCGGTCGGTGGAGACGGACAGTTCCAGCGTGGTACCGGTCGGCAGTTCCTGACGCAGCCCGACTTCGGCGCTCTCGCCCTGACTGCGCACATCGAAATTCTGCTGAATATCCGGACTCTGCCGGACCACGGTATCCCGGCGAAGGCCCAGTTCCGCGAACACCGCCGGGTCGAAACGAGCCCGCTCCACGGCCTCGAAAGTGCCGGCGATCAGCGGCTCAAGCTGCTGCACGGCCAGGTCCCGGTTATTCTGCAGCGCCAGAAACACCGCGTTCTCCACCGAGAGCCGCAACGGCTCTGCTGCATCCTCCGGTGCGGTGATATCCCAGCCATCCGGCAGGCGCAGATCCATGCCGCGTTGCGGCAGATCATCGGCTTCCCGTGAGGGGCTGGCGTCCAGCGGGATCGGATCCTGCACGCGTTCGTCCAGGCGCAGCGGCGAACGTTCGCCGTCCATGCCGAGCTGCTGGCGCGCTGCCTCGCCGGGTGCCTCGGCTTGGACCGTCGGAATGGACAGAATCAGGCCGCATAGGCCGGTCAGGATGGGCTTGCGCACGCCTCGGTCGACTCCCGTGTTGGTTCTGGCTGATCGCGGTGGAACAGCGTGTAGAGCGCCGGAATCACGAACAGTGTGATTACCGTCGAACTGAGCAGCCCGCCGATCACCGCGCGGGCCATCGGCGCCTGCGCCTCGCCGCCTTCGCCAGCGCCCATGGCCAGCGGCAGCAGGGCGAGGATGGTGGTCAACGTGGTCATCAGGATCGGCCGCAGCCGCCGCCGCGCCGCTTCAAGCACCGCATCATGCACGGCCTTGCCGTCGGTCCGGTGCAGGCGCGCGCTCTGATCCACCAGCAGGATCGCGTTGTTGACGGCGATCCCCACCAGCATGATGCAACCTATAAATGACTGCACGTTCAGCGTTGTGCCGGTGGCGAGCAGGGTCAGCACCACGCCGATCGCGGCCAGCGGCACCGCGAACATCACGATCAGCGGATCACGCAGCGATTCGTAAAGGCTGGCCATCACCATGTAGACCAGCGCCACCGCCATCAGCATGTTGAGGAACAGCTCAGAGAAGGCCGCCTGCTGATCCTCGAAGTCGCCCGCGAAGGTGATGTCGATGTCATCCGGCAGCACCAGGTCGGCGAGGCCGTCCTGGGCATCGCTGACCACCGAGCCCAGATCGCGTCCGGCGATATTGGCCGAGATCGTGTTCAGGCGCTGCTGCTCCTTGCGAAAGATCTGGATCGGTCCCGTTGCCGCCTCGAAGCTGATCAGATTGCGCAGCGCCACGTTGCGGCCGTCGTCGGTGGGAATGACCAGGTTCAGGATATCGTCCTGCGAAAGCCGCTCGGCATCCTGCAATTGCACCCAGATCCGGTGCTCGTTGCCGCCGGTCCGGAACTGCCCGGCGCCACTGCCGCCGACGGCGGTTTCCACGGTGCGGGCGAGCCGCGACACGCTGACCCCCTGATCGGCGGCCCGGGCGCGGTCGATGCGGATCAGTTGCTGTGGTGTGCCATCTTCGCGCCCGATACGGACATCGGTAATACCCTCCACGTCTTCCAGGATCTCGGAGACACGCTTGCTGACCGCGTCCATGACATCCAGATCAAAACCACGAACCTCCACCGACAGGCGTTCGCCTTCCTCGCCGCCGAGGCCGCGCACGATCATGCCCTCGCTGGCGCGCACGCGCAGTGTGCCGCCGGGAATCTCGCCGACGGCGCGACGCACGGCAGCGGCGATCTGTTCACTGGAGCGATCACGCTCGGCCACCGCCGACAGCGAGACCCGCACATCGGCGCGGGCCGGCGAGGAGGCGCGGAATGTCGAGGGGCCGACGCTGGTTACCATGTTCTGCATTTCCGGTACTTCATCGTTCAGCACCTGCTCGATCAGGCGGATATTGCGGTCGATGATTTCCAGTCGCGTACCGGGCTGCATCTCCAGCGAGATTCGGATTTCGCCCTCATCGGTAGGCGGCATGAATTCCGTGCCCAGACGCGGCACCAGGCTGATGGCAACCACGAACAGCGCCAGGGCCATGGTCAGCACCGGCAACCGGTGTTTCAGAGTCCAGCGCAAGCCGGCCTGCTGGCCGTCCTCCAGCCGTTGGACCAGTCGCCGACAGATTTCGGACAGGGCGCCGATCATGGGATTGGGCCGTACGGCGGACTCATCGAACCGTGCCATCAGCATCGGTACCAGGGTCAGGGCCACCAGCAGCGAGCAGAACAGCGCGAAGGCGACCACGAAGGCCAGCTGTCGGAACAGGATGCCGCCCAGTTCCTGCGCAAAGAACATGGGAAGGAAGATGGCCATTGTGGTCAGCGTGCTGGCAATTACCGCCGCAGCCACCTCGCCGGTGCCATTGATCGAGGCAGTCTCGCCACTTTCGGCGTTCTCGCGGCGCCGGCGGGTGATGTTCTCGATCACGACGATGGCGTTATCCACCATCAGGCCAACCCCCAGGGCCAGCCCGCCCAGCGTCATCAGGTTCAGCGTGAAGCCACCGAAGTAGATCAGCATGAAAGTGGTGATAACGGAAACCGGAATCGCCGTCGCCGCCACCAGCGTGCTGCGGATGCTGCGGAGGAAGAACAGCAGCACCAGCACCGCCAGGCTGCCGCCATACAGGATCGAACGGCCGACATTGGCGATCGAGCGCTCGATCAGTTCGGAACTGTCGATGCGCACGCCGATACTGAACTGCGGGAAATCACGCTGCAGGCGGTTCATCTCGTCACGCACCGCCTGCGCCACCTGTACCGTGTTGGCATCGGACTGCTTGCGCACGGCGAGCTGGACGCCGGTTTCGTTGTTGATGCGGATGATGCGCGTAATGCGCTGGTTGGTATCGCGCACCGTTGCCACCTGGTGCAGGTAGATCGGTGCGCCATTGCGTGTCGCCAGCACGGTGTCGCGCAGTTCGTCCAGCGAGCTGAATTCGCCGGGCGTACGCAGACGGATGTCGAACCGGCCCTGTTCGATGTCGCCTGCGGGTACCGTCACATTGGCGTCGCGAATGGATTGCTGGATATCCGCCAGGTCCAGCCCCAGGGCGAGCAGGCGCTCGGGATCGACCTCGATCCGGATCTCCCGCTCAAGGCCGCCGCGAACATCTGCCGCGGCTACGCCCGGTACCCGCTCCAGCCGCGGCCGGATCCTGTCATCAATGATCTGACGCGCCCGGATCGGATCGAGCTGGCTGGCGACGCCAATCAGCAGGATCGGTGACTGCGAGGTGTCAAACTTGCGCACCCGGGGTCGATCGGCGTCTTCGGGCAGGTCATTGATGATCCGGTCCAGACGGTCGCGTACCTCGCCGGTTGCCTCGTCCAGGTCGCTGCCCCAGCCGAAGGCGATGCGTACGTTGCTGTTGCCTTCGGTGGAGGTGGATGTGACCTCCTGCACGCCGGGCACCGCCGACACGGTTTCCTCGATCGGTCGGGTGATCAGCTGTTCCACTTCTTCCGGACCGGCATTTCCGTATTCGGTGGTGACCGTGATGGTCGGGTAGGTGATATCCGGTAGCAGATCGATGGGCAGGCGACCCAGGGCGACCAGGCCAATGGTCACGGCAATCAGCGTCACCATTGAGGTGAATACCGGCCGGCCGACTGTCAGCCGGGCCAGATTCACTGCTCCAGCTCCATGACCGGCGCTGTTTCCTCGTCTGCCGGCCGGATTGGCACGCCGTCGCTGAGCAGATGCTGGCCGAGGACCACCACGCGGCCACTGATGGCCGGCTCGCGTACCTCGACCCGGCCATTTTCACGGATACCCAGTTCCAGCGGCAGGAATTCAGCCCTCTCGCCATCGTCAGCGACGCGAAAGACGCCGGTCTCGCCACCGTGGGTGATCACCGCATCAAGCGGAATGACCGTGACATCGTCGCGACTTTCGATCCGCACCCGGGTGCGAATGAACATGCCGGGCTTCAGTACCCCGTGGGGATTCGGCACGCGAATCTCGACCTGGGCCTGCCGGGAATCCTCACGGAAGACCGGCGCCAGTCGGGCAAGCTCACCGCTGAAGGTCCGCCCCGGCAGGGCGTCGGAGCGCACCTCCACCTGTTGGCCGATACGCAGCTCGGCATAGTCCCGTTCGGCCGCGAACACGATGCCACGCAGCGGATCCAGAGACACCAGCGACAGGACCGGGTCATTGGCCTGCAGCAGGGTGCCCTCATCGGCGTAGCGTTGACTGACCACACGGCTCGAATCCTCACCCTGCCAGCGGGCGCTGATGTCGGTATACGACAGGCGGATCTCGGCCGCGCGCACGGCGGCTTCCTGTTGACTCACCTGGCTTTCGGCGAGTTGCACCCGGGCCTCCTGGGCGCGGGCTTCGGTCTCGGCGGTATCGAGTTCCGACTGGGAGGCGACTCGTTGCTCGCGCAGTTCACGGGTCCGGCTCAGTGCCCGGCGGGAGGCATCGCGGGAGGCTTCGGCCTCGGCAAGGCTCGCCCGCGCGACGGCCAGCTCGGCGCGGGCCTGCTCCAGCTGCTGGACTTCTTCTTCATCGTCCAGACGCGCGATCCGTTGTCCCTGTTTCACCTCATCGCCGATATCCACCAGCAGTTCATCAAGGCGGCCGCCGGTACGCGCGGCCACATCAAATTGAGCGGCCGGGCTGAGTGAGCCGGTGAACACGGCCCAGCCAGTGATGCTGCCTCGCTCCACTGCCGCGGTCTGAACGGCAACCGGGCGCGGGCCGCTGTCGCGGACCGCACGGCCCGACTCGTCCTCGTCCGAGGCCTGCCACCAGAGGAAGCCAGCCAGCGCCAGCAGTATCAGGCCGGCAAGCACGCCGTTTTTCAGCATTGGAGGGGAATCCCGGGTTTCTTGTCTGGTAATCGAGCAGCAGATGCAGTTCCGATTCGAACATTCCGACCCTGACCGAACGGTTCGGGTTCCGGGCAGCGTGTCAGGAAGTGTCAGTCACGGTGGCGGAACACCGGCAGGCCCAACTGCCAGCGGATTGCTGCCAGGCGCAGCCCCAGGCAGGTCAGTAATCCGGCCCAGGCGGCGATGGCCATGCCGGGCAGGATCAGGCTCAGCACCACCATGATCAGCGAACCGGCGAGGGCTGCGGTGGCATAAAGCTCCTTGCGCAACACCAGCGGCACCTCACCGCAGAGCACATCCCGCAACATGCCGCCAAAGACGCCGGTCATCACGCCCATCAGTACTGCAGTTGTCGGATGTACGCCGGCAGCCAGCGCCCGCTCGGCACCGATCACGCAAAACGTGGCCAGGCCGATGGCATCGGCAATGGGTAAGAAATCCCGGTGCAGCCAGCGCCAGCGGGCCAGCAACAGGGTCACCAGTCCGGCAATCGAGGCGATCCAGAGGTAGCTGGGCGCCTGGATCCAGAACACGGGGGTCAGGCCGAGTGTCAGATCTCTCAGGGTGCCGCCGCCGATGGCGGTGACTACCGCGAGCACCAGCACGCCAAACAGGTCGAGGTGCTTGCGCCCGGCAGCCAGGGCGCCCGAGACGGCGAACACTGCGGTGCCAAAGAGGTCCAGTAAGTGGAACACCGGGGCTCAGGACTGATTGAACTTGGCGGCCAGCTTTTCCAGCTTCTGCTGACGTTGCTGTTCCGGGTCGGGCTTTTTCGG
>SKGQ01000204.1 GCA_007117515.1 Ectothiorhodospiraceae bacterium | reverse complement strand
TGGCCGGGTCTCGAGGCCCTGGACGGGGAGCTGCATTTCTTCGGTCAGTCGATGGATATTCGCGCCGACAGCGGCCGAATCGGCAATGCCGAGATCCAGGGTGTGGCAGCCCGGATCTCGGTTCTGGGCCAGACTCCGTTGACCATCGATGGCCAGGTGGAGGCGGATGGCGATACCTATCTGGAATTCCTGCGCAGCATGCCGCTCGGCGGTGACGGCTTGCGCAACACGCTGGCTGCCATGCGCCTCGAAGGCCGTCATCCGCTGACCCTGGGGCTGGAGATCCCGTTCCGTGGCCAGCCGATAGCGGTCAATGGCCAGGTCGATCTCAATGATGCGGTATTCGCGGTGCCGGCGTGGGATCTGCAGGCGGACAGCCTGACCGGCTCGGTTCGCTTTACCGAAGCCGGCATTCTCGCGGATGACGTGCGGGGGCAGTTCCATGGTGCGCCGTTCCGGCTCGGCTCGCACCTGGACGAACCCGGCCGGATCACGTTGCAGGCAGAGCTGGAGGCGGTGCCGGTATCCCTACTGCAGCGGTATGCGCCAGCAGTGGGCTTTCTCAGTGGCGCCACGGATGTGCACGTGCGTGCCCGACTACCGGACTTCACTGGTTTGCCCGCGGATGAACCCCTGGCGCGGCTGGATTTTCGCTCCGACCTGCACGGCATCAGCAGCGCGCTGCCGGCGCCGCTGGACAAGGGCGAAGACCAGCGCCGGCAGACCGAGGTCGTGTTCGACCTCGACCCAGGACTGGGTCCGGTGCGGATCGCCTATGGCGACAGCACGCGCCTGCTGGTCCTTCCCGGCGCTGAGGGTGTCGACGCCATTGGCGTCCGGTTCGGCGGCGAACAGCCGCGGGTGCCCACGGCGGATGGACTTGAGGTGGCTGGCCGGCTGGAGGAGGTGGATCTGGCCGAGTGGGCGGCCTATCAGGGGGCGGGGCAGGAGTCGCCCCAGGGCGGGCAGGGGATGCCGCTGCGCTGGCTGGATCTGGATATCGCGACGCTCCGGCTCGGCGCCCTCGAGCTACACGACGTGGAACTGTTCGGTGTCCGCGAAGGCGAAGCAATGGAGCTGACGGTTTCCGGCACCGACGCCCTGGGCCGTCTTGCAATTCCCCTGCGTCCGAGCGCGGAAACCCTGCTGCGCGTTGACCTGGACTATCTGAATCTCCATGGGCTTGCCGAACTTGTGGCGTTGACTGATAACGGCGAGGGCGCATTGGTGCCCTCGACGCTGGAGCCGGCTGATTTGCCCAGGGTGTCGGTCGATGTCACGGATCTGCGGGTCGAGGCTCGCGCCCTTGGTGCGCTGTCGCTGCGAGCGGGGTTCAATGGCGACGACGGTTACGTGCTGGAGAGTCTCGGCCTGAGCGGGGCCGATCATGAGCTGGAGGCGAGTGGTGGCTGGCAGATCGCCGAGGGCGTCCATCTGCGTGCGGTGTTGCGCAGCGAGGATGCCGGCGCGCTGCTCGCCGGGTTTGGTTACGGTGAGATGAAACGCGGTGGCCATGGTCGCATGCGCGCGAGGCTGCGCTGGCCCCAGGGCCCGCAGGCTCTGCGCATGGATGCAATGCAGGGGGAGCTTTCCCTGCGGTTGCGTGACGGTCAGCTGAGCCAGGTCGAGCCCGGTGCCGGACGCGTGTTCGGCTTGCTCAGCGTGGCACTGATTCCGCGACGGCTGAATCTGGATTTCGGCGATGTTTTCGAGGAGGGTTTTGCCTACGATGTGCTGGAGGTCGAGATCACCTTCGCCGATGGGGTTGCCACGCCGGACACCTTTGTCATGGAAGGGCCGTCGGCCCGTATCGCCGTAAGCGGGCCGATTGATCTATCGCGCCGCGAATACGACCAGATGGTGATGGTAAGGCCCAAGGCCTCTGCCACCCTGCCGCTGGTGGGTGGTCTGGTCGGGGGCCTGCCCGGTGCCGCGGCCATGATGCTGGCGGAACAGCTTTTCCGTGGTGGCGTTGATGGTGCCGCACGGGCTGATTATCGCATTACGGGCCCCTGGCATGCGCCGGAGATCGAACGTCTGGGTCGTTTTGGCGGCGGGGCACCGGCAACGGATGAAGACGGTAACGATGGTGGTGCATCACCACCATCGTCCCGGCCTGGCCGGTTCGGCTCCTCTCAGCCCTGACCGTTCAGATGTGTTTGTGGGCTCCTGGACGCAAACGCCGTTTCCGTAAGTCCGCCGTTGCACTGGCGCCGCCGGCGTATCAATGGTTCAGTGATGGTGTTACCGATGCGCCGCCGGAGGCACAGCCAGATGCAAATGTCCCCTTCCCGACCCGGGCGTCTCGCCGCAATTCAGATGGCGTCCGGCGGCAAGGTTGCCGGCAATGTCGGCGAGATCCGAAAGCTTGTGGCCCGCGCGGCGGCCGGTGGTGCGGATCTGGTGCTGCTGCCCGAGAATGCATTCCTGATGGGCCGCAGTGACGCGGACAAGCTCGCGATTCGGGAGACAGATGGCGGCGGCCCGCTGCAGGACTGCCTGGCTGATCTGGCTGCCAGGCATGGTCTCTGGCTGGTAGCGGGCTCCATACCGATGCACGGCGATGATCCGTCTCGGGCCCGGCAGAGCTGTCTGGTGTTCGATGACGGCGGTCATCGTATAGCCCGCTACGACAAGGTGCATCTGTTCGATGTCCAGGTCTCGGCGGACGAGGCGTACCGTGAATCCGCCACTCTGGAACCCGGCAACCTTGCCGTTGTAGTGCAGACACCGTTCGGCCGCCTTGGGCTGTCGATCTGTTATGACCTGAGATTTCCCGAGTTCTACCGCGCGCTGGTGGATCAGGGTGCGGAACTTCTGCTGGTTCCTTCTGCCTTCACAGCACGGACCGGAGAGGCGCACTGGCGGCCGCTGCTGCGGGCGCGGGCGATCGAGAACCTGTGTTATGTGGTTGCAGCCAACCAGGGCGGTTTTCACCTGAATGGTCGTCGTACCCACGGAGAGAGCATGATTGTCGACCCCTGGGGCCGTGTGCTCGACGTTCTCGAACACGGCAGTGGGGTTGTATTCGCAGACTCCGACCCCGACACCTTGATGGAAGTACGGCGGCGTTTTCCGGCGCTGGAGCACCGACGCCTGGTGTCGGTAGAGGAAGTCTGCCCGCAGACCACGCCGGCAGGATTGACGCCTACGGACAGTTAGTCCCGAGCCGGGTCTGGCTCATTCATCAGACATGAGTATGGAGATCTCCATGACGGAATCGCTGGATATCGCACGGCAGACGCTTCTGGCCCCGGCCGGGATGGACGATGCAGCCCTGGAACAGGCCTTTGATCGCCTGCTGGCGCCGTCGGTGGATGCCGCTGATCTGTATTTCCAGTGCACCCGCAGTGAGAGCTGGGCGCTGGAGGACGGCATGATCAAGCAGGGTTCGCACAGCATCGATCAGGGTGTTGGTGTGCGTGCAATCAGCGGTGAGAAGACCGGTTTCGCCTACTCTGACGACATTGTTCTTCCGGCCCTGCTGGAAGCCTCCGGCGCGGCCCGGGCGATTGCCCGCAGCGGCCAGTCCAGGAGTCTGCAGGCCTGGCAGCGTGGCCGTGGCCTGAAGCTGTATCCGCCGCTGGATCCGGTGGAGTCACTCACTGACCAGGAAAAGGTTGACCTGCTGCGGCGGGTAGATGCTGAAGCCCGGCGGGCAGATCCCCGGGTTGAACAGGTGTTCGTCAATCTCTCGGGAAGTCATGACGTGGTCCTGATTGCCGACGGTGAGGGGCGCCTGAATGCCGATGTGCGGCCGTTGGTACGACTCAATGTGCGGGTGCAGGTAGAGCACAAGGGGCGCCGGGAAAGCGGCAGTGCCGGTGCCGGTGGCCGCCATGCCTATTCCCGTTTTCTGGATGGCGACAGGGCGCTGGATCTGGCCCGTGAGGCGGTGCGCCAGGCTCTGGTGAACCTGGAGGCCGATGAGGCACCCGCAGGGACAATGCCCGTCGTTCTGGGTGCCGGCTGGCCGGGGATCCTGCTGCATGAGGCCATCGGCCACGGACTGGAAGGTGATTTCAACCGCAAGGGCTCATCAGCCTTTGCCGGACGACTTGGTGATCGAGTGGCGTCCGAGTACTGCACCGTGGTCGACGACGGCACGCTGGCCGACCGTCGAGGTTCGCTCAGTCTCGATGACGAGGGTGAACCAACCCAGTGCACCACCCTGATCGAGAACGGCATCCTCAAGGGCTACATGCAGGATCGGATGAATGCGCGCCTGATGGGGGTCGCCGCCACCGGTAACGGGCGCCGGCAGTCCTATGCCCATCTGCCAATGCCGCGCATGACCAACACCTACATGCTTGCCGGCCCGCATGACCCGGAAGAAATCGTCCGTTCCGTCGATCGCGGCCTGTACGCGGTCAATTTTGGTGGCGGGCAGGTGGACATCACCTCCGGGAAATTCGTCTTTTCGGCGAGTGAGGCCTATCTGATCGAAAACGGCAAGGTAACGCGGCCGGTGAAGGGTGCCACCCTGATAGGCAACGGCCCCGACGTGCTCACCCGGGTCAGCATGGTCGGCACCGACATGGAACTGGACAGCGGCATTGGCACCTGCGGCAAGGACGGCCAGCTGGTGCCCGTCGGCGTCGGACAGCCGACCTTGAAGATCGACGCGCTGACGGTGGGTGGCACGCGCGGGTGAAGAAATGCCGAAGACGAAAGGAGCAGGCATGAACGAAGTCGTGGGGTTGAGCAATGGTTCATTGCTGGCTGATGAACAGAGCCTGATCCGAATCGGGCAGCAGGTCCTTGAAGAGGCCCGCAGGCAGGGTGCGACGGCGGCGGAGGCCTCGGTCAGCGTCGGCACCGGGCTTTCCGTCAGCGTGCGCCGCGGGGAAGTCGATACGCTAGAGCATGAGCGTGATCGCAGCCTGGCCGTGGTGGTGTATATGGGGCAGCGCACCGGCGCCGCAAGCTCCGCTGATTTCTCGCCAGAGTCGCTCCGGGCGACCGTGGCTGCAGCCTGCAGCATTGCCCGTTACACTTCGGAAGATCCGGCCCGTGGCCTGGCCGATCCGTCCCTGCTGGCCACCGAGTTCCCGGATCTGGATCTTTATCACCCCTGGGCCCTGAGCGCCGACGAGGCCATCGACCTGGCACTGGCCGCGGAGGCTGCGGCGCGGGATGCGGATCCGCGCATCAGCGACTGCGATTCGGCCACCGTGTCCTCGGGTGAGGGACTGCGCGTCTATCTCAACAGCCACGGTTTCGTCGGCAGTCGCCGCGGAACCCGGCATGGCCTGAGTTGTGTCGCCATAGCCCGGGATCATGCGGGCATGCAACGGGACTACTGGTTCAGCGTGGCGCGCAGTGCCGATGAACTGGAAGCGCCGGAGGAGGTGGGGCGTCGTGCCGGAGAGCGTGCAGCCGGCCGCCTCGGCAGCCGGCGTCTGGGGACACGGCACGTGCCGGTGCTCTACACGCCAATGATGGCCCGTGGCGTCATCGGCCAGTTCCTGGGCGCCATCAGTGGTAACAACCTGTATCGCAAATCCTCGTTCCTGCTGGACCGCCTGGGGGATCAGGTGTTTCCGTCGCATGTGCAGATGCAGGAGCATCCGCACCGGCCCAGGGGGCTGGCCAGCGCGGCCTTCGACGACGAGGGTGTGGCAACACGGGATTGGACGGTGGTCGAGGACGGCCGCCTGCAGACCTATCTGCTGGACAGTTATGCGGCGCGGCGTCTTGGCCGCCAGAGCACCGGGCATGCCGGTGGGGTTCACAACCTGGAGCTTCAATCCGGTGATCAGGACTTCAACCAGTTGCTGCAGACCATGGGCAGCGGCCTGGTGGTGACCGAGCTGATGGGGCAGGGCGGTAACCTGGTGACCGGCGATTATTCACGTGGCGCCGCCGGGTTCTGGGTGGAGAATGGCGAGATGGCCTACCCGGTGGAGGAGATTACCGTAGCCGGCAACCTCAAGGACATGTTTGCCGGTCTGCAGGCGGTGGGTGCGGACCGCGATCAGCGGGGCAGCATCATTACCGGTTCCCTGTTGTTCGAGTCGATGACTGTCGCTGGGGAATAACGGGTGATCGCCGGCCATTCGCCGGCGTGCTCAGTGATCTTCCTCGAAGCGGGAATCAACCAGCTCGCAGAGCGCGTCCAGGGCTTCCCGCGCGTCCTCGCCCTCGGCCTCTATGCGCAGCCTGGTACCCTTGCCGGCGGCCAGCATCATCACGCCCATGATGCTCTTGCCATTGACCTGACGTTGTTCGCGGATCACGCGGATTGCCGCCTTGAAGCGCGAGGCCACCGCCACGAATCGGGCGGCCGCACGGGCGTGGAGGCCGAGCTTGTTGCGGATCACGATTTCCCCGGAAACCAGAGTATCGGCCTCTGGTTTACTGTGGCGCCCATCCCTGGTCATTGCGTGGTCCCCTGGTCCGGCTGCACCAGCATGACGCCGTCGCGGCCACCGCTGACGGCTTTCTCCGCCAGGGCATCCAGATCCAGTGTCGGGTAATTGAAAACCCGCAGCAGCATCGGCAGGTTGAGGCCGGAGACGATGCGTACCGGCTCCTCCACCTTCAGCCGCAGGGCCAGATTGCAGGGCGTGGCGCCGAATATGTCGGTAAGGATCAGGACTCCGCCGCCGCTGGGGAAGCCAGCGAGCAGCTCGCGGGCGCGGGCCGACTGGGTTTCAGGATCAGAATCCTGGCCTATGGTCAGGCACTCGGTGTGCAGCGGGCAAAAGCCGAGGGTATCGACCACGGTGTCCAGCAGCAGTGGGCCAAAATTATTATGCGTAACCAGCAGAATGCTTACCCGCATGGCAGCTCCCTGTGCCGCAGCTTCACCTGTTCACCGAGATGGCGCCGGAAGTGGGCGCCAAGTCGTTCCGTCAGGTATACCGAGCGGTGCTGGCCACCGGTGCAGCCGATAGCCACGGTCAGGTAGCTCCTGTTCTCACGCTCGAAGGCGGGTATCCATTGCTCGAGAAAATCCTTGATCTGTGTCCCCATCAGACGAACGTCCGCAGACTGCTCCAGATAGGCGACAACCTCGGCATCTAGCCCGGTCAACTGTCGCAGGCCCGGTTCCCAATGCGGGTTGGGCAGGCAGCGCACATCGAACACGAAATCCGCGTCCACCGGAATGCCGTGTTTGTATCCGAAGGATTGCACCAGGATTGAGAGGCCCGGCGGGGATTCGGTCAGGCGGCGGCGCACGAGATCACGCAGTTGATGCACGTTCGTCGTGCTGGTGTCGATGACCAGATCCGCTTCGCCCTGGATAACGCTCAGACGTTCCCATTCCTGACGAATCGCCTCTGCCAGGGAGATCCCTGACTGACTCAGTGGGTGCCGGCGGCGGGTTTCACTGAAGCGGCGGATCAGGGTTGCTTCCTGGGCCGTGAAGAAAATGACGCTGGGTTCGAGTCCCTGGGCTCGCAGGCTGTCCAGGGAACTGCCGAAATGCTGCAGATCCTCGGGCTGGCTGCGGGCATCGACACCCACTGCGAGCTGTCGCCGGGTACCGGCAGGAAGCCTCTGCAGATAGTCGCCCAGGTGACTCAGCATGCTGATGGGAAGATTGTCGATGCAGTAGAAACCGGCATCTTCCAGCGTGTGCAGGGCTACGGTTTTACCGGAACCGGACAGGCCGCTGATGATGTAGAGGTGTGCGTGTTTATCCATCGTCGACTCCGCCCGCGGGCACCGGCGTCCCATGTCGCAGGCTGGTTTCGGCTAGCAGGGGTGAAATGCCATCGCCTCCGATCGGCAAGGTCAGTCGGGGTACTCGGACCCCCAGCAGCGTCCGATAATCCCGTTGCCCATCGGGACGCGGCCAACCGTGCCAGACTTCGGCCGTTTCAGTGCGCTGCAGGTGCAGGATACGTTCAATTCGGACGCTGTCGCGCCAGGCCATGGGGCCGAACAGCTGACAAACGTCCACCAGGCCGATACCCCTTACTTCCAGTCTGCCTCGAAGCTGAGTCGGACAGTGTCCGATGAGTGCCGGAGTGTCTGCCTCCAGCTCCACCAGGTCGTCACTGATCAGGGCATGGCCGCGATCAAGTAGGCCCAGGGCGAGCAGACTCTTGCCGCAGCCACTTTCTCCGGTGATCAGTAACCCCCGTTGATCAATGGCAAGCAGCGTGCCGGCAATCCCTGCCCGTGACCGGTCCGCGCTGGCGTTGTCGTCAGTCACCCTGCACG
>SKGQ01000026.1 GCA_007117515.1 Ectothiorhodospiraceae bacterium | reverse complement strand
TTATTCCCGCGTCTGCGCCCGAGACCGGTTTTGGTCATCTGGCAAGGCGCGGTGCCGGTTCGGTAGCCCGAGCTACCGGGCCGGTGGCGCAACGCCGCCAGGGGCCAAAACCGGCCGGGCCCTTCGGGTTGGGCCGCATTTTTCCCGAATGCTGTGTTGCGCTGCTTGGCCGCAGAATGACTGCGGCCCTGCGCAGCGCGCCTTGCCTCGGAAAAAAAGCGGACTCCAACGCAGGCGTGCGAATAAATCAGTGTTTCCATAGGCGATTTCCACCTCGGTGCCCGTCGTGCCGGCGGCACCCTGGCCATTGCAGCCGGGCCGCTCACCGGAAAAAGCTCAAGCTTCCGTTCAGGATTCGACCAGCGGCGCCAACGTCACCTCGACACGCCGGTTCTGCTGTCGGCCCTGCTCGGTGCTGTTGTCGGCGATGGGATAGTCTTCGCCGAAGCCGGCCATCGCCAGGCGACGACCATCAACCCCTCGGTTCTCCAGGTACCGTCCCACCGTCTGTGCGCGGCGTTCCGACAGGCGCTGGTTGTGCTCCGCCGGGCCCGTGCTGTCGGTGTGACCGATGACCTCGATCAGCGTCTTGTCGAATTCCTCGGCTACCAGCGCCACGGAATCAAGCACATCGAAGAAATCCGACCGCAGGTCCGCACTGTCCACGCCGAAGGTCACATTGCCGGGCATGTTCAGGATGATGTCATCACCATTCCGGGTCACACTGACGCCGGTGCCCTGGAGCTGTTCGCGCAACTGCGCTTCCTGCCGGTCCATGTAATGGCCGACAGCCCCGCCGGACAGGCCGCCCACGCCAGCCCCAATCAACGCACGCTGTCGCCGCTCGCGGCTGTTCGAGCCGGTCAGGGCTCCGACTGCGGCGCCGGCCACTGCGCCGATACCGGCGCCGATGGTGGCGCGGGAGGTCTGCTGTTCACCAGTGTACGGATCCGTGGTCTGGCAGCCCACCAGAACGGTGGTTGCACCGGCCAGGCCCATGAGTGCGGCAAGCGCTTGATGTTTCATTGTCTTTCTCCGTGCTGTTGTTCGAATTTCCCGTGCACCCGCAGTGGCGCCCGATTCTGCCAGGGTGACCACTTGCGGGCGGAGTATAAGGCAGCGAGCTTTCCCTTCGCTGAATGAACAACCGGATACTGATGTGTCGGCGGGATGCGGAGCTCTGGGATCAGTCCTGCTTGCGGAAAACCAGCGTGGCGTTGGTCCCGCCAAAGCCGAAACTGTTCGTCATGACGGTGCGTAGGCCTGGTTTGTCGCGCAGTGTGGTTACGATCGGAATATCACCGACCGCCGGATCGGGGTTCTCGATATTGGCGGATGCACTGATGAAGTCATGCTCCAGCATGAGCAGGCTGAAAATTGCCTCGTGCACCCCGGTAGCCCCCTGGGAATGACCGGCCAGCGACTTGGTGGAACTCACGGGCGGCACGGCCTCGCCAAACACGTCGCGCAGGGCACGAAGTTCGGCAACGTCACCGACCGGCGTGCTGGTGCCGTGGGCATTGACGTAATCGACCGGGCTGTCGACATCCTGCAGGGCCTGGCGCATGCAACGCGCGGCTCCTTCGCCGGACGGCGCAACCATGTCGTGGCCATCGGAGGTCGCACCGTAACCAACCACCTCGGCATAAATCTTCGCACCGCGAGCCCTGGCGTGCTCCAGTTCCTCCAGCACCAGCATGCCGCCACCCCCGGCAATGACAAAGCCATCGCGGTCGGCGTCAAAGGCCCGGGAGGCCGTTTCCGGGCGGTCGTTGCGCTTGGTCGACAGTGCGCCCATGGCATCGAAGAGCATGGTCAGGCTCCAGTGCTCTTCCTCGCCGCCGCCGGCGAAGACAACGTCCTGCTTGCCCATGCGAATCTGTTCCACCGCGTTGCCGATGCAGTGCGCACTGGTGGCGCAGGCCGAGGTGATCGAGTAATTCACGCCGCGGATGCGGAACGGAGTGGCAAGGCAGGCTGACACGGTGCTGCCCATGACGCGCGGCACCTGATAAGGGCCGACCCGCTTGACGCCACGTTCTCTCAGGATGTCCGCAGCAGCCACCTGGTTGGACGATGAGGCACCGCCGGAACCGGCAATCAGGCCGGTGCGGTCGTTTGACACTTCGCTGGCCTCCAGGCCCGCATCGGTAATGGCCTGTTGCATTGCGACATAGGCATAGGCCGCAGCGTTGCCCATGAATCGCCGCGGCTTGCGGTCGATCAATGCGTCCAGATCGATGTCGATACTGCCCGAGATCTGGCTGCGCAGACCGTATTCCCGATAGCTTTCGTTGGCACGAATACCCGAGCGACCGGCGCGCAGGCTGTCGACCACTGACTGCGCATCAGTGCCGATACAGGAAACGACTCCGAGTCCGGTGACTACAACCCGCTTCATTGTCCTCGCTCCAGCATTCCGTGTTGCGACCGCTCAACGTGCGGCCGGCGGGGAAATGCGGTTTCCGCTATTTCTTGTTCATCGCATCCGGGGCTTCAAACAGACCAACCCGCAGATCCGACGCTGTGTAAATCACGTCACCATCGACATCCAGGCTCGCGTCCGCGATGCCCATGGTCAGTCGACGCATGATCACGCGTTTCATGTCGATCCGATAGGTGACACGCTTCGCAGTCGGCAACACCTGTCCTGTGAATTTTACATCGCCCGCGCCCAGTGCGCGGCCACGTCCCTGGCCGCCCTTCCAGCCTAGAAAAAAGCCCACCAGTTGCCACATGGCATCCAAGCCCAGACAGCCCGGCATGACCGGGTCGTTTTCGAAATGGCACTTGAAGAACCACAGGTCCGGATGGATATCGAGCTCGGCAACGATCTGGCCCTTGTTGTGCGCACCACCGGTATCGTCGATCTGTGTGATGCGGTCGAGCATCAGCATATTGGGCAGGGGCAGCTGCGGATTACCGGGGCCGAACAGTTCGCCGCGGCCGCAGGCCAGCAGATCCTCGAACTCGAAGCTGCTGTGGTTCATATGGTAATGCGGGTTAATTGCCATCGTGCCCCCAAGTCCGGATCTATCGGCTCGCTCCGGCCTGCGGCAGTTGCCCGCATTACCGTGCGATACAGGGGCCAAAGTGTAAGGGATCAGGCGGTCGGGATCGAGCGCCACCACAGGATTTGCGCCGACGCCTCCGTCAGCGGGCTGCAGAAACCAGAAAGTCCCGCCGGAGCGGGGCTCATTAGGAGACTGATTTATGCCCGCCCCTTGCCAAGGGACCAAAACCGGTCTCGGGCGCAGACGTGGGACTGAAATCAGTGTCTCCCTAACTCGACCAGGTGTCGCGTTTACTCGCGCTCTTCGATCATCGTCACCACCTGGTCACGCATCTCCGGATCCCGCTCCAGTGCGGCAGCAATCTCGGAGTAGTCCTGCACTTCGAGGCCATGTTCCTGGATCGCTTCGACCATCCTGTCGTTGGCTTCCTGCTGGACCTCCTGCGCCTGATCCGGGTCTTCCGCCTGCTCCAGGCGCTGCGAATAATTGGCGTGGATTTCGCCTACCTCGATATACGCATCGGCAAAGCGTTCCAGCTCCTGTTGCTCGAAGTTTTCCGCATCCTGCGCCTGCTCAAGGGGCTCCGCACCCCCGTAGCCGTCATCCTGCGCCATCGCCATCGGCGACAAAGCCAGCCCCGCCAGCAGCGGCGTGATCAACACTGCGGAAATCCTGGATCGCATCTTGTCACTCCTTTTGCACTAAGTTTGGCCAGGTTCTTTTTGCAGAGGCTGTGCCAGCATTGGGATGCTTCGCCTCACGCCGGGGGCGGAATCGACAACCTCATGAAATAAAAAGGAATTGTATGTTTTTTCAGGGTTGTGAGCTGTCGCTTGTGCCAGGGGCTCAGAGTGAAGCATTATGCTACATGTGCCAAAGGTAAACACAATCAGCCGACGATTTCGCCGCTTCTGGAGTCTGCGTGCCGCACTCATTCTGCTGGTCCTCGCGCCGCTTTTGATCGGCGCCGCCATCTTGACGTCCATGGTGCTGTGGACGCTGGAAAAGGCGGCCGAGGAGCGCATGCAGGAAGACGTCGCGCTGATGGCGCGTGCCATCAGTCTGCCGGTCAGTGACAGCCTGGAGCAGGGCGAGGATGAAGGCGTGCGGCAGGCCCTCGAGTCGGTATTCCGTATCGGCAGGATCTATGGTGCCTACGTGTACAGCGCCAGCGGTGAGCCCATCGCTGCGGTTGGCGCGGTCAATCCGTCGCCCCGACGGGCCGAAGTCGCCGATATTGCCGCGGCCGGCGAGCGCCGCGGCACCTACCAGCGAATCCAGGGGCAGGACGTGTACTCCTACTTCGTGCCGCTCACGGATACTGACGGCCAGGTCAGCGGCCTGCTCCACGTGACCCGTCGCGGCAGTGACTTTCATGACCTGATCACCGATCTGCGGGTCCAGGCCATTGCCTTCATGGTGGTCGGTGGCGTGTTCATCAGCGTGCTGGTGCTGCTTGGGCACCGGTTGGCCATCGGCCGCCATTTCGAGCGCCTGATGGAAACCATGGCCAGGGTCGAGGTCGGTCAGCGGGATTTCCGTGCCGGCGGCGAGGGACCGCGAGAAATCCGACGACTCAGCACGGCGTTGAACGACATGCTCGATGGCATTCACCGTGCCGAACAGGAACTGGAGGACCGGCGCCGCACCCAGACGCACCTGGAGGACAAGTTGCGCCATTCGGAAAAGCTTGCCGCCATTGGCCGCCTGGCGTCCGGTGTTGCGCATGAGCTTGGTACGCCGCTGAGTGTTATCGACGGCAAGGCACAGCGCGCCCTGCGGCGGATCGAGGGCGACGGCCCGGAGGTGCGGGCCCTGCGCGAGGTGCGCAGCGAGGTGGCCCGCATGGAACACATCGTCCGTCAGTTGCTGGATTTCGGCCGCGGCTCAAGCCGGCATTATCGCGACACCTCTGCCGGATTGCTGGCGTCGGCCGCGGCCAGTGCGCTGGAACATGATGAATCCAGTCGCTCCGTGGCGCTGGAACTTGATGGCGAGCAGCCTGGTCCGCCTTGTCGGGTCGATCCGATACGCGTCGAACAGGTGTTGGTCAATCTGCTGCGAAACGCCGCCCAGGCCGGTGCAATGACGGTGTGTCTGCGCTGGCGAGGCGATGGTGATCACGTCGTGTTCACCATCGAGGACGACGGTCCGGGTGTCCCGAGCGAGATTCGTGATCGCCTGTTCGAGCCGTTCTTCACGACCAAGGCCGTGGGCGAGGGCACCGGACTGGGGCTCGCCGTGGTGCATGGCATTGTCACCGAGCACGGTGGCGAGATTGCGTTTTCCGCTGCTGACCGTGGCGGCACGCGCGTGGATGTCCGGTTCCCGATGAAACCGGATTGGGATGAACAAGGGGAGCAGAACGGCAATGGCCGGGAAGAACGCGAAGACGGCGCCTGAGCGGGTGCTGCTGGTCGAGGACGATCCGGGGCTGCGTCAGCTGCTGCAGGACGAGCTGGAGGATGCGGACCTGGAGGTGAAGGCGGTCGACAGTGCGGAATCGGCCATGGCCGAATTACCGACCTTCCAGCCGGACATGGTGGTCAGCGATCTGAGGCTGCCGGGGGTGGATGGCCTGGGATTGCTGGAACAATTGCAGGAATTGCCTGCGAAACCGGGTTTCCTGATGATCACCGGCTTCGGCACCGTGGCCCAGGCGGTCGAGGCGCTTAAGAAGGGCGCCGACGAATTTCTGACCAAGCCGCTGGATCTGGAGCATTTCATGCTGGCGGTGTCGCGTCTGCTGGAGACGCGGCGTCTGCGCGGCGAGGTGCAGCGCTTCCGCGAACTGATCGATCAGGAACACTTTCATGGAATGATCGGCCGCGATACCGCGATGCAGACCATGTTCCAGCAGATCTCCCAGCTGGCCTCGGCCAACGGCCCTGTTCTCGTCGTTGGTGAAAGTGGCACCGGCAAGGAACTGGTCGCCCGCGCGATCCACGATGAAAGCGATCGTGCGGATGGGCCGTTTCAGGCCGTGAACTGTGCCGGCGTGCCAGCCGAGTTGCTGGAGAGCGAATTTTTCGGCCACGAGGCTGGCGCCTTTACCGGCGCGGTGAAGGCGCGCAAGGGGCTGTTTTCGCAGGCCAGCGGCGGTACGTTGTTCCTGGACGAACTCGGCGAAATGCCAATGGCGCTGCAGGCCAAGCTGCTGCGTGTGCTGCAGGACGGGGTCATCCGGCCCATTGGCAGCAACAGGGAACATACCGTCGACGTCCGTATCGTTGCCGCCACCAACCGCGATCTGGAAGAGCTGATCAAGAATGGCAGCTTCCGTGAGGATCTGTTCTATCGGCTGGAGACCTTCACGTTGCGGATCCCGCCTCTGCGCGAGCGGGGCGAAGATCTGGAACTGCTTGCAGTGCGGTTGCTGCAGCGCTACGCCATGCAAATGGGGCGCGAGATTACCGGCTACAGCAAGGAAGCCATGGATGTGCTGCGCGGTTACGAGTTCCCCGGCAACGTCCGCGAGCTGCAGAATGCCGTCGAACGTGCGGTCACCTTCTGCCAGTCGGACACCGTCGGACCGGAGCATCTGCCGACCCGCATTCGCGGGCAGAGCCGGCCAGCGGTTCCGGTGCAGCGTGGCACTGACGGCATCATGAATCACCTGATGCAGGGAGGCCCAATGCTGCCAACCCTGGATACCCTGGAGAAACGCTACATCCACTTCGTGCTGGAGCAGGTCAACGGCAACAAGCGCCGCGCCGCCGCCCTGCTCGACGTCAGCCGCCGCACGCTGTACCGCAAGCTCGACGAGGAAGCCTCATAGGGTTCGTGCATCGATCACGGTGCTGGGCTTTCCGGTTTCGAAACTGGCGGTGGTGACAATCCCTTTCTATAGTGAACTCAGGCTCACGGATCGAGCCAGCGCAAGGACGCGCACATCGCCGGGCACTGTTCGGTGTGACTACCAGGGATGGTCCTATTATGTCTGTTACCTCTTCGCCCCGCGTGCGCTGCACGCCGCCCGCCATGCTGGCGTTGCTCATCGCCGGTTTTTGCCTGGGTCTTTTTGCCAGCGTCGGCCTCCCGGGCCTTGACCGAACACTCCTGTCCAGCTCCGAACCGATGACGGAATCCACCCCCAGCGACCCCTGGGCCGTCGCCCGGCGGGCGCTGGAGCGTAGGGAGTTCGCGTCTGCCCGGGAGCATCTGCTGCCGCTTGCGGAAGATGGGCACGCCGGGGCCCAGCAAGCCCTCGCCCGACTGTATGGAGAAGGGCTGGGTGGCGATCGCAGCCACGCCCGGGCCTATCAATGGTTCCAGCGTGCGGCGGAGCAGGGTGAGGCCGAGGCCCAGCTTGCTCTCGCTGCGCTGTATGCCCATGGCTACGGCGTCAATCGTGATCTGGCGCGTGCCGCGTTCTGGTCCACCCGGGCCCAGGCCCAGATCGACGCCCGATAAGCTTGCACCCGTCGCGGCAGGGAGCGCCGCGACACAGACTCGAGAGGCATGGATGCGCCGCTTGCTGTCAATGACGCTGCTGATGCTCGTACCCATAGGCCTGCTACTGAGCACGCCGATGGTATGGGCTGATCCGGTACACCTGGATCACGACGCCTCTGGCCAGCTTCTGCGGGTGGTGCCGGAGCAGAGCACCGGCGTGCGTTTTCAGCATGATGCGGCCGGTAATATTGTTGCCGTCTTTATGGAGCGTCGGATTCGCTCTGTTGCTCGGCGGCGGAGCACTGCACGCCGAAACCGGCTTCGACAGCGGCAGCAGCGGCGAGGACGGTGCCTTCACGCCCACCGTCGACACCGAACTGGAACTGCCCGAGGACGGCATCTTCCATTTCACCAATGTGACCATTCCGGATGGTGTCACCGTGCGCTTTGACGGCACCGGGCCTGTGACCATCCTCGCCAGTGGCGACGTCGAGGTGGCCGGGACCATTGATCTGAGCGGTAGCTGGTCGCCGCCCGTCGGTGCCGCCGGCGATGGCAACGTTGGTGACGATGGCCTGCCCGGTTTCGCCGGTCCCGGCGGTTTCGATGGCGGCCTGGGTGGTGAGCCGGCGGAGGACCGGGAGAATCGACTGGGCGGGGCCGGTATTGGCCCCGGCGGCGGTGGTGGGGGTGTTCGGTCCAGCAACCGCAAGCGCAGTGGTGCCGGTGGCAGTTTCGGCACCGTCGGCAGCAGTGGCTTCGGCGTTACGCCAGGCGAAACCTACGGTTCGGAGGTGCTGTTGCCACTTGTCGGCGGCTCAGGTGGCGGCGGCATGTCGATTACATCCATTACAATCCGGTGCGCCATGGCCTGGTCGAATGCCCGACCGAATGGCCATACAGCAGCCTCCACCGCGCCATCCGCCAGGGCACATACCCAACGGAT
>SKGQ01000194.1 GCA_007117515.1 Ectothiorhodospiraceae bacterium | reverse complement strand
GGCAACACGCGCAAGGTTGAGCTTTTCCGATGGCTCGAACCACTCTGGCCAGAGTTGATGAAGGCTATCGAGAAAAACGAGACCTTGGTTGAAATCCGATAACTCCGGTGTAACGGCTGAGCCCTTGCGGCATCATCGAAGGAGGTTTCTGACACCGCGCGCATTCGCTGCGCTTAAGGCAGGCTGGATTCCGCGGCTATAGAGCCGAGCCAGCCCGGCGATGGATTGTGCCGCATGGAGCCGTCGATTTACATCGCAGTCATGTTATGTATTCTGTAAATGTAATCGCCGTTTTGCATAACTCATATGGAACGCGCGGTGTAATCGGGCCGAAAAATTCCTTATAATTCGATTGAAAACAGCGCCTCGATCATCTCGCGGTTGATCGGCAGCTCGTCACCGGCGGCACCCTCCTGTTCCCGCCGGTAAACATGCTCGGTCAGTTCCCGTTTCCGCGCCTGTAGCGCCAGAATCTTCTCCTCCACCGTGCCCTCAGTGATCAGCTTGTAGACGAAGACGGGCTTGTCCTGGCCGATACGGTGGGCACGGTCGGTGGCCTGGGCCTCGACCGCCGGGTTCCACCAGGGGTCGTAGTGAATCACCGTATCCGCCTCGGTAAGGTTCAACCCCACGCCGCCGGCCTTCAAGCTGATCAGAAACAGATCCGCGGCACCACTGCGGAATGTCTGGATAGCCGCATCCCGCCGGCGTGTCTGACCGGTAAGCTTGCTGTAGCGAATGCCCTGCGCGCTGACCTCCCGCTCGATCAGCCCCAGCATGGTCGTGAACTGCGAGAACAGCAGAACCCGCCGACCGTCCTCCAGCAGCTCGGGCAGCATCTCCATCAGCATGCGCAGTTTCGCCGATGGCGCATCCCGTCCCCGCACCGAGTCGGGCAGAAGACGCGGGTCGCAACAGACCTGACGCAGCTTGAGCAGCGCATCGAGTATGGTGATCTGGCTGCTGGCAAGCCCCCGCCGGCTAATCGCCTCGCGCACCCGCTTCTCCATACTCAGGCGGATGCTCTCGTAGAGCACGGCCTGCTTGCCGACGATGGGGGTGCTGCGCAGCAACTCGGATTTCTCCGGCAACTCCCGCGCCACGACGTCCTTCGTGCGGCGCAGAATGAACGGCGCGGTCCGTCGTGTCAGATCCCGCAACCGCTCGCGGTCGCCATGCTTCTCAACTGGCGTGCGGTACGCCCTGGCGAAAGCCTCCTGCGCGCCGAGAAACCCCGGCAGCAGGAAATCGAATTGCGCCCATAGCTCGCCCAGGTGGTTCTCCATCGGCGTCCCGGTCAAGCAAAGCCGATGCTCGGCGCGCAACGCGCGCGCCGTCTGCGCGGCCTTGGCCCGCGGATTCTTGATGTTCTGTGCCTCATCCAGAATCAGAAAGCACCATTGCCGCGCTTCCAGCACCTCGGCGTCGCGGGGCAGCAGCGGATAGGTGGTGAGCACCAGGTCATGCTCGTCGATGCGGTCGAAGTCCTGCCGTCGCTGCGGGCCCTGCAGCGTCAGCACGCGCAGTGTCGGCGTGAATTGCGCCGCCTCGCGCCACCAGTTACTGAGCAGGCTGGTGGGCGCGACGAGCAGGCTTGGCGCCGTGAGTCTGCCCGCCGCCTGCTCCACCGCGAGATGCGCCAGAGTCTGCACGGTCTTGCCCAGGCCCATCTCGTCGGCCAGCACGCCGGCCAGTCCGTAGTCACGCAGAAACTGCAGCCAGTTCAGGCCTTGTTGCTGATAGGGCCGCAACCGGCCCTGGAACGCCTTCGGTGGCGCGACCTCCCTCAGGGTCTGGAAACCCGTGAGTCGTTCCGCCAGACGCAGAGTCTGTTCCCCACCGCGAACGGGAATCCCGCCCAGTTCCAGCAACCGGGGAGCCTCAAGACACGACATGTGCAGCGTGCCGCCCCGGTCCGGTGGCCCGTCATGCAGCGCAATCACGGTTTCCAGCACCGGCTGCAGCTGCTCGCGCCGCACCGCCACATGCCGGCCGTCGTCGAGCGTCAGCCACAACTGCTCGGGCAGTTCGTTCGGTAGATAGTCCGTCAGCAACTGCATGACCAGCGGCAGCAGGGGGATCGTCTGACCGTCCACCTCGAGGTCGAAGCCCAGATCGAACCAGCGACCGTCCTCCGCGACATGCGCCGCGACCTGATCGGCGAACCGCACCTCCGGGGCGGCAGCGCCGATCTGCTCGACACGCCAGCCGGCGGCCTCCAGCGACGCAACGCCGGCATCAAGGAACGCGAGCCAGGCCTGAAGAGCCTGCTGCCGGTTGTCCTCCGGCGGAGCCGCCGTCCAGCAATAGTCATCCGCATCCAGCGCGGTAAGGCCGTGTCGCCGCAACTGCTCGGCAGCCATAGCCTCGGCCGCAAGATCCCGGTAGACCCGCGTCAACACATCGCCGACCTCACCGGTCACCACCGTGTCGGCCGTTCGCGGTTCAAGATACACCGCACCGTAACGGAACAGCCGGTGCATCGCGGACGCGGTGAGGTCTTCGGCATCGAGTTGGATCGCCAGCACGGACACGGGCCGCTCACGCACCTCCTGAATCGACACCGGCACCGGCGTCGGCAACGTGGGATGCGCCAGGGCGATCTTGCGACTGAGCGCCTCGGCGTCGGCACTGGCCACGGGCGGTGCATTCCGGACCTCCGCCAGCCAACGGGGCGACATGCCATCCGGAACCTCCAGCCGGCCCGCCTGCAGGGCTCTGGGGTCCACGTACCAGGCCGGCTCGGTCAGCACCGCGAAGCCCGGTTCCGGCTTGATATCCAGACACAGATGCCAATGATCCTGATACGCATGCCAGGCCAGGGATATGTCCCGGGGCGGACCGACGGTCAACGGCCCGCGCCGGCCGTCGTCCAGGTACAGCCGCCCGGTCTCCAGCAGCAACTCCATGGCCAGCGATCCGGGGCGACCAACCAGGCGAAGCGGTCCGTATCCGCCCCCGGGGCCAGCCGTAAGCTGGTCCCAGATGTCCTCGTCCAGACGGGTGCGCTTGATCGGCCGACCCAGGCCGTAGGCGTAACGAAGCGACTCCACGGAAACTTCCTGGCCCAAGCTGAGCTGGCCGTCGGCTTTCCGGCGGGAAGCGCGCAGCCGGACCTGCCAGACGCCAGTCGCCGAATGCTGGTGCAGCCAGTAGGTCGGCACCTGGGATGCGCGCGTATCTGGCGGCGGTTCCGCCGCGGTGGCGGCCTGTTCCAGCCACATCTCGAAGTCCGTCGGCAGGTCTCGCGGGGTGTCTTCGGCGGGCATGCCGCCGTCCCGCCACGTCATGCATGCTGAAACCACGTGCTTGCAGTTGAACCCCACCGGGCAGGTGCAGTCGCCCGTCAGGCTGAGCGGGCCGCCCGGTGCGTCGCGGTTGATCTGGACGTCCTGCTGATACGCCTCGCCGGCGCTGCCGTGGGTCAGCGCGTGGAGGCGCAGGATATTCTGGGTATGCCGGATGACCCGCAGATCAAAACTCATGCCCTGCCGGAAATACCCCCGGCCACGCTGCAGCGCCCCGGGATCGGTCTCACCCAGGAGCCATTTATCCGTGATTTCAGAGGGCGCGAGTAATGTCGGCATGTCCTGTATCGACCGTAGCTGGTTAGCCTGAATACGGATATCCGATGGAAACCGGCATCACTGTCCAATCCCCAATCCGGCAATCGGATCGTCGTTCATAAGCGCGCCCCTGCGCATGGACTGGTTCAGGCTCCTGCAGCGGCTAAATCCGCCCGGCGATGGGGTTGCCCCGGCACGGCGACGCCGGAGTTTCAGTGGGTCACAAAAGCCTGGGCTCCTTCGGAGGGGATCAGACCGCGTGCATTCGCCGCGCTTAATGCACCCTAGGAAACTGCGAAACCGCGGGACCACGAAACCATCGGCGGCGCCTCCCTCGTAGGGCGGATCAAGCGCAGCGGATCCGCGCGGTGTGATCCGTTGGCGGGCTGCCCGAGGCCAGAACTACCGATTAAGGTTCCCGCCGATTAAGGCGGGCGATTTCCGGGTCGTCGGGGTCGAAATCCGTAAGGCGGAATTTGGCTCCGCAATAGATGCAGGTAGCCTCGCCGGTCTTGTGGATGGGCAGATAGACCCGCGGGTGCGAATTCCACAGGTACATGCCCGGCATCGGGCAGGCCAGCGGCAGATCCTTGCGCGTGACGTCGTAGCGGTTGGCCGCGTTGGGTTCGATGAGGTCGTCGCGATCATGGGTCTGCGGATCAGGCATCGACGGTTTCCTCCACAAAACTCAACCACTCCGGATGCACCTCGCGGCGGCCCTCAACCTGGTCGAAATACATGCTCTGCAGCCGTTCTGTCAGCGGACCGCGCTTACCATTGCCGATCTCGCGGCCATCCAGCTCGCGGATCGGTGTGACCTCGGCTGCCGTGCCGGTGAAGAAGGCCTCGTCGGCGGTGTATACCTCGTCGCGGGTGATGCGCTTCTCGCGCACCGGCAGCTTGATCTCACCGGCCAGGCGAATCACCGTGTCGCGGGTGATACCTTCCAGCGCAGAGGTCAGTTCCGGCGTGTACAACACGCCATCGCGAACCATGAAGAAGTTCTCGCCGGAACCCTCGCAGACGAAGCCGTCCACATCCAGCAGCAGGGCCTCGTCGTAGCCGCAGTCCTCGGCTTCCTTCAGCGCCATCATCGAGTTCATGTAATTGCCGTTGGCCTTGGCCCGGCACATGGTGACGTTGACATGATGACGGCTGAACGAAGACGTCTTCACGCGGATGCCGCGCTCCATGTTCTCGGCTCCCAGGTAGGAACCCCATTCCCAGGCGGCAACCATCGCATGCGCCTTCAGGTTGTGCGCGTGCAGCCCCATGCCCTCCGAGCCGTAGAACACCATAGGCCGGATGTAGGCGCTCTCCAGTTCATTGGCGCGCAGCGATTCCAGAACCGCCGCATTGATCTCGTCCGGCTCGAACGGCACCCGCATGCCGAGAATCTTGGCCGAGTTGAAAAGCCGTCGGGTATGTTCGGCGAGCCGGAACACGGCGGTGCCGCGCTCGGTGCGGTAGGCACGAATGCCCTCGAACACCCCCATGCCGTAATGCAGGGTATGGGTCAGCACGTGCACCTTGGCGTCGCGCCAGGGCAGCATTTCGCCGTCCATCCAGATGACGCCGTCGCGGTCATCCATGGTCATGATGTGGTCTCCTCGCCGGCCGTGTCGGCGGCGCTGTCGTCGTCAGTCATCAGGCGCTGCCACACGGCAGTCACCCCTTCGCGCAGTTCCGCCAACTCCGTGGCCGGGATGCGCGCCTTTCCTTCCTGCAGGGTGGCGCGGTGAATCCGGGCGCGGTAGGCCCGGTAAGCATCCACCAGGGTGGAGGCCTCGCTACGACTGAAAAAGCCGGATGCATTCAACTCGCCGATCAGCCGCACGTTATCCGTGTAGCGCAGCAGGGTCGGATTGGCGCGGGCTCCAGAAAGAACGCCGTATTGCACCATAAATTCGATATCAGCGACACCGCCGCGATCCTGTTTCAGGTCGAACAGATCTCCGTTGCGGCTGCCCTTCTCGCCGCGCATCCGCTCGCGCATGTCATGCACATCGCGGCGTAGTTCATCCATATCGCGCTCGCGGCACAGTGTCTCGCGACGGATTCGGTCGAAGGCCTCGCGCAGGCCCTGATCGCCGGCAACGAAGCGGGCGCGGACCAGGGCCTGATGTTCCCAGGTCCAGGCCTTTTCCTTCTGGTACTCCTCGTAGGCTGAAAGGCTGGTGGCCAGCAGTCCGGCACGACCACTCGGGCGCAGTCGCGTATCCACCTCGTAGAGCACGCCGCCGGCCGTGGTGGCACCCAGAATATGGATGATGCGCTGCGCCAGGCGGACAAAGAAGACATTGTTATCCACCGGGCGATCGCCGTCGGTGACCTGCTGTTCGCCGCGGCTGTCATGCAGGAACACCAGGTCCAGATCGGAACCGTAACCCAGTTCCAGACCGCCCAGCTTGCCGTAGGCAATCACCGCGAAACCGGGGCGAACGGTCTCACCCTCGATCCTGCAGCTCGGCCGACCGTGGCGTTTCTCCAGGTGATGCCAGGCGATATCCACCACTTCCCGCAGCACCACCTCGGCAATGTCCGTCAACAGGTCCGAGACCACCATCAGCCGGGTCACGCCGGAGACATCGGCCGCTGCCAGCCGCAATGTGTTCACCTGTTTGAACTGGCGCAGCACCTCCATCTGCTGCTCCAGATCATCCGGGTCTTCCTCTGCCAGGCGCTCATGAAGTTGGTTTTCCAGCGACTTGCGCTCGAGCGGCGCGTACAGCTTGCGCGGATCAAGCAACTCACCGAGCAACACCGGCAGACGGGTGATCAGGCGCGCGATCCAGGGGCTGGCCGAACACAGCTTCACCAGTTGCGATAGCGCCATCGGCCGTTCCGCCAGCAGCGACACGTAAACCGTGCGCCGGACAATGGCCTCCAGCAGATCAATCAATCGTGCCAGCGTGGCGTCCGGGTTCCTGGTGTGCGCAACCGCGCCCAGCATCAGCGGCATCAGGCGATCGAGCCGCTGGTGACCCTTGGCGGTCAGCGAACGGCGGTGGCTGCCCTCGCGGAAGGCCTTCACCCGCTTGAAGGCATCCTCTGGGTCCTCGAAGCCGCTTTCCGTCAGCAGCTCACAGGCCTTTTCCTGGTCCAGATCCCGCGCCCAGATATCACCAACTTCCAGTTCTTCGTGCGGCACCGGCTCGTCTTCCACCTGTGGGGAAGCGAAGACCTGGTCGAAATGCTCGCGCACATGCCGCCGGTGCATATCCAGATCGGCGGCGTAGTCCTGCCAGTTCTCGTACCCCATGCCGAAGGCGAGCCGCATGCGATGGATGGGCTTGTCCGGCAATTCGTGGGTCTGCTCGTCCTTGATCGCCTGCAGCCGGTTCTCGCTGCGACGCAGGAATTCGTACCCTTCCATCAGGCCGCGGATCACGAAGCCCGGCAGGGCGCCGGATTCCGCCAGCGATTCCAGCACCGGCATCAAACGGCGCTGCTGCAGTTCCTTCTCGCGACCGCCACGGATGATCTGAAAGGCCTGGGCGATGAACTCCACCTCGCGAATGCCGCCGGCACCGAGCTTGATGTTGGTTTCCAGCCCCTTGCGCTCGACTTCCTTGGCAATCATCGCCTTCATCTCGCGCAGCGACTCCAGCGCGCCGAAATCCAGATAGCGGCGGAACACGAACGGCACCAGCGCGTCCATTAGCTCTTCACCGGCTTCCCGATCACCACCGACGATGCGCGCCTTGACCATGGCGTAGCGTTCCCACTCCCGGCCCTGGCTTTCGTAATAGGATTCGATCTGATCGGTGGTCATCACCAGGGCGCCGGAATCACCATAGGGCCGCAGCCGCATGTCCACGCGGAAGACGAAACCGTCCACGGTCTGGGCGTTCAGGCTGTTGATGACCTTCTGCCCCAGCTTCATGAAGTACTGGGTGTTGTCGCGGCTTTTCTCGCCGTCGGTGTGGCCGGGTCGGCTGTAGCCGAAGATCAGGTCGATATCCGAGGAGTAGTTCAGCTCCTCACCGCCAAGCTTGCCCATGCCAACGACATAGAAGCGCGATTCCTCGCCGTCCGGCCCGCGGGGCACGCCGAAGCGTTCCTTTAGCGGCTTCTCATGCCAGGCCACGGCTGCATCGATGCAGGCCTCGGCCAGGCGGGAGAGATCATGCAGCGTCTCGTCCAGGCTGACCCAGCCGGCCAGATCCCGCCAGGCGATGCGCACCATTTCCCGGTTGCGGATGCGGCGCAGTTCGCGGTCCAGCGCCTGCTCATCCTCCAACTCGCAGGTCTGCGCCATTAGCGCGTCATGCAGGGTGCTGGGCTCATAGGCCTCTTCCAGATCACCGCTGCTGATCAGATCTTCAAGCAACGCGTGATCCCGCAGGCAGGAGCGGGCCACGAAGGGGCTGCAGGCCCAGACTGCGGGCAGCGACTGCCGCAGCAGGTCTGAGTCCGGCAGCTCGCCGACTTCGAGATAGTCCGACAACCATTCCGACACCTGCTCACGCAGGTCGGTGGGCAGCCGGGACATGGCACGGTCAATCAGATCGCGGGACACAGGCACATTCCGAAGTATTCGAAGATGGCCACACGTTACCGTTTTTTGCCGCGTGACGTCATGGCGGCGGTCAGTCCTTCGGTTTCGGGGATTCGTAGGGTGCATTAAGCAACGCGAATGCACGCGGTGTCAGGCATTTCAGGCAGGCATGGCATTTCAGCCAAGCCGGGGCACCCTGCCAACGGATCACACCGCGCGGATCCGCTGCGCTTGATCCGCCCTACGAGGGCGGGCATGGACGGTGTTCGTAGGGTGCATTAAGCGAAGCGAATGCGCGCGGTGTCAGGCATTTCAGGCAGGCACCG
>SKGQ01000122.1 GCA_007117515.1 Ectothiorhodospiraceae bacterium | reverse complement strand
TTGGCCCCTGGCGGCGTTGCGTCACCGGCCCGGTAGCTCTGGCTACCGAACCGGCACCGCGCCTTGCCAGATGGCCAAAACCGGTCTCGGGCGCAGACGCGGGAATAGATCAGTGGTTCCCTAGGGAAACACTGATTTATTCGCACGCCTGCGTTGGAGTCCGCATTTTTTCCCAGGCAAGGCGCGCTGTACCGCGCCGCAGTTATTCTGCGGTCAAGCAGTGCAACACAGCAATCGGCAACATCGGGATCCAACCGGAGTCAATTCATGGGCAGGGAAATCAGCCGGCTGCGCCGAATCCTGACGCAGTACCGTCGCGTGGCAGTGGTTGGGCTTTCCGCCAACTGGCATCGCCCCAGTTACTTTGCCGCCAAGTACATGATCGATCATGGCTTCCAGGTCATCCCGGTGAATCCGGCCTACCCGGAAGTGCTGGCCTGCAGATGCTATCCGGATCTGCGCAGCATCCCCGAACCGGTGGATGTTGTTGACATCTTCCGGCGCCCGGAAGAGGTGCCGGAATTGGTGGAAGACGCCATCGCGATCGGCGCGAAGGTGGTTTGGATGCAGATCGGAGTCGTCCACGAGCAGGCGGCCGCCCGCGCCCGCGAGGCCGGTCTGGAGGTGGTCATGGACCGCTGCATCAAGATCGAGTACGGACGGCTGTTCGGAGGCCTCAACTGGATGGGGGTGAATACCGGCGTGATTTCCGCCAAACGGGCCCCCCACGTAACCTTCTGAATCAGGAATTGCATGAACGACAGGGAATTCGGTTTCGAGACGCTTTGCCTCCATGCGGGACATATTCCGGACGCTGCCACCGGCTCGCGGGCGGTGCCCATCTATCAGACCACGTCGTTCGTCTTCGATAGCCCGGATCACGCCGCCAGTCTGTTCAACCTGCAGACCTTCGGCAACATCTACGGCCGCATGACCAATCCCACAACCGCGGTGCTGGAGGAGCGGGTTGCGGCACTGGAAGGTGGTCGCGCCGGCCTGGCGGTGGCCTCCGGCATGGCTGCGCAGATGACGGCACTGCTGACCCTCTGCGAGCAGGGCGACGAGATCGTTGCCGCGCGTACCCTGTATGGCGGCACCTACAGCCAGATGAATGTCACGTTCCGGCGCATGGGGATTACCACCCACTTCGTCGATCCGCATGACCCCGAGGCGTTCCGGGCCGCGATCAACGACCGGACCCGTTGCCTGTATGCCGAGACCATCGGCAATCCGCTGGGTAATGTGCTGGACATCGAGGCCATTGCCGAGGTCGCGCACGAGGCCGGCCTGCCGCTGGTCATCGACAATACGCTGGCCAGCCCGCACCTGTGCCGGCCCATCGAACATGGTGCGGATATCGTCGTGCATTCCGCGACCAAGTACCTGGGCGGGCATGGCACCACGCTGGGCGGGGTGATCGTGGAGTCCGGCAGATTCCCCTGGGACAACGGAAATTTCCCGCAAATGCTGGAGCCCTCCGAGGGTTATCACGGCATCCGTTTCTACGAGACGTTCGGTGATTTCGCCTTCATCACCAAGGCCCGGGTGGAAACCCTGCGCACGCTGGGACCGAGTCTGTCACCGATGAATGCTTTCCTGCTGCTGCAGGGTATCGAGACGCTGCCGCTGCGCATGGAACGCCATTGCGAGAATGCGCTGGGTGTGGCGCGCTTTCTTGAGGCGCATCCGAAGGTGTCCTGGGTCAAATACGCGGATCTGCCGGACAGTCCATATCATGCTCTGGCGAAAAAATACCTGCCGCGTGGTGCAGGCTCGGTGTTCACCTTCGGCGTCAAGGGTGGCCATGAGGCCGGCGTCCGCTTCATCGAGAGCTGCCAGTTCCTGAGTCATCTGGCCAATGTCGGCGACGCGCGGACGCTTGTCATTCACCCGGCCAGTACGACCCACCGGCAGCTCAACGAGGAGCAGCAGATCGCCGCTGGCGTCAGCCCCGATATGGTCCGGCTGTCAGTGGGCATCGAGACGCTCGACGACATCCTCTGGGACATCGATCAGGCGCTGGCTCGGTAAGCTTTTTCACCTGCACATCTCGGAGCCCTTGCCTTCCGACAGCGTTGGGGCCAGTGCAAGCTTTCGTCTGGCCTGACGAACGTTCCGTTCAACAGGGCCAGCCGAAAACTTCCACTGTCCCTTACAGACTGCGGGTGGGGTGGCTTCGTCCGAGACGCAGGCTCCGATATCCGAGGCAGTCGGGATACGCGTTGACATACCGGTAACCACAGAGTGCCGGGGGAGGAGAAGGTTTTTCTCCGGCCCTGTTGGCGCGAAGCGCCGCCAGGACGGAAAAAGCTTGTCCTCACACGGCACGGGGCCTGGTAGTGAACCGATAGCGTCCGGGCCAGCCGAAAATTTCCACTGTCCCTGCCAGACTGCGCGAGGTATCGCTCCGTCGGTCGGAATGTGTCGCCGAATACACGCTCCATCAACAGTCCGAAGTTCATCTATCGTTGAGACGCGCGCCCAAGGAACGGGGGTTTCATCGTGGCGCTTTAGCCAGGTCGAACGATAAAGAGGTTCTCATGACGATCAATCCGAAACGTATTTTCCTGCTCGCCATGGTTGCGGCCAGCGCGACCCTGCTTGCCTGCAACAGTGGCAGCAGCGGCGGAAGCAGCAGTAGTGGAGGTGAAACCGGGCAGGTAAGTCTGGCGGTCACCGACGCTCCAGTCGACGATGCCGTGGAGGTTGTTGTTCGATTCACGCACGTTGAGTTGCAACCCGCCGACGGTGACCGGGTGAGAATTGACTTCGACCTCCGAACTTCGATTCGTCCGAGTGAGTTCGATGGTTATCATCGGCTGCGTCGTGCGCTGCGGGTTGTCGATAATTCGTAGGTTGGCGTTATCTCCGGGGCCGTGGAACCCGATATTTTTCCAGAAGATCTCGTCTGCGCGCGGTTGTCCGAGAATCATGATTACGACACCTGCCCGGGTATCGCGGTCTACGTGTTCGAGGGAGATACGACGCCGCAGAACATCCAGGATGCTGAAGGCGATCCGGTCACTACAGCCAATGTTCGGTTTGAGCACGACTCCGAAACCGGGGATTGGCAGTATCGCTATACCGCAGGCTTTCTGAGTCCTGGCATGTATACGGTAGCCCTGACCTTCCAGGCTGACGAAGACGATCCGGAGGTGAATACGCCGATCGATTTCGTTGATAGTGCACTCGCCGGTGAACGTACGGTTGAGGATTTTCCGACTGACAACTTTTTGGGAGAGGACGCCGGAGACGAGGAAGAAAACGGGACAGATAACGGGACAGATGGCGTTGAGGAAGACGACGCCCAATACCATTCTCCGTTTCCCTGACTGACAGACCCCGGTGGGTCCGGTACTCTCAAGGGAGCTTCCTGGCCCATCGGGGTTTTCCATGTCCAGGTCCTTGGCATTGACCTCGACCGTTGTCCTGAGTCTGCTGCTCGTTGGCTGTCGTCTGGATTTCATCGATATTGGTGGCAGCAGCCGGGATGATGGCGACAATGGCACAGGAAACGGATCAGGATCCGCATCCATCAGTGTTCTCGCCGCCGATGCGGGGGGGTACAACAGCTTCCTGCTGACGCTGGACGGGGTCGATTTCCAGCGCAGCGGCGCCGCCACCGAGCGGCTCGAGTTCGGCGAGACGGACGAGGAACTGCTGGTGGATCCGACCTCCGGCGGTGTGCTGATCAATACCGGTTTCGATCTTCCGTCCGGGTCTTACCGTGGTTTGGTGCTTCGTGGCATCAGTGGCTTCGAGCCACCTGGCTCGGAGGTCGATGGCCTGCCGCTGGACATTGGCAACGCCACCTTCGAGTCTGGCTACAGCGTCCGGACTGCCGGCGGCAATGACCTGGTTCTGGTGATCAATACCCTGTCCGCATTACTTCCCGAGCGGCAGGGCGGTGTCGTGGTGTCCTACGCATTTCGCCCGGCCGGCTATGTGGTGCGATTGGATCAGGCGGGGTACGTGGAGGGCAATGTCGGAGCCTGTGGCGATGCGGATCCCGATCAGCGCGCCGTCTATGTGTTCCGGGAGGACGCCAGCGTGCGCGATATCCGCGGCCCGGCCGGGTCCGAGAATGATCCTTTGGTGGTCGTCTCCACGGATGCCGACGGCAACTACGTCACCCCACCGTTGCGCAGCGGCGATTACCAGATTTCCTACACTTGCAACGCGCTGGATGACGATCCGGAGGTCAGTGATGACTCCATCCGGACCGAACTGCGCAACAATGCCGACACCGTTACCGTCGAGCGCGGCGAGCCCTCGCAGGCAACGCGCCGTAATTTCTGACGGGGCTACCTGGGGGCGTCACCGTCGGTGATGAATGGATCACTGTTTCTTCAGGCCTCTGGCGCCCCGATGGTGGCGAATACTTCGGCCAGCTCGGCGTTTTTCTGCTGCTGCCGGAGGAGCGAGCCATCCACCACCGAGAAGCGCCCGGACGAGGCCTGCAGGTAGGTGCGGCCGCTGTTGGCGTCGACGAACCGCACTTCCGGGATTTTCGCAAGGCACTGCCTGATGAAGGCGCAATTCCTGGCGACGGACAGATTGTCGTCGTCCGGGTAGACCTCCTCCGGACAGGTGGCATGGATGTTTATCTTCTGGAAACGGTCGATATTCACCAGGCCCAGCGGATCCAGGATCTGCAGGACCTCGCGGTTGCCTCTGGCAATGGTCGTCGGAGGCGTGTGTTTCGGAACGCTGTTGTCGACGAAGTGGTACTGGAGACGCGGGCGCCGGCTGTCCAGCCACTTGAACAGCAGTTTGGGCATGCCATCGTAGGCTTCAACGCAGTGTCCGAGGAAATCCTCAACGGCCTTGTAGCGACCTCGCGTCAGTCCCCGTTCCCAGCCCCGTTCCACGGTCGCCTCCGGTGGCGTGACGATGAAGTAGAAGTACATGGTGGCAATGTACTTGGCATACGTGGCATCCAGCAGTTGCGGCACCTTCTCCATGGCGAAGCTATCGAAGCGGAAGCGGTCGATCAGCAGGTGCGGGATGGATTGTTCCCGCTCGGCCTTGTCCCTGATGTAGCGATCAAGCTTGGCATCGACCAGTTTCACCTCCTTGCCTGCGAGGCGACCGGCGTACTTGTAGGCATCGCCCAGGGCCTCGTAGTCGAGCAGCAGGCGGCGCCAGATATCGGGGGACACGGTGCCGTACTCGTTCGGGTGGATGCCCAGGGCGCGAAGGAAATCCTTCAGCAGGGGCCGCAGTGAGCTCTTGCCGGAGGCCGAGGCGCCCTTGAGGCTGATCAGGACCGGTTCCCTGGCGCAGGGGAGTCGCTCATAGCCTTCGAGCTCGATGGCCCGCTCCACGTGGGGCGCGATCTGCCGGCCGAGGTGACGGCTACCAAAGTCGTTGCAGACATGCCGGGTAATCAGGGTGGCGAGCAGGTCCCGGTCCACCCCGATATGACCCTGGGTGCTGCCAATGGCGTTGAGCATGCGGTATGTGCTCTTGTAGATTGCCCGCTCGAGCTGGTGCTGCGCCGCGAGGCCCTTTTCCTTGATTCCCCGGGTCAGGTCGAGATGACGCTCTTCAATGGAACGTGTGTCTGGCTGCAGGCGCGGCGAGTGCCGCCGGCCGAACCAGCGGGCGAACCAGGACCGTTGCCCGGGCTTTGCCGTTGCCGGTTCCGGGGCGAAAGCCTCGGCCAGAATGATGACGACACGCCTGTGGATTTCCTCGTAAAGCCGGTCGAGTTCGTGCGCGAACGCCGGCAGGTTGGGGTCCAGGTAGTCGGACAGGATCTTCAGCGCGATGCCACGAAAGTGCTGGCCCAGGAGCTCTTCCTCGTCACCTTCCAGGACGACGATGTCGGCCGTCACCTGGACAATCAGCTCGTGCAGCACCAGCCGTTCGGCCCGGAAGGCAACCAGCTCCTCCTCTTCCAGCCCGGTCAGCGCCATCAATTCCGGGATGTCCGACAGGCTTGTCGCGACGTTGGCGGGCCGATGGATGGTTTCCAGGGACTTGTAGCGGGCCGGAAGGTCAGGCTCCAGGCCGGGATGCCATGCCGAGTACTCGGGACTTTCTGAGTCAGCCATGCCGGGGGTTCACGTCTGCGGGTGTTTCGGGCCTTGCTGGAGGATTTCTCTGGTGCCGATGCAAGGGCTTGTCCTGGCCCACCGGGTGGGGCAGGGGATCAAGGGTTTCCGGGCAGATAGTGGCGCAGCCGGTTGTTCGGGGCAATCATCCCCCGCCGTCTGGCGTGTGAATGGGCGAATTGGGGATATTGCGGCGCGGGTGGTATAACGGCGAGTCGCATCAGCTCGTTGCCTGGATCAGATCCATGAATCTGAAAAATCTGGAAAAACGCCTGACTTACCTGACCGCCAACGCGATTAGCGACTATCGCATGATCGAGGACGGCGACCGGGTGATGGTCTGCCTGTCCGGAGGCAAGGATTCCTACGCCCTGCTGGACATGCTGCTGTTGCTTCGAGAACGCGCCCCGGTGCGCTTCGAACTGACCGCGGTCAATCTGGACCAGAAACAGCCGGGCTGGCCGGAACACATCCTGCCCGAGTATCTGGAAGCGATCGGTGTGCCATACCGGATCCTGGAGCAGGACACCTACAGCGTGGTCAAGCGGGTGATACCCGAGGGCAAGACCATGTGCTCGCTGTGTTCGCGCCTGCGCCGCGGTGCCCTGTACGCCGCGGCTGAGAGCCTTGGCATGACCAAGATCGCGCTCGGTCACCACCGGGATGACCTGATCGCTACCCTGTTCCTGAACATGTTCTACGGCGGCAAGCTGGCAACCATGCCACCGAAGCTGCGCAGCAATGACGGTCGCCACGTGGTAATTCGGCCGCTGGCCTATGTGCCGGAACGGTATCTGGAGCGCTATGCTGAGTTGCGGGAGTTCCCGATCATCCCCTGCAATCTCTGCGGTTCGCAGGAGAACCTGAAGCGGGCCGAGATCCAGCGCATGCTGCGGCAGTGGGAGAAGGAGGAGCCGAAGCGGCTCAGCATCATTCTGCGGAGTCTGCAGAACGTCCGTCCCTCGCACCTGGCGGACGATTCCCTGTACGACTTCGCCGGCCTGGTCGGCAACGCCGCCGCCGACATGCCCGACCCCGTCACCGACGAAACCGACCCCTTCGCCAGTCTTCGCTCCGGGTTCTGAGAGTGCATCGTCCTAAGATCGAAGGGGCCAGGACATGTCCGAAAAGCGTCCGGGCCAGTGCAAGCTTTTCCTTGGCCTGACGTGCCTTCGGCCCAACAGGGCCAAGGAAAAACTTCCACTGTCCCTGCCAGGCTGCGAATGGTGTGGCTTCGTCCGGAAAGGGGGCCCAATGCGCGACACGGTCAGGACAGGACGCCTCGTGCCGGTTGCCGCTGAGTGCCGGGGGAGGAGAGGGTTTTTCTCCGGCCCTCTTGGAGCCAAGGAAACACTGAGCAATTTCCACGTTCGCGCTCGAGTCCGATTTCGGCAGCCTGGCAAGGCGCGGTGCCGGTTCGGTAGCCCGAGCTACCGGGCCGGTGGCGCAACACCGCCAGGGGCCGAAATCGGCCGAGCCCTTCGGGGTGGGCTGGCATTTTCCCCGAAGGCGGCGTTGCGCTGCTTGGCCGCAGAATGACTGCGGCACGGCACAGCGCGCCTTGCCTCGAGAAAAATGCCAGTCCAACGCGAGCGCGGGAATTGCTCAGTGTTTCCTTCATCGACGCGAGGACGGAAAAAAGCTTGTCCTCACGCGGCACGGGGCTTGGTGCTGATCCGACGATATCGGGGTCAGTGCAAGCTTTTGTCTGGTCTGCCGAACCTACCGTTCAACAGGGCTAGTCGAAAAAACCCGCGACACGGAGGTGTCGCGGGTCAGGTGTGCCACGGTCCCTGTGGCGGGTCAGACTCCGTTGCGAGCAGTCGCGGAGAGTCGATTAGCCGCCGAAGTCGTAGCGGAAGCCGGCGTAGAAGGCGCGGCCGATGATCGGCGCTTCGTCCTTGAAGAAGCTCTGGTGGCGGCGGCCGCTTTCGTTGCCGAGGTTGCGGCCGGCCAGGTAGACCCGCAGGCCGTCGACGTTGGACGGGTGGTAGCCCACGTCGAAACCGTACAGGTGGTAACCCGACGTCCTGCTCTCGGCGGTGCCGGTGCGGGTCTGCGGCATCACGCGCTGGTAGTCGACGCCGAAGTCGAAGTCCTGCCAGCTGGTGTCGAAGCCGACACCGACACGGGGCGGCGTGATGCGCGGCAGGTTGCCGCCGCTGCGCAGGCGACCGCGGACGTAGTCACCGCTGACGCGCATGGTCAGCGGCAGCACGGCCGCACCCGGCGCGATCAGCTCGATCGAGGAGCCCAGTTCGACGCCGTAGAACTCGGCATCGGCCTGCTCGTTGAATACCAACTGGTTGCGCAGCCGATCGCCTTCCGGGTCACCGACATCGTCGACGAATACCGGGTTGCCGGTGCCGTCATCCACCGATTCCAGATAGGTGAAGTCATCCACGCGGTTGTAGAACGCGGTGGCGTCA
>SKGQ01000066.1 GCA_007117515.1 Ectothiorhodospiraceae bacterium | reverse complement strand
TTTTCAGGGTGTGACCATCGGCTATGTCATGGCCGAGAGTCCCGCCGGTGCCATGGACGCCCTGGCTGCCCGGATGGCGGGGATCGGTGCCGTCATTATCCTGCTGGGCTTTCTCCTGACGGTCGGGATCCTGTTGCAGCACCAGCGGGTTCGGTCGGGCATGCTGCGCGAGAGGCTGGCGGCCGTTACGGAAAGTGTCGGTGAGGGGGTTTGTCTGGTCGACGAAAAGCATCGCATCGATTACGTCAACGAGGCGGGGCGGGAACTGCTTGGCTGGGGCGATCGTGAGCTGGTCGGACTGGACGCCAACTGGGTGCTGCAGTCCGGCTCACGGGACGCGGTTCGCGGCACCATGGAATCCCGCATGCGCCGTGTGACGGCGTCCGGCGAAACCTACCGGAGCGATCTTGAGGGCTTCCGCCGCGGTGATGGTGAGATGCTTTCGGTCTCCGTCACCGCCACGCCGCTGCAGGAATCACGTCGCGGTCATGAGATGGTCATTGTTTTCCGCGACGTCTCGGAACGAGCCCGTGAACTGCGTCTGATCCGTTCCCAGGCCATGCGTGACCCGCTGACCAGGCTGCCGAACCGGCGCGTTTTCGATGAACGTCTGATGCAGGAGGTACGTCGCTCGCGGCGCGATGGTGGCTCGCTGACCTTGCTGATGATCGACGTCGACAATTTCAAGCCGTTCAATGACCACTACGGTCATCCGACGGGAGACCAGGCTCTCCGGCAACTGGCCGACGCGATGCAGGCCTGCATGCTGCGGCCGCTGGATGTGGTCTGTCGTTATGGTGGCGAGGAGTTTGCCGCGCTGCTGCCCGACACCGGGCGCCAGGCGGGTCATCGGGTTGCCGAGCGTCTGCGGCACGCCGTCGAATCGCTTGGCATTGCCCAGGCCCCTGACGTCGAGCCCGGTACGCTGACCATCAGCGTCGGTCAGGCGACTATCCTCGCCGGACATCCTGATGCGGTGGCCCTGCTTGCCGATGCGGATGCCGCGCTCTATCGCGCCAAGGCCGCCGGCGGCAACCGGGTTGCGTCCACCGGTCTGCGGATCAAGCCTCGCCAAAAGACGCAGGATTAGCCAGCTTGCCGGACCGCCCCCGCGATTGCCGCCAGAGCGCGGCAACCCCGCGCAGTCCAAGGGTATCGTCGGCGGCAAGCCAGACCGGTATATCCGAAATGTATTGGCCGAGCCGGCCCTTGTCCCGAAAGGCGTGTGCAAAGCCACTGTCGCCCAGCTGTATCTGCAGACGGGGCAGGATGCCACCGCAGAGGTAAACGCCACCGCGGGCACCAGCCGTCAGGGCTGCATCGCCGGCCACGTCGCCAAGCACCTTGAGAAACACACGGATGCTGCGCACGGCGAGGCTATTGCCCCTCGCCCCTGCCGCACTCACCTGGGCCGGCGTGGTGCATTCCAGCCTCTGGTTCGCCTGCTCGGCATGCGCCTGATACAGACCAAGCAGGCCGTCGCCGGAGAGCAGACGCTCCACCGAAACCCGCTGATGCCGCTGGCGGAACCAGGCCAGTAATCGGTCCTCGTCAGCGTTGGTGGGCGCAAAATGGACATGACCACCCTCGCTTGGCAGGGTCAGCCAGGTGTTTCCGGTGGGCACCAGCAGCGCCATGCCCAGTCCGGTTCCCGGGCCGATCACCAGGCGTGGGCCGTGGATCCGGGGAGTGCCACCAAGAACCCGTGTCAGCCTGGCCGCATCGAGTTCCAGGACACCCCGCGCCTGGGCTGCGAAGTCGTTCACCAGTTCCAGTCGAGTCAGTTGCAGTTGCCGAAGCAGTTGCTCGCGTGAAAACCGCCACGGCCGGTTGGTCAGCTGTACCGGGTCCGAATCCACCGGGCCGGCCAGGGCCAGCCAGGCATCCCCCGGATGAATCCGGGTGTCGCTGGTGGCGTCCTGCAGGTAATGCTCCAGCAGGCTGACAAGATCCGGGAAGTCGGCGCAGCGCAGGTGGCGTACCGCGCTCAGTTCCCGTCTGCCCTCGACGGCCAGGGCCAAACGGGCATTGGTTCCGCCGATGTCGGCGACAAGTGCGCCGTGAACTGCAGGTCTCATGGCCTCATATTTCCTCGTGCCAGGCGTGGCCGGCACGGCCAATCAATGCACTGGACGCCGCTGGTCCCCAGGTGCCGGCGGTGTAGCGTTTAGGCACCGTGCCGTGATGTTCCCAGGCCTCGAGAATCGGCTCGATCCAGCGCCAGGCGGCATCCACTTCGTCGCGTCGCATGAACAGCGTCAGCCTGCCCCGTAGACAATCCATCAACAGACGCTCATAGGCATCGGCCGGACGCCGCGTGAAGGTGCGCTGGAAATCCAGATCCAGCGTCACCGGGCGCAGTCGCATGTCGTCACCGGGTGCCTTGGCCATCAGGTGCAACTCGACGCTTTCCTGGGGCTGCAATGTGATCACCAGCCTGTTGGGCGCTGGCAGGGTGTTTTCGCCGAAAATGGAATGCGGGACTTCGCGGAAATTGATCACCACTTCTGCAACCCGTTCCTGCATGCGCTTGCCCGTGCGCAGATAGAACGGCACGTTGGCCCAGCGCCAGGTGTCTATCTCCGCTTTCAGGGCAACAAAGGTTTCCGTGATGCTGTCCGCTGCGACGCCCTCTTCCTCGGTATAGCCGGGAACCGCGCCGCTGGCGCCGGCCCTGTACTGGCCCCTTACCGTGCGATTCAGGACATCCTCATGGCGCATTGGACGCAACGCCCGCAGTACCTTCAGTTTCTCGTCGCGTACAGCATCGGCGTCAACGCTGGTTGGCGCATCCATCGCCACGATGCAGAGCAGTTGCAGCAGGTGATTCTGCACCATGTCGCGAAGGGCACCAGTGCGGTCATAAAACGGACCGCGCCCGTTCACGCCCACCTGTTCCGCAAGGGTGATCTGCACACTGTCGATATTGCTGCGGTTCCACAGTGGTTCCAGAAAGGCGTTGCCAAACCTCAGGGCGATCAGGTTCTGAACCGTCTCCTTGCCCAGGTAATGGTCGATTCTGTAGATCTGTCGTTCACTGAAGATCTCGCCGACCTGCTCGTTGATGCACGTGGCTGTGGCCAGGTCGTGGCCAAGCGGTTTTTCCAGCACCACCCGTGCCTGGTCGTTGACCAGTCCCGCGGAGCCCAGGTGACTGCAGATCTGGCTGAACAGGTCCGGTCCGGTGGACAGGTAGAACAGGCGGATCCGATCCGGATGCCGGGACAGTCGCTGACCAAGCACCGCGAAGTCGGCCTCCCTGGTGGCGTCCAGCTGGATATAGTCCAGCAGTTCGCTGAAGGCGGCCCAGGTCCCGGCGTCGAACTCCGCCCGCGCATGCTGCCGGCAACTGGCGCTGGCACGTTCCAGGAAGCCGTTCCGATCCAGTTCTTCCAGGGCTGCCGCGAGAATGCGGCCCTCCTGGCCCAGGGCGCCGTCGCGGAAGCGCTGGTAGAGCGCGGGCAGCAACTTGCGCATGGCCAGGTCGCCAGTGCCGCCGAAGATGACGATGTCGAAGGGGCTGACTGTGGACACGCGAAGTCCTCCGGAAGATTCGGGCGGGTGTTCAGGGCCCATGGCTGTCCGCCCGCTCGTTAGGCGGACCCTGGCTGGTGAGCTGCCGTGTGTCGGCAGGTGCCGGCCCACGGCGCAGGGCCAGACCGACGGCGAGCACATCACAGACGGTCAGATGCGCCAGTCGCGACAACATCGGGGTATCGGCGTCCTCGCTCACCTCGGCATACAAGGCAACCGTGCTCATGCGCGCGAGCGGTGAACCGCAGGCCGTGATCGCGATTACATGGGCACCTGCCTCGCGGGCAAGCTCGGCGCTTCGCAGCAGGTCCGTGGTGCGTCCGGTGTGGGAGATCGCCACCACCACGCTGTTGGCGGGCAGTGCCGCCGCCGACATGCCGTGAACGTGGGGGTCCGAGCAGGCAATGGTCGGAATGCCCAGGCGGAACAACTTGTGCTGCGCATCGAGGGCTACCAGCCCGGACGCACCGTGTCCGTAGAACTCGATGCGGGGCGCCAGATTCAGCAGTTCCACGGCAGCGTCCAGCGCCTCGGTGTTGAGTTGATTCCGCGCCTGCACCAGGCAGGCTATGGCGCGATCGAACACTTTGCCTGACAGCGTTTCGGCAGAGTCTTCGGCGCTGACAGCGCTGGCGACAAACGGCATGCCGGAAGCCAGGCTTGCCGCCATGCGCAGCTTGAAGTCCTGAAAACCGTTGCAGCCGATGGCGCGACAGAAGCGAATCACGGTGGGTTCACTGACCGCGGCGTCGCGGGCCAGGCTGGCAATGGAAAGGCCGGTGACGGTCTCCGGATTGGCCAGAACCAGATCGGCAACCTTCTGCTCGGAGCGGCGAAGCTGGGGCCTGAGGGCGTTGATGCGGGTCATCATTGCGGCTCTGTGCCTCCGATCATGGGGCCCAATGCACGGTAACCGGGGTCCGTGTCTGACGCAGAACGGCCGCCACCGGCATCTGCATCGGGTCGGCTGTCAGCGCCTCCTGATAGATCTGCCATTTGCTTTCACCGAAAAAACACAGGATCAACAGGCGGCTGTCCAGCAGTGCATGTAGACCAAGACTCAGCCGGGGCTGCGGGATACCCTCCGGATGGCTGGCGACGCAGTCCTCGCCATGTTCGTGGTCCAGCCCGCTCACCAGGGCATCGCTGCCCGGGAAAAGCGAGGCGGTATGGCCGTCGTCGCCCATTCCCAGCAGGACCGCGTCGAACGGACGGGGCAGTTGTGCGAGCCGTTGTGCGCAGTCATTCACCGCCAGCCAGGGGGTTTCGATGGCGCTGGTCAGGCCGATCAGTTGGGCCGCTGCGGCCTTGCCCTGAAGCAGCTCGCGGCAGACGAGGTGTTCGTTGCTGTCATGGCTGGTCGGCGGAACCCAGCGTTCATCGGATAGCGAGACGCGCACGCGCGACCAGGGCAGTGTCTGCTCCCGCAGCACACGGAACACCGGAACGGGGGTGCTGCCCCCGGGCACGATCAGGCTGGCGTGGCTCCGCTGCTGCAGGCTGGATTGCAGTGCCTCGGCAAGACTTCCGGCGACATGCCGCGCCAGTGTGTCTCGATCGCCATGGCGGATTTCCCGGACGGTGTCGTGCGTGCCCTCGGACATACGGTTTCTGCGCTCCGGCGCCACTCTCTGTATGTGGTATGTAGTGAAATTACAGAATGGCCGAGGGTGGAACAAGTCCGTGGTGGAGGAGGTCGTGTTTGGGTGTTTTGTTGTGCACCGACTGCGCCGCCTTGCCTCGGGATTTTCGCCTGACTAGCCTGTAGTAAAGTTACATGAATAGACTGCCCGATTGCCGGGCAGAAGCGGAGATCCCCATGGCTGCCCTGCATCCAGGTCTGATTGCGGTAACCGAGCGTGTGCTCAGCCGAAGCCGGCAGACCCGGCTTGCGTATCTTGAGGCAATCGCCCGCGCAGCGGACGACAGGCCCCGCCGCGGCGGACTTTCCTGTACCAATCTGGCGCATGGCTTCGCCGCCGCACCGGAGCAGGACAAGTCAGCCCTTAAAGGGCTGCAGTGGCCGAATCTGGCCATTGTCTCCGCGTACAACGACATGCTGTCCGCGCATCAGCCGCTGAACAGTTATCCCGACATTATCCGGCAGGCGGCGCGCGAGGTCGGCGCCACCGCGCAATTCGCCGGTGGGGTTCCGGCCATGTGTGATGGCGTCACCCAGGGCCAGCCCGGCATGCAGCTGTCGCTGTTCAGCCGCGACGTGATCGCCCTGTCGACGGCGGTAGCGCTCTCCCATGACATGTTCGATGCCGCGCTCTATCTTGGTGTCTGCGACAAGATCGTGCCGGGCCTGCTGATCGGTGCGTTGTGCTTCGGTCATCTGCCGGCTGTTTTTGTCGCCGGCGGGCCCATGCCCTCGGGTCTGCCTAACCCGGAAAAGGCCCGAATCCGGCAACAGTTCGCCCAGGGCAAGGTCGGGCGTGAGGCCTTGCTCGATGCCGAATCAGCGTCCTATCACAGCCCGGGCACCTGCACCTTTTACGGCACCGCAAACAGCAATCAGCTGGTACTGGAATTCATGGGGCTGCATTTGCCGGGGGCCGCCTTCGTCAATCCAGGGGATCCGCTGCGCTTCGCCTTGACCGCCGAGGCCGCGCGTCGGGTTGCCGGGCTCACCAGGTTTGGAGACCGTTATCTGCCGATTGGCCGTCTGGTGGATGAAAAGGTGGTGATCAATGGCCTTGTCGGCCTGCTGGCCAGCGGTGGTTCGACCAATCACACCCTGCATCTGGTCGCCACGGCGCGGGCCGCGGGGATCTGTATCGACTGGGATGATTTTGACGCGCTTTCCCGCATCGTGCCTTTGTTGGCCCGGGTCTATCCCAACGGCAGTGCCGATGTGAATCACCTGCATGCCGCCGGCGGCACCGGCTTCATGATTCGCGAGCTGCTGGATGCAGGCCTGCTGCACGAGGATGTGGAGACCGTCATGGGCAGTGGGCTGCGGCATTACACGGAGGAGCCGTTTCTGGACGAGGGCAAGCCGGTCTGGCGGCCCGCACCAGCGGTGTCCGCCGACGCCGACGTGTTGCGTGGTGCGGGTGAGCCGTTCGACAAGAGCAGCGGCCTGCGACTGATATCCGGAAATCTGGGACGCGGCATCATCAAGACCTCGGCGGTGCAGGCGGCCCACCGTATCGTCCAGGCACCCGCGCGGGTGTTTGCCAGTCAGCAGGCGGTCATGCAGGCCTTCCAGGACGGGGAACTCGATCAGGACGTCATGGTGGTGCTGCCGTATCAGGGACCCAGGGCCTGTGGCATGCCGGAGTTGCACAAGCTCACGCCGCTACTGAGCGTGCTGCAGGATAGGGGTTTTCAGGTAGGTCTGGTCACCGACGGCCGGATGTCCGGTGCCTCCGGCAGGGTGCCGGCAGCCATTCATCTGTCGCCGGAATGTCTGAGCGGCGGGCCCCTCGCCAGGATCCGTGATGGCGACATGGTCCGCCTGGACGGCGATGCCGGCACGCTGGACGCGTTGGTGGATGAAGCCGACTGGCGGGCACGAACGCCGTTGCCGGCGGATCTTTCGCCGGAGCACGAGGGCCTCGGTCGCGAACTGTTCGATACCTTCCGCGCCAACACCTCCAGCGCCGAAACCGGAGCAATGAGCATCATGTTGCGGGGTGCGCTGGGCACGGGTGGTGGCGCATGAGCGGCAACGGCTCCGACAAGAGCACGCGTCTGCGGCAACTGATCGGCGAAACCCCGGTGATTCCGGTGCTGCAGATCACCGATGTTAGCCATGCGTTGCCGCTGGCCGAGGCCCTGGCCAGCGGTGACTGGTCGTTGGTCACGCGCCGCGCTCGCGCCGCCGCCGCATTGGCCAATCCGGCCTGACCGGTCCGTTGTTTTGGGCGCGCGATAACAGACGCCGCTTGCTGTACACTCCCCCCCTGTTTCCGGGAAACGCCTGTTTATTCCCATGCCTGCCAGATGACCAGCAGCGGTCTCGGGCGCAGGTACGGGAATCGATCAGCGTTCCCCTGACCGCACATTCATGCATGTGGCCTTTCGTATGGGTCACCACTGTCGGGGATCAACATGCCTGTCATTACCCTGCCGGACGGCAGTCAGCGTCAGTACGACCAAGCCCTTTCCATCCTGGATGTCGCCGCCGATATCGGCTCGGGTCTGGCCAAGGCCACGCTCGCCGGTCGGGTCAACGGTGAGTTGCGGGATGCCTGCGACCTCATCACCGAGGATGCCGAGCTGCAGATCATCACGCCGAAGGACGAGGAGGGGGTCGAGATCATCCGCCACTCCTGCGCACACCTGGTCGGCCATGCGGTGAAGCAGCTCTACCCCGAGGCGCAGATGGCCATCGGGCCGGTGATCGAGGACGGCTTTTACTATGACATTCGCTATGACAAGGGTTTTACGCCCGAGGACATGGAGCGGATCGAGAAGCGGATGAAGGAGCTGATCGAGCAGGACTACGACGTGGTGAAAGAAATGACGCCGCGTGACGAGGTGCTGGCGACGTTCCGCGAGCGGGGTGAGGACTACAAGGTGACCCTGGTGGAGGAAATGCCCGAAGTATCGGAAATGGGGCTCTACCATCACCAGGAATACATCGACATGTGTCGCGGGCCGCATGTGCCCAATACCCGATTCCTCAAGGCCTTCAAACTGACCAAGCTGGCCGGCGCCTACTGGCGCGGGGACGCCAGCAACGAGATGCTGCAGCGGATCTATGGTACCGCCTGGGCCGACAAGAAGGACCTGAAGGCCTACATGAAGCGCCTCGAGGAGGCGCAGAAGCGGGATCATCGCCGGATCGCCCGGGCGCAGGACCTGTTCCACGTGCAGGACGAGGCTCCTGGCATGGTGTTCTGGCACGACCGCGGCTGGCGTATCTATCTGGCGCAGCAGGATTACATCCGCGAGCTGCTGCGCCTGCACGGCTATCAGGAAGTGCATACCCCGCAGTTGGTGGACC
>SKGQ01000173.1 GCA_007117515.1 Ectothiorhodospiraceae bacterium | reverse complement strand
CTGAACATTAAACATAACACCTAAAACGTTAAACGTTAAACGTTAAACGTATTTAACCGACGGGTTCGAGTTTCGCATACGCCGCCACCAGCCATTTGGCGCCGACGCTGCTGAAATTCACCTGTACCCGGGCGCTGGGGCCCTGGCCTTCGTATTGCAGCACGACGCCCTCGCCGAACTTGGCATGGCGTACCGGCTGGCCCAGGCGCAGGCCGCCGGCTTCTGGCTGCTGGTCGATCAGGCCGCGCCGGACCGCCATCTGTGGTCGGGACACGCTGACCCGCGTGCGGATCTGGTGCTGGAACTCTTCCGGCACCTCGCGCAGGAAGCGCGATGGCGCGCAGAAGTTGTCACTACCGTGCAGGCGGCGCTTCTCTGCCCAGCTCAGGAACAGGCGTTCCCTTGCCCGGGTCATGCCGACGTAGCAAAGCCGGCGTTCTTCCTCCAGCCGTTCCGGATCCTCGGCCGACATGCGATGCGGGAACAGGCCTTCCTCCAGGCCGGCGAGGAACACCACCGGGAACTCCAGGCCCTTGGCCGAATGCAGGGTCATGAGCTGAACGCAGTCCTCCCAGTCATCCGCCTGCCCCTCGCCCGCTTCCAGCGCCGCGTGGGACAGGAACGCGGTTAGCACGTCCATTTCACCATCGTCATCCCATTCCTGCTCGAAGCCGCGGGCGGCGCTGATCAGTTCGTCCAGGTTATCCAGGCGGGACTCACCGCGGTCATCGCCCTGCTTGCCGAACAGTTCGCGCAGGCCGCTGCCGCGAATCACGGTCTCCAGGCGCTGGGCCAGGGGCTGTCCGTCGGCGCTCTCGTCCAGGGTGTCGATCAGGGCCATGAACTTGCCCACCGCCGTCGCCGCGCGGGCCGGCAGCAGCCGCTGCTCATGGGCGCGGGTCGCGGCCTGCCAGAGGGTCAGGTCTTCGCCGCGGGCCAGTTCGCGCAACATGTCCAGCGTCTTGCCGCCGATGCCGCGGGCTGGCGTATTGACCACGCGCTCGAAGGCGGCGTCGTCATCCCGCCTGTTACACAGCCGGGTGTAGGACAGCGCGTCCTTGATCTCGGCCCGCTCGAAGAAGCGCAGCCCGCCATAGACCCGGTACGGCACGCGATGCGCCAGCAGGGCCTCCTCGAACACGCGGGACTGGGCGTTCGAGCGGTACAGGATCGCGAACTCGCTGCGCGTCCGGCCCAGTTGAAGCTCGTCGCGAATGCGGGCAACCACGAAGCGGGCCTCGTCCAGCTCATTGAACGCGGCATAGACATGGATTGGTTCGCCGTCGGCACCTTCGGTCCACAGCCGTTTCCCCATGCGCCCGCTGTTGTGGTCGATCAGCGCATTGGCCGCGTTCAGGATATGCGCAGTGGAACGGTAGTTCTGCTCCAGCCGAACGGTTCGGGTATCCGGGTAATCCTCGGCGAAGCGGCGGATGTTCTCGACCCGGGCGCCGCGCCAGCCGTAGATGGACTGGTCGTCATCGCCCACCACGAAGGCATCGGCATCAGTGCCGATCAGCAACTGCAGCCAGGCGTACTGAATGCGGTTGGTGTCCTGGAACTCGTCCACCAGCACATGACGGAACTGCTCCCGGTAATGCGCCAGCAGCCCGGGCGTCTTGCGCAGCGTCTCGAAGGCGCGCAGCAACAGCTCGGCGAAATCCACCTGGCCACCGCGATCACAGGCCTGCTGGTAGGCGCGGTAAATCCGCACCATGCGGTCGGTGTAAGGATCGTTGCCTTCGCCGATGTCATCCGGCCGCTGGCCCTCGTCCTTGTGGCCGTTGATGAAGCCCTGCACCTGTTTCACCGGCCAGCGCGATTCGTCGATCTCCAGCGCGCGCATGACCCGCTTGATCAGCCGACGCTGGTCCTCGGAATCCAGGATCTGGAAGGTTTCCGGCAGGCCCGCATCGCGGGCATGCCGGCGCAGCAGGCGATGACACAGGCCGTGGAACGTGCCGACCCACATGCCGGCGGCACTGAAGCCGAGCAGGGCCTCGATCCGGCCACGCATCTCGCCAGCCGCCTTGTTGGTAAAGGTGACGGCCAGCACCGAGTAGGGCGAGGCCCCCTCAACCCGGGCCAACCAGGCGGCACGATGCACCAGCACGCGGGTCTTGCCGCTGCCGGCACCGGCCAGCACCAGGGTTCGCCCAAGCGGCGCCGAGACGGCCTCGCGCTGGGCGTCGTTAAGGGGATCAAGCAGGTCGGAGACATCCATGGCGTCGAAGTGTATCAGGCTGACCATGATTCTCAGGAGAACGGCTTCGATGCGCCAACGGATGGGCCGACGGGCTGAATGCGATGGCGGCTCAACCCAGGCTGTCCTGATCGGCTACCAGTCGCTCCACCAGCGGCAGATGGCGGATCATCTCGGCCACTGCGCGCGCGGTCGGCTCCCGCGCCGAACCCTTGCGCAGCACCACCGCGATATGACGCAACGGTGGCGGAGCACTGAACCGGTGCAGTGCGATATTGCCCTGCCCGCCGGTATTGCCGGAATCACCGCTGGCCAATGCGGGCAAAAGCGTAATGCCGCCGCCCGCTGCCACCATCTGCCGCAGGGTCTCCAGGCTTGCTGCGCGAAATTCACGCTCCTCGCGGGCACCCACCAGTCGGCAGATGTCCAGCGCCTGATCCCGCAGGCAATGACCGTCCTCCAGCAACAACACCTGCTCGTCACGCAGACACTCCAGGCCCACGGTTTCCACCTGATCGAGCCGGTGGCCGCGCGGAACCGCAAGCAGAAACGGCTCGTCATAAAGATGCAGTTGCTGGAAGGCATCTATCCCATCCACCGGCACGGCAAGAATTCCGGCATCCAGTTCGCCATGGCGCAGCCTATCCAGCAGCACCGAGGTCTGCTCCTCCTGCAACACCGGGCGCAGGCGCGGAAACCTTTCACGCAGTACCGGAATCATTGCCGGTAACAGGTACGGGGCAACGGTGGGGATCAGGCCCAGTCGGAAATCACCCGCCAGCGGATCACTGGCAGAACGAGCCACCTCCACCAGGTCATCCACCGCAGCAAGGATCCGGCGTGCGCGTCTGGCCACATCCTCGCCCACATCGGTCAGCATCACCTGTTTGTTGCTGCGCTCAACGAGTTGGACGCCGAGGAACCCCTCGAGCTTCTTGATCTGGGAACTGAGCGTGGGCTGGCTGACCAGACAGGACTCTGCCGCACGGCCGAAATGCCGATGTTCGGCGACCGCCACCAGATAGCTCAGATCTCGCAGATTCACCTGCCCACTTCCTCACCAGGCCTGTCGCCAGCGCGCGAACAGCAGGCAGGCGACTTCAGACAGGGGAAAACTGTGGCAGAGCCCCGGGGGACTGTCCATGTTCACGATTCGGGTGATGGGAACTGCCCACCGCGGACCGGTGGGCAGCCTATGCGCCAGGCCTCGGTCCGATCAGTGACTGATCATCCAGGGCCGGGCTGAGGGGAACATCTTCTTGCCATCGGCGGTGTAGAACACCTTGGGCTTGTCGATGCGCTGGCCGGAGCAGCCACAACCCTTGCCGTGACGATGCTCGTGGCGGGCCTGTTCTTCGGCCCGATGCTCGGGCGTCGAGAATCGCGGCTCGTGCCGACTGCGCTCATTGCGGTCCATGGCATTCCGCAACGCCGGATCCAGGGAACGCAATTCCGGCGGCAGGACGACAACCTGGGCCGACAGCGTCCCGCATTGCGGGCAGGCCTTGGGCTGGCCGGCCTCGGAGACCATGGCCAACTCATGAAACAGACCGTGCTCCCGGCATTTGTAGTCATACAAGGGCATGGGCTCACTCCTTGTCCGGCGACTTCGGCACGTCCATCGCGCCCTTGGCCTTGGCCTGCGGTCCGTCGGCACTCGGATTGACGTCGAAATCGAAGATGCCCGTGGGCAACCACAGCGTGGCGCAGGCATTGGGAATATCCACGACCCCGCTGATATGGCCCTCCACCGGCGCACAGCCGAGTATCGCGTACGCCTGGGCCCTGGTGTATCCGAACTTGGTCAGGTACTCGATGGCATTGAGGCAGGCCTGTCGGTAGGCGACGTGCACGTCCAGGTAGTGCTGCTCACCCTGCTCGTCCACCGAGATGCCCTCGAAGATCACGTAATCGTCGTATCGCGGCTTGATCGGGCTCGGCTTGAAGATCGGGTTCTTGATCCCGTACTTGGCCATGCCGCCCTTGATGACGTTGACCCGCATGTGAATCCAGCCGGCCATCTCGATGGCGCCGCAGAAGGTGATCTCGCCATCGCCCTGGCTGAAGTGCAGGTCACCCACCGACAGGCCGCCACCCTTTACGTAGACCGGAAAATAGATTTTCGAGCCGCGGGACAGATCCTTGATGTCGCAGTTGCCGCCGTGCTCGCGGGGCGGAACCGTTCGCGCCGCTTCGGCAGCCGCGGACTTGGCATCGCCATCGGCCATCCGCCCCATGTGCGCGGTATCGCCATAGGGCAGGGCAGCCAGCGGCGGCACCCGCTCGGGGTCGGTTTCCACCAGCGCCGTTTCCCGCTTGTTCCATTCCGCCAGCATCTCCCTGGAGGGCAGGCAGCCGATCAGGCCAGGATGGATCAGACCCGCGAATTCCACATTCGGGATGTGACGCGACTTGGTAAACATGCCGTTGAAGTCCCAGATGGACTTCTGCGCTTCCGGGAAGTGTTCGGTCAGGAAACCGCCGCCGTTCTGCTTCGAGAAGAAGCCATTGAAGCCCCACTGGCTCTCCTCGAAGGCACCGATATCCAGGATATCCACCTCCAGCAGGTCGCCGGGCTCGGCACCCTCGACACCGACGGGGCCTGACAGGAAATGCACCTGGGTCAGGTCCACATCGCGCACGTCGTCGGCACTGTCATCATTCTTGATCTGCCCGCCGGTCCAGTCGTAGCACTCGACGATGAAGTCATCGCCCGGCTTGACCGTGGCCACCATAGGTATATCCGGGTGCCAGCGGTTGTGAATCATGTCGTTCTCATAGGGTGATTTCTTGAGATCAACCTTGATCAGCGGGTCAGCCATGGCAAGTACTCCTCAGATTTCGTTTGCTCGGATTTCCAGACACGTTAAGCGAACACTGCCTAACTATCGGATAAGCCGTCTGTGCTGCCCATGCGTCATTTGACGTAGGCAGCGGCGCGGATCACCAGTTGGTTGCCCTGCAGATCGGCATGCAGGTGTTCGGTGTCAGGTTCGGTCAACAGGGCGCGAGCCAGCACGGGGAGCAGACGGGCTCGCAGATCGCGGGCCAGATCCCGGGCGCCGAAGCGGGAGTCGTAATCCCGTTGCAGCCAGCGGATCACTGCCGGGCTCAGGGTCAGCTGGCTGCCCTGCCGTGACAGACGCTCGTTGAGCTTGCGCAGTTCCAGCTCAAGCAGGGCGTCCAGCTGCTCGCCGGCGATGGGCTGATAGTGGAGAATCCGATCGATCCGGTTGATGAATTCCGGCTCGAAGCGCTGATGCAGGGCGTCCTCCAGCAGCTGCTTCCGGCGTTGCGGGTCCGGCTCGAACAGCCTCCGCCAGCCACGCTGGAACCGGCCCTGGTAGCGGGCCAGTTCGGCGGCCCCCAGATTGCTGGTCATGAAGATCAGGGTGTTGCGGAAGTCGATCTGCCGGTTGCCGGCGGGTAGCGTCAGCCAGCCGCTGTCCAGCACGTTGAGCAATGTCTGGATCACCTCCGGGCTGGCCTTCTCCAGCTCATCGAACAGCACCACGCCGGGCGTGCTGTAGCTGCCCCGGATGCGGTCCGCATCGAACAGACTGTGGCCTTCCTTGCTGCCGACGTAGCCCGGTGGTGCGCCGACCAGCGCCGAGGCATAGTGCTCCTGACTCAGCGTGTTCATGTCGATGCGGCAGAGGGCTTCGTCATTGCCCTGAATCGTCCGAGCCAGCAAACGCACGGTCTCGGTCTTGCCGACACCGGTGGGACCCATCAGCAGGACAACCCCCAATGGGCGTTGCTCGGGGGCCAGATCCGCCTTCACCACCTGCAGCAGGTCCTCCAGCGCGTCGAGGGCTTGCGACTGCCCCAGTATCCCGCGACGCAACTGCTCCATGACCTGCTCGGGCTCGAAGGTGAACCGGGCCAGGCCCGGCTTCTTCAACCGGGCCTGCTCCAGGGCCTCTCGCTGGCTCTCCAGACGGTCGTTGATATAGGGCGCCATGGTTCAGGACCTGCTGGCGCTAGCCCGCGGCCCCTTTTTCCTTGCCTTCCACCGGCAGGCTGCCCACCGGGCACTGGGCCACGCCGGTGGTACCGCGAGTGAAGCTCTCCACCTGTTCCTGCGCCTTCTCGGCGTCCATGACCCAGGTGCGGTAGAACTCGAACGGACAGTTGGCCACGCCCTTGTCACCGTCGCCGGATGCCTGCACACCCGTGTAGCCCCGATGCAGCAGCTTGAACAGATGATTCTGCGACTGATCATTGGCCCGGGCATCGCGGATCTGGCTGACGGACAGCTGTGCGTACTGCACACCCATGTCCTCTTCGCCACACTCACCGAGCGTGCGGCCGTCAAAACCGACGATCGCCGAATGGCCGAAGTAGCTGTAAACGCCGTCAAAGCCGCTGGCGTTGGCCACCGCCACATAGCAATTGTTGGCCCAGGCCATGGTCTTGGCCATCATCACCTGCTGGTCCTTGGCCGGGTACATGTAGCCCTGGCAGCGCACGATCAGTTCGGCGCCCTTCATCGCGCAGTCGCGCCATATTTCCGGGTAATTGCCGTCATCGCAGATGATCAGGCTGACCTTCATGCCCTTGGGCCCTTCGCAGACAAAGGTCTGCCCACCCGGATACCAGCCCTCGATCGGGCACCAGGGAATGATCTTGCGATACTTCTGGACGATCTCGCCCTCGTTGTTGATCAGTACCAGGGTGTTGTAGGGGTGCTTGTTCGGATGTTCCTCGTGACGCTCCCCGGTCAGCGAGAAAACGCCCCAGGTATTCGCCTCGCGGCAGGCCCTGGAGAAGATCGCCGTTTCGTCACCGGGAATGGTCGAGGCGGTTTCCATCATCTCGTCATGGTCGTACATGATCCCGTGGGTGCTGTATTCCGGGAAGATCACCAGATCCATGCCCGGCAGACCCTGCTTCATGCCCACCAGCATGTCGGCGATCTTCTGTGCGTTCTCCAGCACCTCGGCCCGGGTGTGCAGCCGCGGCATCTTGTAGTTCACGACGGCGACGCCGACCGTGTCGTCACTGCTCGAAATATCACCATGTCGCATGGCGCAGCTCTCCTCTCAAATGACTGGATAGCGAAAAAGACGCCCCAGGCCGATTTGGCCCGGGGCACGGGGACACGCGCCCTTACATCTGCAACTGCACGCCAACGATGAAGAAGTTGTTGCTGGAACCACCGCTGCGTTCCTTGTCGCGACCAGCAACCAGAGAGGCCTTGGCGTTGTAGCCATTCATGATGTAGTTCAGACCACCCTCCAGGCGCTCCCGCTTCGGACCGTTGTCGTCATCGAGTTCCTGGTACCGCACCTGCGGCTGGAATTGGCCGATGCCCACCACTTGCGGGAACATATAGCTGCCAAGAACGAAATAGCCGTCACCCTCGAATCCGAAGTCCGGGTCGGGAATTCCGTCGTAGTCGTAGTCGTAGTAAGCGGCCTCCAGGGTCACCACGCCCCCGTCGGGCAGAGCGCGCTCCATCAGGAAGTCCACGCTCCAGGCCGTGAAATCGCCCTTGTCGGAGAAACCGCCATCCGCCTCGAGCACACCGGTGGCATCCTTCTGATACTGACCTGTGAGGCCGATGGCGAGGATGTCCTTGGCGCCGTAGTAGGTGCTGGCGTTGTAGTAGCCCGGCTCCGGATCCCAGAGGTTCATGGTCAGGCGACCCGCATAGAGCAAGTTATCGCTACTGTTCGGGTTGGCGGAGACCGATCCGCCGTTGCCGTTATCAATGACGATATCCCGATTGAACCCTTCGAAGGCACCGACCTGATACTTGAAGGCGCCGCCGTTGACCTGGCCCCAGACTGCAATACCGTCGTCACGGCCGACGAACTCCGACGGATAGGCCTGCACGATCGGGAAGGTCCAGGCACCGAGGAAATAAGGGCCGCTCAGGTTGGAACGGTCGGTCGGCGGCAGCAGGCGACCGCCCCAGACGTTGAACAGATCATGTGGTTCGAAGCGGACGAGCAGGTCCAGCAGCTCGATGCTGCCACCGGCATCACGCTCGGTGTTGAAGGTAAAGCCCAGATAGGGCAGCAGCTGGCCGTTCAGGTACAGCCGGATGCTGTCCACTTCGAAATCCTTGGAATAGCTGCTTTCGTTCGAGGCACCATCCTCGACAGCGGTAAAACTGGTGCGCAACCCGGCACCAAGGGTCACGGAACGGCCGGCCTCGTCAGCCCAGATGGTTGTTTCCGCGAGAGCGGCCGGACTCGCCGTCAGTGCGGCGGCCAGACCGAGGGCCAGTAGTGACGTGCCTGCGGCGGCCCGCTTGCTGCGTGACGGATTCCGTTGATGGGTAGATGTCATGATGGTTCCTCTTGCTGAGATCGGGACAGAAACGTCCTGCCTGCGAACTGACTGATGGCTTCCGCAGGATTGGGTTGGACTGAGCGGGGTTTTGCAGACGGCATGCCAAATCAATAACTTGGAGGGTCTCGTTATCGATCTGGACCGACTCTGGAGACGATCCTGTCAAGGGGCGTCGTACGCAAGATTCTGTTTAACAAAGGAAAAAGATCCTGCTCCCGATGGTTGTATCGGAAACAGATTTCAGCCAGATAAAACGGCAGGTTTTTTCGCTGCATTCCGCGGTAGGAATTCAGCCAGTGATTGGCAAAACTCCAGAAGTTTTCGATGCCGTCAACTGCCCCGGAGGCGACGGGCGGCCGCCGTAGCGCCAACCGCTCATCCTGAAGCTCGATAACCGCATTCGCCGACGGACACGACTCACGGCAATCCGCGTTCGCTACCCCGGGAAGAGCCGACCGCTCCGGCCACAGACGTATCTGTCCCTGCTCCAGGAAAACGGCCAGGGACAGCGGCCCATCCTGGACCTCGACCTCGCCGCAGGTGATGCCTTGTTCCTCGGCGAGCGCTAGCCGTGCAATCCTGTAGAAAGGCTCGATGGTCGACGGCGACAAAGGCATCCGGAAGCGCAGACGGTAAGCCGGCACACCGAGCACGAAGAACTCCAGCAGGCGATTCTTTTCCCGACCGCTGATTCGCTGCGCATCCCAAGCCGTGCGGTAGCGATAGCGCGTGCCGCAGCGCCGGCATTTCCAGCGCCCGTCGGATAAAGCCCAGGCTGGTTTCGCCAAACACTCAGGACAACGACGACTCATTGCCGCCCGCTCCGGTCCAGTTTCGCGGGGAGGCCCCGCTCCAGCGTCCGAAATGCCCCCAGGTGCCACCCCGGCATGCTGCACCAGCACGTTCCCGAGGCCGCCAAAGGCGCACCGCAAAGGTGCCGAAAACGCCACTGACACGATCTGAAATATATGTTTTTATTAGGTTTTTCATACGTCATTTGACGTAGTTCCGGGTCAACATGCCGGCCTCGACGATGAAATTCTTCACCGCCGTGATGCCGGTGCCCTCCAGCAGTGCAGTGAAAACAAAGGGCTTGTCGCCACGCATGCGCAGCGTGTCCTCCCGCATGACATCCAGCGATGCGCCGACCATTGGCGCAAGGTCCGTCTTGTTGATGACCAGCAGATCCGACTGGGTAATACCCGGACCACCCTTGCGTGGGATCTTGTCGCCGGCGGCCACGTCGATGACATAGATGGTGAGGTCCGAGAGTTCCGGACTGAACGTGGCCGACAGGTTGTCGCCACCGCTTTCGACAAACACCAGATCCAGGTTCGGAAATCCCTGCTGTAAATCGGCCACGGCGGCCAGGTTCATGGAAGCATCCTCGCGGATGGCGGTATGCGGGCAGCCACCAGTCTCGACACCGATAATCCGCTCGGCCGGCAGCGCGCCCCGACGGGTCAGGAATTCAGCGTCTTCGCGGGTATAGATGTCGTTGGTGACCACGGCAATCTCGAAGGCATCACGCATTGACTGGCAAAGGCGTTCGAGCAGCGCCGTCTTGCCCGAGCCCACGGGGCCCCCGATCCCGACGCGCAGAACAGATGAAGCGGACATGGCATTTCTCCCGGAATGAGCGACCAACCGGTCAACTGCGGAAAAGGCGTGAATACTGGATTTCGTGCCAGCAACTGGCGATGGCGAGGCCGGGCATGCCGCCACCCACCGCCCGCTCCGGCAGCGACAGGCCCTCGGCAGCTGCACTCTGGATCGCCTGGCCCAGGCTCAGCAGCAGGCGCTGGCCGTCCGTCTGCCCCAGCGGCACCAGCTTGATTGCCGCCGCTACCTGGTTGTCGCACCAGGACCAGAGATAGGCCTCGGCACCCTCATCCAGCGGAATGTCCCAGCGGACCAGGGCCAGGGCGAACAACACCGCCCAGGCAGAGCGCTCGTGACCGACCCAGCGCTCAGCGTCGCTGATTTCCAGGTCACGCAGGAGACGCGCCAGGGCCTGACCCACATGGCGGTCCTCGGCGGCCAACTCGGCGGACTCACGGTTGGCGCGCAGAAACGCCGCATGGCGCTCAACAGCCGCCTGGTCGTTGGCACGCCAGGACTGATGCAGCCGTTTGAGCATGGGGATGTCGACCCGGGCCTGACCATGGAGCAACTGGCCCCGAATCCAGTGCGCGACGGCTTCCCGATCAGGGAGCCACCCGGCCGCCACCGCGGCCTCGAGACCACCGGAGAAACTGAATGCGCCCACCGGCAGCGTTGGGCTGAGAAGCTGCCAAAGCCTCAGGCGCGCCTGGCCCGAGGATTCAGACTCCGGCAGCAGGGGCATGGCTCGCGCCATGGTGGTGCCCGCCGCCGGCAGCATGCCCGTGGTACGCACCTGCCTCGGGTTCGAACGGCGCACGTTCCGTCAGAGGCGTCAGGCCGAGCCGGCGGACCATGTCGTCGAGCACGTGATCGGCGAGATAGCGGGCGAATCCGGCGCCGATCTGCAGCGGCACGTGGCGATTGCCCAGGTGATAGCAGATCCGGGCCAGATCCTGCCCTCGGCTGCAGTACACCGTGCTAACGGTTTCCGGCTCGGCCTCGACCCGGATCACGCGTCCGTCCCCGGCACGCAGCAGATCGCCATCGCGCAGCACCTGGCCTCGCGGCAGGAAAACCCCGACGTCTTCGCCGTCCAGCAGGACACTGCGGAACCGGCTTTTCTGCCGGAGGGAGAAAGGCAGTACCAGGACACCCTGTTCACGCTCGGCCGGTCCATCCAGGCGTTCGATCAGATGCAGCATGACAACACCCTCAAAACAGGAAATACCGCTGGGCCATCGGCAACTCTTCCAGCGGTTCGCAGGTCAGGCGCTCACCATCGGCACGGACGTCGTAGGTTTCCGGGTCCACCTCTATCCGAGGCAGCCAGTGATTGAGGATCAGGTCCTTCTTGCTCACGGAGCGGCAGCCGCTGACGGCGAGCAGCGGGCGTTGCAGACCCAGCTCCGCGGCAAGCCCACCCTCCACCGCGGCCCTGGATGCGAAACTCACCGAAGTGGCATGGCGCGCGCCGCCGAAGGCGCCGAACATGGGCCGGTAGTGCACCGGCTGTGGCGTCGGGATCGAGGCATTGGGGTCACCCATGGGGGCGCAGGCGATCATCCCGCCCTTCACTGTCAGCGCCGGTTTGACACCGAAGAAGGCGGGATCCCAGAGCACCAGATCCGCCAGTTTGCCGGCCTCCACCGAGCCCACTTCGTGGGCGATGCCGTGGGTCAGGGCCGGGTTGATGGTGATCTTGGCGATATAGCGCCGCGCCCGGAAGTTGTCGTTGCGCGCGGAATCCTGCTGCAGCGGGCCGCGCTGCAGCTTCATCTTGTGCGCCGTCTGCCAGGTTCGGATCACGCTCTCGCCGACCCGACCCATGGCCTGGGAGTCGGAGGAGATGATCGAGAAGGCACCCAGATCATGCAGGATGTCCTCGGCCGCGATGGTCTCCCGGCGGATGCGCGATTCGGCGAAAGCCACGTCCTCGGCAATCCGCGGATCCAGGTGGTGACAGACCATCAACATGTCCAGATGCTCGTCGATGGTGTTCACCGTGAACGGCCGCGTCGGGTTGGTGCTGGATGGCAGCACGTTGGCCTCGCCACAGGCGCGGATGATGTCCGGCGCATGCCCGCCGCCGGCACCTTCCGTGTGATACGTGTGGATGGTCCGGCCCTTGAAGGCGGCAAAGGTATCCTCGACAAAGCCGGACTCGTTCAGGGTGTCGGTGTGAATGGCGACCTGCACGTCGTACTCGTCGGCAACGCTGAGCGCGCAGTCAATGGCCGCCGGCGTGGTGCCCCAGTCCTCATGCAGCTTCAACCCCAGCGCCCCGGCCTCCAGTTGCTCGCGCAGCGCCTCTGGCCGACTGGCATTGCCCTTGGCGAGAAAACCCAGATTCATCGGAAAGGCATCGGCGGCCTGCAGCATGCGGTGGATGTTCCAGGGGCCAGGCGTGCACGTCGTGGCATTGGTGCCGGTGGCCGGCCCCGTGCCGCCGCCAATCATCGTGGTGATGCCCGCGGTCAGGGCCTCCTCGATCTGTTGGGGGCAGACGAAATGGATATGCGCATCAATCGCGCCGGCGGTGAGGATCTTGCCCTCGCCAGCGATCACCTCGGTCCCCGGACCAATGGGCAGGGTGACGCCATCCTGCGTATCCGGATTGCCCGCCTTGCCGACGCCAACGATGCGACCCGCCCGTATGCCGACGTCCGCCTTGACCACGCCCCAGTGGTCCAGGATCACCGCATTGGTGATGACCAGGTCCATCACCTGATCGGCGGTGCGCTGGCTTTGCCCCATGCCGTCGCGGATCACCTTGCCACCGCCGAACTTCACCTCGTCGCCGTAGGTGGTGAAATCCCGCTCCACCTCGATCAACAGTTCGGTATCGGCCAGCCGCAGCCGATCGCCAACGGTGGGCCCGAACATTTCGGCATAGGCCGTACGTTCAATGCGTACGCTCATTCTCCGGACTCCTGGTCCAGGGGTCCCATCACCTCACCGCGGAAGCCGTAGACCTGACGTTCGCCAGCATAGGCCACCAGCTGCACGGTCCGGCGTTGCCCCGGCTCGAAACGCACCGCGGTGCCGGCCGGGATATCCAGACGGAATCCGCGGGCCGCCGTCCGGTCCAGCTCCAGTGCCGGATTGACCTCGAAGAAGTGGTAATGGGAACCGACCTGGACCGGTCTGTCGCCGGTATTGGTCACCGCCAGCGACCGGGTCTCGCGACCCGCGTTCAGTTCGATCTCACCGTCTGCGCTTAACACCTCACCGGGAATCATCGCTGCACCTATCGTATGGGGTCATGGACCGTGACAAGCTTGACGCCGTCCGGAAACGTGGCCTCGACCTGCACGTCGTGGATCATTTCGGCTACGCCATCCATGACCTGATCGCGGCTCAGCACCTCCGCGCCGGCGTTCATCAGCTCGGCCACGGAGCGGCCGTCCCGCGCGCCTTCCAGAATGGCGGCGGATATCAAGGCCACCGCCTCCGGATGATTCAGCCGCAAGCCCCGCGCCAGCCGCCGCTCGGCCACCAGCGCCGCCGTGAACAGCAGCAGCTTGTCCTTTTCCCGCGGTGTCAGGTCCATGCTCAGGTTCTCCAGATGCGCGGTGTGCTGGCTGGCCGGCCCATGACCACCGGGCGCAGGCGATGCCAGACAGCCTCCAGTTCACGGCGAACAAGCTCCACGTGCTGGCCCAGACAACGCAGCAGCATCAGCCCGTCGCGCTGAGTGACTCCGAGACGTACGCCGCTGTCGGGCCGCAATTCACGACTGAGGCCGCGGCAGAATTCCGCATCGACCGGCGTCGCCAGCAAGGTGCCGAACACCGGAAACCCCGCGAGCCCCCAGTCGGCGGAGAGCAGGCTGTCGCCGTGGTCGAGTTGCAGCCGGTCGTGGAGCAGCGGAATTCCGTCGCGCCAGACCGCGATCTGCTGTTCACAACGGCCATCGGCAAAGTGGTCGCCATGGCCCTGTCGACCCAGACAAATCACGTCCCAGAAGCACAGGGCCGCGGTGCCACTGAGACGAAATGTCGACTCCAGACGGGCACGGCAGGCGCCGTGCAAAATGGCCTCTGCGGGCAACATCTCCAGCGTTGCGTGGTCTTCGACAACGAATCGCTGCTGCTGCAGGGACGGCGCACCCTCACTGCGGTAGATCTTGGTTGCCGCGGGTGTGGTCAGAAGCGCTTCGGCGCCGGCGTCCAGATGCACATCCAGCTCCAGTCGGTCGCCGCCCACCATGCCTCCGGGCGGATGAATCAGATAGCTGTGGCAAACGGGCCCTTCCGGATAAAACGACCGCTGGACCAACAACGGACCCTGGTGCCGGCGGCGCCATAATCGGGTGCGGCCATCGTCGCGTCGGTAGTCGAGCTGCAGCCGCCCCAGCCAGCCGGGCTGAACCGCGACCGATGCCGCAACCGCCACCTCAGACGGTGACCAGCAGATAGCCCGCGGCCACCAGCAGGACGCTGCCTGCCAGGCGTTGCGATACAGCCTGTTGTCCACCCCGAACCGCTGCAGCCAGGCCGTAGCCGGCGGTCAGCAACAGCAGGCTGGCGACGGCCATACCCAGACCGAACGCCACCGCGGAAAGGCCCGTCGCCATCTCCGCACCATGGGCATGGCCGTGGGCTGCTGCGAACGCGCCGGCAATGGCCAGCAGGGCCGGCAATGGCAACCGCTTGCCCACCAGGATCAGGCCACCGAAAATCAGCAGGGAACCGAGAATTCCCAACTCAACCCAGGCCTGTGCAGGGGTTGCCAGTCCGATCAGGAAACCGAACAGCAGCAGACCGCAGAAGGCGAGTCCCATCGCCACCGGGCTGCGATGACTGAATGCCAACCAGCCCGCGGCGAGCATGGCCAGCAAATGGTCAAGGCCGAGCAGGGGATGCATGACGCCGGCAGCAAGGCCACCGGCGTGGCCAGGGTGGGCCAACGCCAGAGAGGGGGTAAGCAGCAACAAAAGAACAATTGCGCGAGCCGTCATGGAACTCTCCTGCAGCATGAAATTTCTTGCTGTCAGTCTGGAGAGCGCCCGGTTTCCCGGGAATACGTCAATTGACGTATCAGTCCAGATTGTTGAGACCGATCACGGCAGCCGAGGTGCGGTTCTCGACACCGAGTTTGAGGAACACCTGTTCCAGATGCTTGTTCACGGTGCGTGGACTCATGTCGAGAATGATCGCGATTTCACGATTGGACTTGCCGTTGGAAACCCAGTAAAGCACCTCGGACTGGCGCTGGGTGAGTCCCAACCGTTCGCGCAGCAACTGTTCCGGCGGCACGGTCAGGCAACGGCTCAGGCTGAGCAGGTATTCATTCTCACTGAGCTCGCCGATCAGGCTGGCCTCCACCCTGGCCTCGCTGTCGGGCACCGGGATCGGCGCGCCACCCTCGGGCGTCAGGCAGCGCGCCAGCCAGTCCGCCAACTCGACGGTTTCACCATCCAGTTGCAGGCGGTCGGCCTGCTGGCATTGCGCCAGAAGACGCGTCGCCTGGGGCGTACTCCAGAGCACGGTTCCTTCCTGATTGACCGCCAGCATATGCCGACCGCTGGCGTCCAGTGCCGCCCGGGCGCTGGTCGCCATGCGCGCGTTGGCCAGATGCACCCGCATGCGCGCCATCAGTTCGTCCGGCGCCACCGGCTTGGTGATGTAATCCACACCACCGACTTCCATGCCACGAACGATATGCTCGGTCTCACTCAGACCGGTCATGAAGATCACCGGCAGGTCATACCGCTCTTTCAGTACCTTGCAGGTCTCGAAGCCGTCCATGCCGGGCATCACGGCGTCCATGAGCACGATATCCGGCGTGACTTCCTCCAGCATCTCGAGCGCACTGCGTCCGTCCAACGCCACCAGCACGGTGACGCCAGCGCCTTCCAGGGAGTCGGTAATCAGGCTCAGGGTTTCCGGCGAATCATCAACCACCAGCACCGTATCCCTTTGTCCGGAAACGTTGATCTCATTCATTTGCCACCTCCGCACCGTCATCTTCGAGACGGCGGATTAACTCCAGCAGATCGGCGAATTGAAAGCGCACCGCCAGGGCCTCCGCGCGATCGACGAACGCGCTGCAGGCCGGCGCCGCCTGACGGATGCGCTCTAGCTGATTTCGGACACCGGCGGAGTACCCGATACGGCAGAAACGGCGCAGCCCGGTGAGCAGCTCTTCCGGCGGCAACAGCAGCGGTGGCTCAGGACCGCCGGCTGCGGGGGAATTTGGCGCAACCTCGTGGTACCTCCATTGCAGCCGGAGCACACGCCCGACCTTCTCCAGGAGCTGGGACAGGTCCACGGGCTTGGTCAGATAGTCGGCCGAGGGGATTTCCCGCGTGCCGAACTGCTGCAGCCCCGAGGCATCGGCCGACACCATGATGATGGGAGCCTTGTGACCCGCTGCGCGCAACTGATCCGCCAGTTCCCAGCCACTGATGCCCGGCATGGTAATGTCCAGCAGGTAGATATCCGTGGGCCTTTTGCGGGCAATGGCGAGAGCCTTTGCACCATCCGAGGCGGTTTCGACCTCGAACTCCAGACTACCAAGGAACTCGGCAACAAGCTCCCGATGAGGCGCCTGGTCATCCACCACCAGGACGCGGACGGGGCCGCCCAGATAACCCACCACATGGCGGACGGGCGTCTCTCGCTCCACCATGGCTGGCACCGCGGATAACATCATGCGGACGCGGAAGTCACTACCCTGACCCGGCTCGCTGCGGGCATCGATGCTGCCGCCCATGATTTCGGTCAGCAGCTTGGTGATGGTCAGACCGATACCCATGCCTGGCCGCGACGCCCCCTGATTCGCCGCCACCCGCTCGAACGGCTTGAAGATGCGTTCCAGCTCAATCTGCGGGACACCGATGCCAGTATCAGCCACATGGAACTCGGCCACTTGTCCGCCGTAATCCACGGAGAAGCGAATCTCGCCTTCATCGGTGAACTTGACGGCATTGTTCAGCAAATTGATCAGAATCTGCCGCAAACGGCGCTCATCCGTGTAAACGGCAACGGGCAGGCGCTCGGCACAGCGGTAATGGAAGCTCAGTCCCTTTTCCTCGGCCTGGCGGCGGAAAATCTGCACCATCTGGTCCAGCAACTCTCGAATATTGACCTGCTCACGATGGAGCTCCAGCCGGCCCGCCTCGATCCGGGAGATGTCCAGCACCCCATCTATCAGACCGGAAAGATGCTCGGCACTGCGCCGCAGGACATGTACCGCATTGCTCCGGTGTTCGGGCATGTCAGCGTCACGCTCCAGGATCTGGGCGTAACCCAGAACCGTGTTCAGCGGAGTCCGCAACTCATGGCTCATGCCCACCATGTAACGGCTCTTCGCCATGTTCGCTGCTTCCGCCACTTCCTTGGCTTTTTGCAGGGCACGGTCGGTGCGGCCATGGGCCTCGATTTCCGCCATCAGTAGATCGTTCTGGTAACGCGATTCATTTTCCGCCGCGACCCGGCTTTCGTGGGCCAGCACGATCAACCAGGCGACGACCCCGGCGATCAGGAACAGCACAAAGAACGTCTGCCACAGGGTAGCCGCGACGATTTCGGCGTATGCCATGTCGTCAAGGGTCGCCTGCACATAGATAACCGCCAGCGACGACCCCACCACCAGCACCATGACCAGGAGCAGGAACAGGTACTGTCCGAAACGCGAGTGCAGTTGCTGCACCAGGCCTGGCGGGAACAGGAAACGCAACACGCCGAGAATCTGATCGGAGAGCCGCGCACTGGGTTTGCACAGATCATTGCAGCGCGCATCCAGCGAACAGCACAACGAACAGATCGGTCCGCCATAGGCCGGGCACTGGGCCATGTCCTCTGACTCGAAGCCGTGCTCGCAGACCGAGCAGCGGATGATCTCCTCGGCGTCCCAGTCAGCCTTTGGCGTCCGAGCGATGTAGTAGCGGCCACGCGTCGCCAGTGCTATCAACGGGGCGCTAACGAAGGGCACCGCCAGGGCAATGAATGGCGACAGGGCCTGTGCGGTCTCGCCAAACATGCCGACGAAGGCGGTCAGGCCCACCACAAGGGCCAGCGCAGTGGAGCCCACGCCCACCGGGTTGATGTCGTAAAGATGCGCCCGCTTGAACTCGATATGCTCCGGACTGAGGCCCAGGGGTTTGTTGATCACCAGATCGGCGACCAGGGCTCCCACCCAGGCCACCGCGACAAGGCAGTAAAGGCTGAGGATCTGCTCCAGGGCCTTGTAAATGCCAATCTGCATCAGCAGCAGGGCAATGGCGACATTGAACACCAGCCAGACTACCCGTCCCGGATGGCTGCGGGTCAGTCGCGAGAAGAAGTTGGACCAGGCGATGGAACCGGCGTAGGCGTTGGTGACGTTTATCTTCATCTGCGACAGGATCACGAACAGGCCGGTCAACAGCATCGCCAGCTCGGCATTGGAGGTTACGTACTGGAAGGCCGCCAGATACATCTCGGTGGGCTCGGCAGCCCGCTCCGGCGACCCACCCAGGCTGATGACGAAATAGGCGAGGAACGAGCCCAGCAGCATCTTCAATGCGCCCGGAATGATCCAGCCCGGTCCTGCCGTGAGCAGCGCCAGCCACCACCCGGCACGACCGCCTTTTCCCTCCCGCGGCAGAAAGCGGAGGTAGTCGACCTGCTCACCGATTTGCGCCACAAGGGCGAATATGACCGCCGAGGCCGCACCAAAAAGGAGCAGATTGAAGCCGCCGTCGGCATCGGGATGGATGCCTGGGAAGGCAGTCCAGCCATCCAGGTTGATCATGCCGTGCAGCCCAAGGGCCAGAAACGGCAACAGATGCAGACCCAGCCACACCGGCTGGGTCCAGGCCTGGAAGCGGCTGATCAGGGTGATGCCATGGGTGACCAGCGGAATCACTGCCACCGCACTCAGCACATAGCCGGCCCATAACGGCAGGCCAAACCACATCTGCAACATCAGCGCGAGAATCGCCGCCTCGATGGCGAAGAATATGAAGGTGAATGACGCATAGATCAGCGAGGTGACCGTGGAGCCGATGTAGCCGAAACCCGCACCCCGGGTAAGCAGATCGATGTCCAGCCCGGAGCGCGCCGCGTGATAGGTGATCGGCAGGCCGGTAAGGAAGATCAGCGCCGACACCACCAGGATCGCAGCCACTGCGTTCTGGAAGCCATACAACACCGTGATGACGCCGCCAATGGCCTCCAGCGCCAGAAAGGACACCGCGCCGAGGGCCGTATTTGCCACCTGGAAGCGGGAAAACCTCCGCGCGTGCTTCGCGGTGAAGCGGAGCGCGTAATCCTCGAGCGTCTGGTTCGCGACCCATTGATTGTAGGTCCGGCGGAAACGAACCACCCGCTGCGGACCGGACGCCTGCTCCGATGGCGACGCCTCAACACTTTCGTCGGGTTGTTCCGGATTGGCGGCCAATTGCAAGTCTCCGGCTCAAGAACGTTGGACCAGCCGAACTAGCTACTCCTGTCGTCTCGCTATCTTGAGTAATGCAAAAAAAACGCCGTATCCGGGAATCCTTGCAGGCGATCCCGGGTGGAGCGGCGATTTGATTTCAGGAGCGATCTTGGTGGGCGCAACTTCGCCCCATGCCGTAAAACCTTGCCGTTGTCTGTTCGGTCTTACCATACGTTAATCGACGTATTGTTTTGCAGCGCAGCACACACCGAGACTTCTAGCCTCCGAAATCGCTTTCGGACGGTCTTTCCCCGCAACCGGCTGTGCCTTTGCAGCCATAGGAGTCTGGAATGTCTCGTGCTTCAACTGAGCGTGATCCATTACTCAGAAGGCTACGCCGCTCTGTCGTCGGCAGCCTTGTTCTCGCCCCGCTGGCACTGTCTCTCGCCGCCGGCGGTTCCGCGCTGGCCAACGAGGAATGGCCAACGGAAGAGGTCAACACCACCGGCCTCGCAGTAACCGATGACACGGTGACGGTGGGCATCCTCCACTCGCTGTCCGGCACCATGGCCATCAGCGAAACCGGCTCCGTGGAAGCGGAAACCCTGGCCATCGAGCAGATCAACGCTCAGGGCGGCGTGCTCGGCCGCCAGATCCAGATCATACAGGAGGACGGTGCCAGCGACTGGCCAACCTTCGCCGATCGCTCCCGCAAGCTGCTGCGACAGGACAATGTTGCCGCCGTGTTCGGTTGCTGGACCTCAGCCTCGCGCAAGGCGGTGCTGCCGATCTTCGAGCGCGAGAACGGCATGCTGTTCTATCCGACATTCTATGAGGGCCTGGAGCAGTCACCGAACGTCATCTACACCGGTCAGGAAGCGACCCAGCAGATTCTTGCCGGCCTGGACTGGGCCTGGAACGAGAAGGGTGCCCGCAGCTTCTATCTGATCGGTTCTGACTACATCTGGCCGCGCACCTCGATGAAGATCGCCCGAATTCATATCGAGGATGTCCTGGGCGGCACCGTGGTCGGTGAGGACTACTACGCCCTGGGCCATACCTCCTTCGGTTCGGCCATCAACCGCGTTCGCCTGCGTCGTCCGGACATGATCTTCCACGCCGTGGTGGGTGGTTCGAACGTGGCCTGGCATCGCCAGCTCAACGCCGCCGGCATCAATGGCGAGAACCAGGACATGCTGGCCATCTCGGTCACCGAGGACGAGGTGTTGGGCATCGGAGGTGAGAACGTCGAGGGCTTCTACTCCTCGATGAAGTACTTCCAGAGCCTGGACAACGAGAACAACAAGGCCTTCGTGGAGGCCTTCAAGGAACGCTGGGGTGATGACAGCGTGATCGGTGACGTGACCCAGGCCGCCTACCTCGGCCCCTGGCTGTGGAAGGAAGCCGTGGAACGCTCCGGCAGCTTCGATATCGACGCGATCCGCGAGCACCTGCCCGGCATCGAGCTGGACACCGCGCCGGAAGGCTACGTCAAGGTGCACCCCAACCATCATCTGTGGAGCTACACCCGGATCGGCAAGTGGAACCGTGACGGGCAGGCCACCGTGGTCTGGGAATCACCGGAACTGATCGAACCGGATCCGTTCCCGGAAGGCTATCAATAAGTTCTGATCGAGGCCGGGGTGACGACTTCTGTCCCCCGGCTTCGTTCCTGTTCCCGATCAGTCCCACCACGTGACCGGAACCGCATGTTCCTTGCCCCACGGAGACTCGAGCAATGGGTGACTTCACAACACAGGAGCTGATGGCGATTCTCGCCATGCAGGGTTTCGCCGGTCTGAGCCTCTTCAGCGTCCTGCTGCTGATGGCACTGGGCCTGGCGATCATTTACGGGCAGATGCGCGTGATCAACATGGCCCATGGCGAGTTCATGGTGATCGGCGCCTATGCCACCTACCTGTTTTCCACCTTCATCACGGCACAGATGCCGGGGATGCTGGATTACTACCTGATCCTGGCCATCCCGTTCGCCTTTCTGGCGGCATTCGTCGTTGGCTGGATCGTCGAATTCCTGCTGATTCGCCATCTCTATCACCGACCTTTGGACACCCTTCTGGCCACCTGGGGACTGGCGTTGATCATGCAGCAGGCCTTCCGCTCCGGCTTCGGTGCCCGCGAAGTCAGCGTGCGTCTGCCGGACTGGCTGCAGGGTTCGTACCGGCCGACGATGATGATCGATATCCCGATCAATGGCCTCGCGATCATGGTGCTGACAATCTTAGTTACCGCCGGCGTGGCGTGGCTGCTGTACAAGTCCCGCTGGGGCCTGCGGGTGCGTTGCACCACCACCAACCGGGAAATGGCCGGCGCCGTCGGTATCAACACGCGAAATGTGGACCGGCTGACCTTTGCCCTGGGCTGCGGCATTGCCGGCATCGCCGGGGCGGCGTTCACAACGATTTCCTCCACCGGGCCCACCAGTGGCTCGCTGTATATCGTCGACACCTTCCTGGTGGTGGTATTCGGTGGCGCCGGCAGCCTGCTGGGCACCGTGGCTTCGGCCTTCACCATCGCCCAGGGGCAATCGATCCTGGACTTCTTCATCGGTGGTTCCATGGGCAAGGTCATCACCCTGCTGATCGTGGTCGCCATTCTCATGATTCGCCCGGAAGGGCTTTTCGCCAGCAAGGTACGCCGCTAGGCGGGCCGGGAAAGGAGCAATCAGATCATGAACGGATATCTGGACTTTCTTGGCGGAAGAAACGGGCTGGTCGGCCTGCTCGTGCTGGCCGCCCTGATCCTGCTGGTCTTTCCGCTGACCATGGGGGTCGACCAGCTCAGTCTGGCCGGCCGTTTCCTGAGTTTCGGTTTCGTCGCCGCAGGCCTCGTGCTTTGCTGGGGCTATGGCGGCATCCTGAGCCTGGGTCAGGGGATCTTCTTCGGCATCGGCGGCTACTGCATCGCCATGTTCCTGAAGCTGGAGGCCTCGACGCCGGAGGCGACCGCCATTCAGACCACACCGGGGATTCCGGATTTCATGGACTGGAACCGGATTACCGAACTGCCCTGGTTCTGGGAACCCTTCAACAGCCTCACCCTGACGCTGATAGCGATCATCGTGCTGCCGGCCTTGTTCGCCTATGTCATCGGCATCGCGATGTTCAAACGCCGGGTGAGCGGCGTTTACTTCGCGATCATTACCCAGGCCCTGGTGGTGATCCTGACCATCCTGCTGGTCGCCCAGCAGGGCTACACCGGCGGTGCCAATGGCATCACCGATCTGCGCACGCTGAAGGGTTGGGACATCAACACCGACGAGGCCATGGTCACGCTGTACTTCGTGACTGCGTTCCTGTTGCTCGGAGTGATTCTGTTCGGCAAGTGGCTGCTGCACAGCAAGTTCGGTCGCATCCTGATCGCCATGCGCGACAGGGAAGACCGGGTGCGGTTCTCCGGCTATGACGTGGCCAACTTCAAGGCCTTCGTCTTTTGTGTGGCGGCTGTCTTTTCGGCCATCGGCGGTGCGATGTTCACGCTGCAGGAAGGCTTCATGTCACCAACCTTGATCGGGATCATCCCGTCCATCGAGTTCGTCATCTTTGCCGCAGTCGGTGGTCGGTTGTCCCTGATCGGCGCGGTCTACGGGGCCATGGCCATCGGCTTTGCCCGCATCGCCTTCGCCGAAGCCTACCCCGAGCTTTGGTTGTTCCTGATGGGTGCGGTGTTCATCGTCGTGGTGCTGTTCCTGCCGTACGGGCTGGCCGGTCTCTACGAAAAATATGCTCCGAAGGTTCGCGCATTCCTGCCCAGCCGGACAGCTCGCGCGGCCACGTCACGTGAATCCACGGAGGTGCGCTCATGAGCAGCAATACGGATTTCCTGCTTGCGGTCGAGGATCTGACCGTCTCCTTCGATGGTTTCAAGGCCATCGACGGGCTGAACTTCTACATGGACGAGAAGGAGCTGCGGGTGGTGATCGGCCCCAACGGCGCCGGCAAGACCACCCTGCTGGACCTGATCTGCGGCAAGACCAAGGCCACCAATGGCTCGATCAAGTTCCGTGGCAAGGAGCTGACCAGACTGCCGGAGCACCGGATAGTCTGGGAAGGCGTTGGCCGCAAGTTCCAGACACCGTCGGTGTACGACAGCCTCACGGTGCGCGACAACCTGGAAGTTTCGTATCCCAAGGGCCGGGGCGTGTGGGGCGCGCTGGCCTTCAAACGGGACACGGCACTGCAGGAAAAGACCCAGGAAATCGCTGAATCGGTGATGCTGAAGGATTCGCTGGATCTGGAGGCCGGTCAGCTCAGTCATGGGCAGAAGCAATGGCTCGAGATCGGCATGCTGCTGATGCAGGATCCGGCGCTGCTGATGCTGGATGAACCGATCGCCGGCATGAGTGCCAGGGAGCGAGAGCAGACCGCCGATCTGCTCAAGCGTCTGGCCGGCAAGCACTCCATCATCGTCATCGAGCATGACATGAACTTCGTCAAGCAGATCGGACGCAAGGTCACGGTACTGCACCAGGGGGCCATCCTCGCCGAGGGCGACATGGACCAGGTGCAGTCGGACCAGCGCGTGATCGACGTCTACCTGGGCCACTGAGTCGGGCCGCAACGTACAAACGAGGATCGAGCGATGCTGGAAGTCTCAGGTCTCAAGGTCAGTTACGGGCAGAGTGAAGTGATCCACGGCGTGGACTTCACCGCCCGCAGGAATGAAACGCTGGCGATCATGGGTCGCAACGGCATGGGCAAGACCACCGTGTTCAAGACCCTGATCGGCATTCTGAAACACAACGCCGGGAGCATCGTGCTGGATGGCCAGGAGCTCACCGGCCTTCCATCCCACGCCCGGGTCGCCGCCGGCCTGGCCTACGTGCCCCAGGGGCGGATGATCTTCTCCCACCTCACCGTGATGGAGAACATCGAAGCCGGACTGGAAACCGCGCCCGGGAAAAAACAGATCCCGGACGAGATCTTCTCCCTGTTCCCGGTGCTGCATGAGATGCGGCACCGCAAGGGCGGCAACCTCTCGGGAGGTCAGCAACAGCAGCTGGCCATCGCCCGAGCCCTGGTCTCCGAACCCAAGGTACTGTTGCTGGATGAGCCGACGGAAGGCATTCAGCCGTCGATCATCAAGGAAATCGCGCAGACTCTGAACGAGATTCAGAAGATGCGTGACATCACCATCGTCGTCTCGGAACAGATCCTGAGCTTCACGCTGGATATCGCCGACCGGCTGATGGTGATCGAATCCGGTCGCATGGTGCACGACGTCGCGCGCGACAACTGCGACGCCGACAAGATCACGTCCTATCTGTCAGTCTGACGGCAGACTCCGGAATCTCCCTGTAGCAAGAGCACTTCAGGCCCTTCGGGGCCTGTTTTTTTGCACGCCATCAAGGAAACACTGATTGATTCGGAAATAAATCAGTGTTTCCTTAAATACCTAGACGGCCGGCCAGCGTCTCAACAAATCTTTCATGTTCTTCTTTCATGAAGACGCTTCTGAGGATTACTGCCCGGTCCGCATTCGCCTCAAAGCCAGGAAAACGTTTCAGGAATTGATCGGCTTCAATCTTGTAGAGGCTTAAATAAAACGGATCATCCCTGTTCTTCATGCCTTGCTGAAAAATCGCGTTGTTGGCTCTGTTCAAATCGGTCAGCTTCTTTGATTCAGGACTCCTGAAATAGCCGACGATATCGAGATCCGGGTCGCTGTAGAGTTCCCAGGCAGCGCTATCGCGTAATCTTGCTGCAAATTTCATCGCGGCATTTCGCGCGGACGTCAGTACCGTGCCAAGACCCGATGGTTCCAATGGCAGAAGCTCCAGCGTGGTCCATAGTGCCGCAGCTGAAGCCCCGGCTCGCGAGCATTCAAGGCTGATTTCACCGAGGTGAATATCATCGGAGGTAAAGTACGTATAGGGGGAATCGTGCTGAAAGAACCGGGCAACGGATGCGTCCTTATACAGGACACTTCCGCAGCCATACGGCTGAAGCCCGTGCTTGTGCGGGTCAATCACGATGCTGTCTGCATCGTGGATAGCTTGCCAGTGCTGCCTGGACGGCAATGAATCCTTTATCAGTGTAAAAAACCCTCCGTAAGCGGCGTCCGCATGGACACGAATTCCATGCCTCCGGGTAATGTCGAGGATATCCGCAAGAGGTTCCACGACGCCGAGCCCGGTGGTGCCGAGGGTTACGACGACGGTGCCGATACGATCCGCATTGTGCTCAATGAACTCGGGATCCGGCACACCCTCGGCATTGACGGGTATAGCGATAAATTCAGCGTTGAGCACCCGGCACATTCTTTGGTGAGTAAAATGCGCATTCGCACTGGCGGCAATCGCTTTCCCGGGATGCAGTTCACGCGCCACGAAAAGGGCTTCCAGGTTTGCGATGGTGCCGCCCGAGGTTAGATGCCCAAGACTGGTTTCGTCGTATCCGACCATCGCGGCGAGCTTCTTTATGACCGCTTTCTCCATCCGGGAGGTCGGCGGCCCGCCATCCATGGAGTGGTTGTTTGGATTGATGGTCATTGCCAGCGTGTAAGCCAGCCATGCCGCGGGATGCGGGGGCTTGAGCATCTGGCCCGCATACTCGGGATGATGGAACGGGTAGTTCTCCTCGAGCCTTTGTTCGAGCTTCAGTAAGACTTCTTCGATTCGTTCCGGCGCATAGTGGGGAACAGGATTATCGTCCTCTGCCGTTGGCCCGTACGCCTCCCGCCATGCATCGAGTTTCCCCAGGGCGGTCTTCAGAGCCGGCAGATAGTCCTGGAATCTGTTCACTGCTGCCTTTTCGATGAGAGTGGACGAAACGTCTTGTGCACCGAGTCTGTCTTCCACCGCCCGGCCGTTCACCGGGCGGCTTCTGGTTCCTGGAGTCACCGATGGTTGCTACTCGGCCATGTTCCAGACGTGGCTGACGAGTTCCCAGTCACCCGTATCATCCCGCTGGAAGGCTGTCGTGAGAACACCACCAAAGGTTATGGCGTTGCCATCCCCATCAACACCCTCTGCCTGCCAGCGCCCGGTCTGGACAAGCAGATCGCCGTGCCGGTGAGCGCGAACGACCTCGAGGCGGTGACTGTGCACGCCGTTATCGAAGAAACTCTGGAACAGGCCCTGAATCTCTTCACGACCTTCAAGGAT
>SKGQ01000164.1 GCA_007117515.1 Ectothiorhodospiraceae bacterium | reverse complement strand
CCCTTCGAAAAAGTCATCGACCTCGCCCGCGAGGCCGGTGATGCCATCCTTTCCGTCTATAACGGTCCGGACTTCGATGTTGAGGCTAAGGCGGATGATTCGCCGCTGACCGCGGCGGACCGGGCCTCGCATCGGGTGATCGAGACCGGGCTTGGACGCCTGACGCCGGAGATCCCGCTGCTGTCGGAGGAGGGCCGGGACATTCCCTACGACGAGCGCCGGCACTGGGACCGTTTCTGGCTGGTGGATCCGCTGGATGGGACCAAGGAGTTCATCAAGCGCAACGGCGAGTTCACGGTCAATATTGCGTTGATCGAGGGCGGGCGTCCGGTGTGGGGCGTGATCGTCGCGCCGGCGCTGGAGACAAGCTATGTCGGTGTGGTCGGTCACGGTGCCTGGATGCAGCGAGGGGGCGGCAGTCGCCAGCCCCTTCAGGTCCGTGCGCCGGCGTCCGGCCAGGGGCATGCGGTGGTCAAGAGCCGCTCGCACCCCTCCGGTGAGCTGGCTGAATTTCTGGAGACCATCCAGGTGGAGGATTCGGTTCCGGTGGGCAGTTCGCTGAAGTTCTGTGCGGTGGCGGAAGGACGGGCGACGTTATACCCGCGGTTCGGGCCGACCATGGAATGGGACACGGCGGCTGGCCAGGCCATCGTCGAGGCCGCCGGTGGTCAGGTGGTGCTGAGCAGCGATACGCGGCAGCCGCTGCGCTACAACAAGGAATCCCTGCTTAACCCGTTTTTCATTGCTGGACGGCACATGTCGTAACGCCGGCATCCCACTGTCTTGCCGCTGTCACCAGGGCGCGAAACAGGCGCCGCTGTTCCCGGCGCTGCGGCAGGTACTCCGGATGCCACTGCACGCCGATGACCCAGGCGTTGCCGTCCAGTTCGATGGCCTGGGTCACGTTATGCCGGTCGCGGGCGACCACGGTCAGATCGCGGCCCGGGTCCCGGATCGCCTGGCGGTGCATGGAATTGACCGGACAGCGGGTGCGCCCGAGGGTCATGGCCAGCCGGCTGTGGCTGACCAGATCCACGCTCTTCAGCGGCCAGATGGTGTCCAGGTTCGCGGCTTCCTCGTAGAAATCGGACAATTCCTGGTACAGCGTGCCGCCGTTGACCACATTCAGCAGTTGCGCCCCACGACAGATTCCGAGTACCGGTTTGCCCTCGGTCAGCGCCTGTTGCAGCAACTCCGTTTCAAGCGCATCCCGATCACCGTCACCGCCATGCCGGCCACGCAGTCCCGACAGACGCCGCGCTATCCAGATCAGTGGAAACAGCAGGAGGCTGAGCAGGAACACGGTGAGGCTGCCACTGCGGCGTCGCAGTTCCCGCATCGGCGGAGAGGCCTTGGCCTCGCCATAAAGGGCGGGCTCCACGTCGGCGCCACCGCCGACAATCAGCGCGGACAGCGGAGGCAGCCGAGGCCGATGCCGATCCTGTGGCCGGATGCGAATCGGTCGGCCGCCGGCCAGGCGTACGGCCCAGGCGGTGAACAACCAGGCTGCCTGGCCGCCGCGATCAGGCCCGGTCACGCCGACGGGTGGTCGCTGTTGTCGTCTAGAAGCCATTCAGCCAGTGCCGGCAGCGATCGGCCCAGACCTGATCCACCGAGGTGACGGCAACATCGGTGCGCGTGCGCCAGGCGTGGATCATGGTCTGCATCAGAGCATCTCGACTGGCCAGCCATTCGATGGCGACCCAGCCCTTGAATTCGTCCGCCAATGTCCAGTCGGGCTCATCAATGCGACAGTTCGGCAGACGGTAGTGGAAGGCCGGTCTGGCCTTGACCAGCGATGCATCGGGCACACCCTCCAAAGCCTTGTCACCAAGTAACTCGAAAAAGGCAGGCAGAAGATCGAGGGCCCGGTTGCGGGTCGCGTTATAGCGCAGATAGTCGCGCAGCAGGGTCTCCGTGTCGGGCTCGTAGGCGTCATCCAGCACCAGCTTGCAGTATGCCGCCGGGAACTCGTTGATGTACGGCGTCATGCGCCGGCTCCAGTCGATCTCGCCGCGGGTCACCAGCCAGTCCCAGAGCAACAGAAAAGCCTTCAGATGACGCAGGATCGTTTCGCCATTGAGTGTTGCCATTTCCGGGTTCAGGTGCAGGCCGAAGGCATAGAGCACCGAGGCTCGCGTGCCACGGGCATGAGCCTGCTGCAGGCGCTCACGCAGGGCCTCAAGGCGGTGGATGTCACGGAACGGGATCGGTGGCGTGACGATTTCATGGGGCACCACGGTACCGGCAAGCCGCGCCAGGGTGTCCTCCACCCGGTCACGTGTCTCCGAGGCATCCAGCTCGATGCCAATCGCCGACAGGTAGCGCAGATAGGAGCGGTCCTTGAGCAGGGCGGTATCGATCTCCACCTGAAAATCGCCCCATTCGGTGTCACGGATATGGTGAATGAAGGCACTCTCCCGCTCCAGGGTGCCACCGTAAAGCTCGTGCACCATGTTGCTGATCTGGGCCAGTGGCAGGCCGGCAAATTCCAGTTCCACGCCCAGGCGGCGCGGCCGCCCGTCGGCGGTGTCCAGCGTTTCCGGCAAGGGAAAGTCCATCCGAGACCCCATGTCGTGAAAATTCCGGCAACAGTCTACCGAACATCCCACGCTTTTCCGTGAGCCGATGGTTCAGGTGCTTTTCGGAGAGCGTCCGGGCCAGTGCAAGCTTTTCCCTGGCCTGACGTGCCTTCGGCCCAACAGGGCCAGGAAAAACCTTCCACTGTCCCTACCAGACTGCGGATGGTGTGGCTCTGACCGGATAGGGCCTTGGAGATACGACGCGGTTCGGTCAGGAACCTTCATGCCAGTTGCCGCTGAGTGCCGGGGGAGGAGAAGGTTTTTCTCCGGCCCTGTTGAACCGGAGGTTCCCCAGGACGGAAAAAAGCTTGTCCTCACACGGCACGTGGCCAGGTGCAGTTCTGAGAGCGTCCGGGCCAGTGCAAGCTTTCGGCTGGCCTGACGTACCTTCGGTCCAACAGGGCCAGCCGAAAACTTCCACTGTCCCTGCCAGGCTGCGAGTGATGTTGCTGCGTCGGCGCGGGGCCAGTTGCGATCGCGGGACTGTCACTTGCCCCCTGGGGGACGGTGGCGGTACCCTCTGCCGGCTTCGTTGGCGGGGAACCGCTGCGCTATAATTTTCCGGTGCGACGAGAGGTTGCGTCAGGCCTGCATGAAACAGAAGGTTTACGTCAGGACCCATGGTTGCCAGATGAACGAGTACGACTCCGCGAAGATGGCGGAGCTGCTCGGTCATGCGCGCGGTTTTGAAGCGGTGGACAGTCCGGAAGAGGCGGATCTGCTGCTGCTCAATACCTGTTCGATCCGCGAAAAGGCCCAGGAGAAGGTGTTCTCCGAACTCGGCCGCTGGCGAGCGTTGAAGGAGAAGAACCCGGCGCTGATCATCGGTGTCGGTGGCTGCGTTGCCAGCCAGGAAGGCGAGGCGTTGCAGCAGCGCGCGCCCTTCGTTGATCTCGTGTTTGGCCCGCAGACGTTGCATCGGCTGCCGGAGATGCTCGACCGGGCGCGCGCCGAGCGCCAGCCCGTCGTTGATGTCAGCTTCCCGGAAATCGAGAAATTCGATCGCCTGCCGGAGCCTCGCGCGGACGGCCCCACGGCTTTCGTCTCCATCATGGAAGGCTGCAGCAAGTACTGCAGCTTCTGCGTCGTGCCGTATACCCGTGGCGAGGAAATCAGCCGGCCGTTCGATGATGTGCTGGCCGAGGTGGCCATGCTTGCTGAGCAAGGGGTGCGCGAGGTCACCTTGCTGGGCCAGAACGTCAATGCCTACGATGGCGAAATGGCGGACGGCACCCGCGCGGACCTGGCGCTGTTGATCCAGTTTCTGGCGGCGATCGACGGTATCGACCGTATTCGCTACACGACGAGTCATCCGCTGGAATTCTCCGACAGTCTGATCCAGGCCTACGCCGAAACCCCGGAGTTGGTGGACCATCTGCATCTGCCGGTGCAAAGCGGCTCGGACTTCGTGCTGCGGCTGATGAAGCGGGGCCATGGCATCGACGAATTCAAGGACAAGATCCGCCGACTGCGCGAGATCCGACCCGATATCAGCATCGGCTCGGACTTCATCGTCGGTTTTCCCGGCGAGGACGAGGATGCCTTCGAGGAGACCATGGCGCTGGTCGAGGAAATTGGCTTCGACCAATCCTTCAGCTTCGTCTACAGCCCGCGTCCCGGAACGCCGGCGGCCGCGCTGGCAGACAGCGTGCCGATGAGCGAAAAGAAGGCCCGGCTGAAACGTCTGCAGACAGCCATCGAGGACAACGCCCGGCGCATCAGTGCGTCCATGGTGGGCAGCGAACAGCGGGTGCTGGTCGATGGCGTGTCGAAGAAGGATGCCGGCGAAATCAAGGGCCGCACCGGGAATAACCGGGTGGTCAACTTCCCGGGCCATCGGCGCCTGATCGGCCGTTTCGTCACGGTCCGCATCACCGACGCCTTGTCCCACTCCCTGCGTGGCGAAATCCTGGCGGTCGAAGACGACCTGGCCAACGATACCGCCACGGTCAGTGCCTGAGTTGCAGGAGACCTCTTGAAAGCGAATCCCGATGCCCTGGATTTCACGCTCGAACCCGCGGACAACCAGCGATTGGCCAATCTCTGCGGGCAGTTTGACGAGAACCTGCGCCAGGTGGAACGCCGCCTGGGTGTGGAAATCAGCAACCGGGCACATCGCTTTCGCGTGATTGGCGAGGGTGATGCCGCGCGGGCGGCGGAACTGGTGCTGCGGGATCTCTACAACGCCTCCGGAGGGCGGGATCTGAGCCCCGAGCAGGTGCATCTGTTCCTCCAGCGCTCCGGCGTCGAGGCTCGGCTGCAGGGCGACGGACCGGAACCGCAGGAGGTGGTGATCCGGACCCGCAATATCGAGATTCGTGGTCGTGGTCCGAATCAGCAGAAGTATCTGCACAACGTGCTCGGCCATGATCTGAACTTCGGTATCGGTCCGGCCGGCACCGGCAAGACCTATCTGGCGGTTGCCGCCGCCGTCGAGGCGCTGGAAAAGGACGAGGTACGTCGCCTGGTACTGGTGCGGCCAGCGGTCGAGGCCGGCGAGCGCCTGGGCTTTCTGCCGGGCGATCTGGCGCAGAAGGTGGACCCTTATCTGCGGCCGCTGTATGACGCACTGTTCGAGATGCTCGGCTTTGAGCGAGTCGGCAAGCTGATCGAACGCAATATCATCGAAGTCGCGCCGTTGGCCTACATGCGTGGTCGCACCCTGAACAACGCTTTCATCATCCTCGACGAGGCGCAGAACACGACGGTGGAACAGATGAAGATGTTCCTGACCCGGATCGGTTTTGGCGCCACCGCGGTGGTTACCGGGGACGTCACGCAGATCGACCTGCCCCGAGGGACGGCTTCGGGCCTGCGTGATGCCATCGAGGTGCTGAAGGACGTCGAAGGTGTCAGCTTTACCTTTTTTACCGCCCACGACGTGGTCCGCCATCCGCTGGTTCAGCGCATTGTCCAGGCCTATGATCGACAGTCGGCCAGCAAGGACGGCGAGTGACGGAAATGAGTCAGGACAGCCGAACCTTGGCGGCAGAGCGCATCGAGATCCAGTACGCCTGTCGCCATTCAGATTGTCCCGCCGAGGAACAGATCCGCGACTGGCTGATGCCGGTCATGGGCCTGGCGCCTGACGACGCAACGCTCTGCATCCGGCTGGTCGACGCCGAGGAATCCCGTGGTCTGAATCACCGCTATCGCGGGCGCGATGCGGCGACCAATGTGTTGTCCTTTCCTTTCGAGGCGCCGCCCGGGCTGGCACTGCCCATTCTTGGTGATCTGGTGATCTGCGCCGAGGTGCTGGCGCGGGAATGTGTTGAGCAACACAAGACCCGCGAGGCGCACTGGGCTCATATCGTGACCCATGGTGTGCTGCATCTGCTGGGGCACGATCATCAGGACGCGAGCCAGGCGGCACGGATGGAGGAGCTGGAACGCGAGCTGCTCGCCCGTCTTGGCTTTGCCGATCCGTACCTGGAGCATGAGGCAGCGAGACCGGCATGAGTGGCGACGACAAGAAAACCGAACAGGCTGGATCGGGCCAGCGTGGCTGGCTGGAGCGGCTGGGTCAGGCCCTGTCCGGTGGCGAGCCGAAAGATCGCGAGGATCTGGTGGACACTCTGCGCGACGCCCAGCGTCGGGAGTTGCTGGACGCCGATCAGCTGGCGATGATCGAGGGCGTGCTGCACGTCTCCGAGTTGCAGGTGCGGGACATCATGATCCCCCGCAGCCAGATGGTGGTGGTCCGGCGCGATGCCGATATGTCCGAGCTGCTGGCCCCGGTTATCGAGTCGGGCCATTCCAGGTTTCCGGTGATCGGCGACAGCCGGGATGATGTGGTCGGCATCCTCATTGCCAAGGACCTGTTGCGTTTCGTCGCCGACGACGGCGATTCCAGACTGAAGATGCGCGAGCTCATGCGGCCGGCGCTGTTCGTGCCGGAAAGCAAACGCCTGGACGTGTTGCTCACCGATTTTCGCAGTAGCCGCAATCATCTGGCCGTGGTGGTTGACGAGTACGGCGGCGTCGCCGGCATTGTTACCATCGAGGATGTGCTGGAGCAGATCGTTGGCGAGATCGACGATGAGCACGACTACGAGGATGACCGCTACATCCTCAGTCATCGCCAGGGCGGCAGCATGGTCAAGGCGCTGACCCCCATCGAGGACTTCAACAGCCATTTTGAAATGGATCTGTCGGACGATGAGTTCGATACCATCGGTGGGCTGGTCGCTCACCGCTTCGGTCATCTGCCGAAGCGCGGAGAAGTCGTGACCATCGGGACTCTCCGCTTTGAGGTGGTGCGCGCGGACAATCGCCGCATTCATCTGCTGCTGGTTCGGCAGATTCCGGCGCCCATGGACCCCAAGCAACGCGAACGGCCCAATGCCACGGATTCCAAAGCCGATTCCAATCGTCATTAAGGTCGCGCTGATCTGCTCACGCGTCGAAAATGCGAATCCAGCTTAGACGTGCGAATCATCCAGCCTTTCCTTCACAGCAACCGAGCCACTTAATGCAGATTTCGTCTCCGGCCCCGATGCAGCGCCGTTGGATTTACCTGCTTGCGGTCGCCGCCGGGGGGCTTGCGCCGCTGATCTATGCGCCGTTTGGCTGGTCTTTGCTGGCCCTGGTGATCCCTGGGGTGCTGTTTGCCCTGGTGCTGCGGTTGCCGCGTCGATTGGCTTTCGAGGCCGCCTATTTGCATGGCGTGGCCTACTACGCCGCCGGCGGGCACTGGATCTGGTACAGCGTCGGTGAATTCGGCGGCGGGCCGCTGGTGGCCACGGTATTCTGCGTTCTGCTGGCACTGGGTTTCGGCCTGCTGACGCTGGCGGTCGTGGTGCTGGCCTGGGCGCTGAAGCCGCGACAGCGGCTGCTGATGCTGCTGCTGACCCTGCCGGCGGCCTGGGTCCTGTTGGAATGGGTTCAGAGCTGGCTCTTTACCGGCACGACCTGGCTGCAGCTTGGCTACAGCCAGACCGACGGCTGGCTCGGCGCTTACGCGCCGTTGATCGGGCCGTTGGGCATCAGTCTGCTGCTGGCGATCCTTGCAGGCGGGCTGGTCGCCGCGGTGCTGGCCAGAAAGCTGTCCGCCGTGTGTCTGGCGGTGACGGCAGCGCTCGCGTCATGGCTCGGCGGGGCCGTGCTCGACCGCGACTGGACCGAGCCCGCGGGTGAGCCCCTGCAGGTTGCGCTGCTACAGGGCAATGTCGCCCAGGATGAAAAATGGGAGCCCGATAATCGGGTCCGCACGCTGGAGCTGTACCGGCGTCTGAACGAGCGGCATCTTGGGGTGGATCTCATTGTCTGGCCGGAGACTGCCGTGCCGGCGTTCCATCATCATGTGATAGACAGCTATCTGGTGCCTGTTGCCGAGGAGGCCGCTGAACATGGTACCGATCTGCTGCTCGGGATTCCGTCCTACGATGCCGACAGCGGAAGGATTTTCAACAGTGTCCTGGCCCTGGGGCAGAACGTCGGTTTCTACCACAAGCGGCACCTGGTGCCCTTTGGCGAATACGTACCGTTCCGTGGCTTACTCGGTGGAGCCCTGGACGTTTTCGGTGCGCCGATGTCGGATTTCTCCGCCGGCTGGCGGGCCGAACCGCTGTCGGTGGCGGGGCAGCGTGCGGCAGTCTCGATCTGCTACGAGATCACCTTCCCCAACGAGGTGCGGGATTTTCTGCCGGAGGCGACGCTGATGGTGAACGTCAGCAATGACGGTTGGTTCGGTACCTCGATCGGGCCGCATCAGCATTTTCAGATCTCGCGCATGCGAGCCCGCGAAACCGGACGTCCCCTGCTGCGCTCGACCAACACCGGAATTACTGCCGCCGTCGACCATCGCGGCCGCATCATTGCAAGCGTGCCACAGTTCAGTGTCGAGGCCCTGGCCACTGAGATCACGCCGATGCAGGGCAGCACCCTCTACACCCGCACAGGTGATCTGCCGGTGCTGCTGGTCGTGTTCGCCATGCTGCTGATCAGCGGTGGCCTGAGTTGGCGTCACCGGCGTCGGCAAACCCCTGAGGCCGGCGCCGGCGATGGAAGCAGCCGGCAGGAGCCATGATGGCGAATCGGCACCCTCCTAGGGAAACGCTGATTTATTCCCACGTCTGCGCTCGAGACCGGTTTTGGTCATCTGGGAAGGCGCGGTGCCGGTTCGGTAGCCCGAGCTACCGGGCCGGTGGCGCAACGCCGCCAGGGGCCAAAACCGGCCGGGGTCTTCGACTTGGGCCGCATTTTTCCCGACTGCTG
>SKGQ01000014.1 GCA_007117515.1 Ectothiorhodospiraceae bacterium | reverse complement strand
CCGCATTTTTTCCGAGGCAAGGCGCGCTGTGCAGCGCCGCAGTCATTCTGCGGTCAAGCAGCGCAACGCAGCAGTCGGGAAAAATGCGGCCCAACCCGAAGGGCTCGGCCGGCTTTGGCGCCTGACTGTGTTGCATCACCGGGCGGTAACGACTGGCTACCGAACCGGCACCGCGCCTTGCCAGATGACCAAAACCGGTCTCGGGCGCAGACGCGGGAATAAATCAGTGTTTCCCTAGCTGCACATTGATCCAGTCAGACACGGGTTGACCGGTTCTTTCCGGCAAAAAAAACCCGGCCTTTCCCGGCCGGGTTTTCTTGCGAACGCCAATTCATTCCCGCGTTTGCGAAGGGGTCAGCGCCTGGTCAGCGTTTCACGACCGGAACGTAGTCGCGGCGGGCGGCACCGGTGTAGATCTGCCGTGGCCGACCGATGCGCTGCTCCTCGTCTTCGGTCATCTCGGACCATTGGGCAATCCAGCCTGGCGTCCGACCGAGGGCGAACATCACCGTGAAGAACTGGGTCGGAATACCCAGAGCCTTGTAGATCAGGCCGGAGTAGAAGTCGACGTTGGGATACAGCTTGCGCTCGACGAAATAATCGTCCTGCAGGGCAATTTCCTCGAGCTTGATGGCCAGTTCCAGCTGGGGGTCATCGGCCATGTTCATGGCATGCAGGACCTCGTGGCAGGTCTTGCGGATGATCGTTGCCCGCGGGTCATAGTTCTTGTAGACCCGATGGCCGAAGCCCATCAGACGGAAAGGATCATCCTTGTCCTTGGCCTTCTCGATGTAGTGGGCGACATTGCGTACATCCCCGATCTCCTCGAGCATTCGCAGCACGGCCTCGTTGGCGCCACCGTGAGCCGGGCCCCAGAGCGCGGCACAGCCAGAGGCAATGGCCGCGAATGGGTTGGTGCCGGTGCTGCCGGCCAGGCGAACCGTCGAGGTGCTCGCGTTCTGCTCGTGATCGGCATGCAGGATCAACAACTGATCCAGCGCTTTCTCCGCCACCGGGTTGATTTCGTAGTCCTCGGTCGGACGCGAGAACAGCATGTTCAGCAGGTTGCCGGCATAGCTGAGGCGATTCTTCGGATAGACGAATGGCTCGCCAACGAAATGCTTGAATGCGGCGCCGGCAATGGTCGGCATCTTGGCAATGATGCGGTGCGCGCAGAGTTCGCGGCTCTCCGGATCGTTGATGTCGATGCTGTCGTGATAGAACGCGGACAGGGAGCTCACCACCGCGGTCATCATCGCCATCGGGTGGGCGTTGTAATGGAAGCCGTCAAAGAAGTCCTTGAGACTCTCATTGACCATGGTGTGCTTGGTAATGGAGGACGTGAAGTCGTCCAGCTCGGGGGCAGTCGGCAGTTCCCCGTAGAGCAGCAGGTGAGAGACTTCCAGGAAAGAGCTATGTTCAGCCAACTGCTCGATGGGATAGCCCCGATACAACAGGACACCCTCGTCACCGTCGATGAACGTGATGTCGCTGCGGCAACTTGCCGTCGAGGTGAAACCCGGATCGTAGGTGAAGTAACCGAATTCCTTGTAGACCGACTTGATGTCGATGACGCCAGGGCCGTGCGTGCCTTCCTTGACCGGGAACTCAACGCTCTTGCCGGAGGTGTTGTCGGTAACCGTCACAGTATGTTTGGACATAGATGCTCTCCTGTCTCCCCCGGGCAGCCCGAAACGACATATGACGTCGGCCCGGGAGGCCGTCCAGTTTGATCAAACGCGGAAACGATTAGTGTATGGCCGAGCTTGCGTCAGCCCCGGGCTGACGGTCAGTTCGCTGTCACTTCAATTGACGGCGTCTTCGGCTGGAAATTCTGGCAGCTCATCCGACTGATGTCAGGCTGATGAATGGCCGCTGCCGCATTGTGTACGATGCAGCGCACAAAAAAAAGCATGTGCCTCGAGCTCGCTGGAAAAATAGACGCAACGAGCTGATTTATCGAGTTCTTTGGCGTAGCCGGTAACGCTGTTATTCGGTGGTACGTGAGCAATAGGCGAAAAAAAACCGCGCCGATGGCGCGGTTTTCCGATTACATGCAGCGGTGAGCCTGAACTTACTTGCTCTTGCCCATGCGGCCGTATTTCTGCTTGAACCGATCAACCCGGCCACCGCTCTGCAGCACGCGCTGTTTACCAGTGTAGAAGGGGTGGCTCTTGCTGGAGACTTCAACTTTCACCAGGGGATATTCGTTGCCATCGTCCCAGGTGATGGTTTCCTTGCTGCGGATCGTTGACCGCGTCAGGAAGGCGAAGTCGGAGGCGATGTCCTGAAACACGACCTCACGGTACTCGGGATGGATGTCAGCCTTCATCGGTAAATACCCTGGATGTTTGTCTGGTGCGGAAAATTAGATCGCGAAGTGTACAAGCGCGCTTGCGGGCAGGCAAGACCTGTCTTCACGCGTCCGTCAATACATTTCGGGGGCCCAGCCCCGTGGCGGGTGAGGACAAGGTTTTTACCGTCGTGACGACGCTCCGCGTCAACAGCGCCGGAGAAAACCTTCTCCTCCCCCGGCACTCAATGGCAACCGACAAGTCACGGCCCGGACGCTATAGGAAATGCACCGGATCCCGCCGCCGAGAGGCAGAGGGCACCAGGAGGCCAGAAAGCAGGAACTAATACTGCGTCAGAGTCAGCACACCCCGCGACTGGCGGAAATCCAGGTCGCCGAGGAAGCTCATGCCGAGCAGAATTTCCTCACCGTCCATGTGCGGATTGATCGAACCGCGGATTTCGCGCTGCTCCAGGTCGCCCAGCGTGACCCGGGACAGTTCGGTGGTATAGGCGGTGACGATGCCGTTGGCGGTTCGGTACTGCATCGGCGGGCCGCGTTCCAGGCCGAGTTCCCGCGCCACCGACTCCGGGATCGATACATCACTGGCACCGGTGTCGAGCATGAAGGTCACCGGATGGCCGTTGATGGTGCCCTCGGCGACGTAATGACCGGCGCGGTTGCGTTCCAGACTGACTTCCCGGGCGCCGTCGCTTGCCACCACGGTCTGCAGATTGCGATTGGGATTGTCCTGTCGGTCGAGCCAGGCCTCGAAGCCCAGGGCCAGCACGCCGGCAACGGCCACCCACATGCCAAGCAGCATCAGGCGGCCGAGAGTATTACCGGAGGATCTGGTGCGTCGAGCGGTCATGCGAGGAGTATAAACGCGGCTTCCGCCGAGAACACGAAGCAATTCGGCCGGAGATGTGTTCGATGCCGAGTTTTCAGTTTTCAGGTTTCAGTTTTCAGACAGGGCAGTCGCCGCGCCATTTCGGAATGCCTCGGTAGGAATCGAGCGCTGTCTAATAATGCGGAATGCCGGTGAAGCTGGTCCGCGAAGCGCCCGGGACTCCGGGGCGCCGGTCTGAACACTGAAAACTATCCCTTCACGACTTTCCCCGGATTGAGGATGCCGTCCGGATCCAACGCATGCTTGATGGATCGCATCAGCTCCAGTTCGACACCTGACTTGTAGTGCTCCAGGGCGTCCTGCCGAAGTTGGCCGACGCCGTGTTCTGCCGCGATCGAGCCGCCGAGCGAATCCACCAGGTCGAACACCAGCCGGTTGCACTCCACCTCCCGTGCCATGAATGCCTCCCGGTTGGCGTCGGGCGGCTGACTCAGATTGAAGTGCAGATTGCCGTCGCCGACGTGGCCGAAGGCGCAGACCTGCAGGCCGGGGACCAGTTCTTCCAGCGCGGGGGTGGCTTGCGCCAGGAAATCCGGGATGCGCGACACCGGCACTGATATGTCGTGCTTGATGCTGGCACCGAATCGCACCTGGCCCTCGGGGATGCTCTCCCGCAATCGCCACAGCGCGGCGGCCTGTTGCAGCGAGTCGGCGAACACCGCGTCGTTGATGTCATCTGCTTCCAGCGCCCTGCCGAGCGTCGATTCCAGCTCCTCACGCAGACCTTGAGTGCTGCCGGCGCTGGCCGCCTCGACCAGCAGATACCAGGGATGCGCCGTGTCGAATGGATCGCGGCACCCGGCCACGCGATCGAGGGCCATCCTGAGGCTGGCGTGGCTCATCAGTTCACAACCGGTCAGGTTATTGCCACTGACCTGTTGCAGGCGGCCGAGCAATTGCACCGCCTGTTTCGCCGTGTTCATGGCCAGCAGTGCGGTAACGCGGGTTCGTGGCCGGGGGAAAAGCTTCAGCACCGCAGCCGTGATGATTCCCAGCGTGCCTTCGGAACCGATGAACAGATTTCGCAGATCGAAACCGCTGTTGTCCTTGCGAAGTCCGCGAAGGCCATGCCAGACCCGGCCATCGGCCAGCACCACCTCCAGTCCCAGCGTCAGATCACGGGCATTGCCGTAACGCAGCACATTCGTGCCGCCGGCATTGCTCGCCAGGTTGCCACCAATCTGGCAACTGCCTTCCGAGGCCAGACTGAGCGGAAACAGGCGGTCGATTCTCTCGGCGGCGCCTTGCAGGTCCGCCAGTACGCAGCCGGCCTCGGCGGTCAGGGTGTTGTTATCCGCATCAACGTCCCGAATACGGTGCATCCGGCGCAGGCTGAGAATGATCTGCTCGCCGGAGGCATCGGGGGCGGCACCGCCAACCAGACCGGTATTGCCGCTTTGTGGCACGACGCCAATGCCGGCCTGGTGACAGTGCCGAAGGATCAGCGCCACCTGCTCGGTACTCTCCGGACACAGCACGGCAGCGGCGCGGCCCTGATAACGACCCCGCCATTCCCGTAAAAACGGCGCCTGGTCGGCGTCTTCGACCCAGGCCTGGGAATCCAGTGTGGCACGGAGTTCGGTCAGTGCCCGATGACGGGCTTGTTCGCGGCTGTCGCTCATGGCTTCATTGTGCCACCAAGATTCGTCACCGCGTCAGCAGACCGCATGGCATCCGAGGATTTCCCCCAGCGCAAGATCATCCACGTCGACATGGATGCCTTCTATGCCGCCATCGAGCAGCGCGACGATCCGAGTCTGCGCGGGCGTCCGGTGGTGGTCGGTGGCAGCCCGGATGGTCGCGGTGTGGTGGCGACCTGCAGCTACGAGGCGCGTCGTTTCGGCATCCATTCGGCCATGCCGGCGGCCCGGGCCGTGCGGCTTTGTCCGGAGGCGGTATTCATTCGGCCCAGATTCACGGTTTATCGGGCGGTATCGCGCCAGGTTCAGGCCCTGTTCCGGGACTACACGTCGCTGGTCGAGCCGCTGTCGCTGGACGAGGCTTATCTGGACGTCACCCGGAGTGAGGGGTTCCAGGGATCGGCCACCCGCATTGCCCGCGACATCAAGGCCCGCATCCATGCCGAGACGGGGCTGACTGCGTCGGCCGGTGTGTCCTACAACAAATTCTTTGCCAAGCAGGCCTCGGATCTGGAGAAACCCGATGGCCTGACCCTGATTCCGCCCGGGCAGGGCGCCGACTTCGTCGCCAGTCTTGCGGTGGGGCGCATTCACGGGGTGGGTCGTGCCACCGAGCAGCGCATGCACGACCTTGGGATTCGCACCGGCGCCGATCTGCGGCGCTGGTCCCTGGCCGAATTGCAGCAGGCCTTCGGTCGCCGTGCAGTGTTCTATTACGGCCTGGCGCGCGGTGTCGACGAGCGGCCGGTGCGTGCGGAGCGGATCCGCAAATCGGTTGGCGCGGAGCAGACCTACGCCGCTGATTTGCGGGAGCAGGGGGCGATGCGGGACGCTCTGCTGCCGCTGGCTGAGAAGGTGAGCGAGGCGTTGACGAGGCGCGAACTGCAGGGCTACACGCTGACGCTGAAGGTCAAGTACTCGGATTTCCGGCAGGTTACCCGGGCCCGCAGTCGGGCGCTCCCGTTCTTGACGGCGGACGACATGCTGCCGGTGGCCGCCGCCCTGCTTTGCCAGACCGAGGCGGGGGCAAGGCCTGTGCGGCTGCTCGGCCTCAGCGTCTCGTCGTTGTGTCCCCGTGAGGATCAGGTCGCAGAGCAATTGACGCTCGGCTACGCCGATCGTCCTTGAACGCGGCACGCGTCACTCATCGTCGCGACGCACACTCAGACCTGTCAGGCCACCCTCGGCATCGACTTCCACCAGAAACTCGATCGGGCTGCAGCAAACCTGGCAGTCCTCGATGTATTGCTGACTGCCGCCGCTGACGTCGACCAGCGTGTCCAGTGCTTCGCCACAGTAAGGACAATCGATCGTGACTTCATGCAGCATGGCCATCCTCCGGCAGGAATTCCGCCAGCACCGTGTCCAGGTGATCGCGCCCCAGCTTCGTGGTCCGGTAGCGTGTGCCGTCCGATTGCAGGAGCTCGCGCGCCACCAGTCGATCCAGGACGGGCCTGACCACGGCGATATCCAACCCGGTTCTCTGTTTGAACAGGTCGGTGGGGAAGCCGGCATTCAGGCGCAGCGCGTTCATCATGAATTCAAGCACCCGATCCTCGGCTTGCAGCCAGCGTCGTTCCACGTCGGCGTTTCCCGCGGCGATGCGGGCCATGTAAAGGGCCGGGATTTTGACCTTGCGGTAGCGCTGGACGCCTCCCTCCACATCGCTCAGTTTGCCGTGTGCGCCGGCACCTGCCGCCAGATAATCACCGAAACGCCAGTAATTCAGATTGTGCCGGCACTGTTGGTCAGCTCGCGCATAGGCCGACACCTCATACTGCGTCAGCCCGGCCTCCGACAGGCGCTGCTGACACTGCACCTGCATCTCGGCGAGGGTGTCCGTGTCGGGCAGCGCCGGGGGGTGGGCGTAGAACACCGTGTTTGGCTCCAGCGTCAGCTGGTAATGCGACAGATGGTCGGTATCCAGCGCGATGGCCTGCTCCAGGTCGGCGAGGGCCTGTGCCGGTTTCTGCCCGGGAAGCCCGTACATCAGGTCCAGGTTGATGCGCGAAAACCCGGCCTGGCGTGCCGCATCAACCGCCGACAGAGCCTCCCTCGAGTCATGCACGCGGCCGAGGCGCCGCAGCAGCGTGTCGTCGAAGCTCTGTACACCAATCGACAGTCGGTTGACGCCCGCATCCCGGTAGCCGCGGAATCGCTGCATCTCGGCGCTGCCGGGGTTGGCTTCCATGGTGATTTCGGCGCCGTCCTGAAGCCTGGGCTGCAGTGCCGTCAGCAGGGTTTCGATGGCCGGGACCGGAAACAGGCTGGGCGTGCCGCCGCCGATGAAAACCGTGTCGATAAGGCGCTCACCCGCCTTGCCGAATTCCCGGTCAAGATCGCGCAGCAGCGCCTGCAGGTAGTCGTTGTACGGCGGTGCCTCGCCGGCGGCGTGGGAGTTGAAGTCGCAGTAAGGGCATTTGCGCGTGCACCAGGGAAGGTGCAGGTACAGCCCGAGAGGAGGCAGTCCCACGGCGCTAGCCGCGGCCAGGGCCGGGGCGCAGGCGCTCCAGCAATTGTCGCAGGGCCTGGCCGCGATGGCTGAGGCGGTTCTTGTCTTCCGGCGTCAGCCGAGCCGCACTGCAGCCTTCGGCCTGCACATGGAACACCGGGTCGTAGCCAAAGCCGCCGTCGCCATCCGCCGCTGCCAGGATGCGTCCTTCCCAGGTGCCCTGACAGATTATCGGCGTCGGGTCGTCGGCATGCCGCAGGTACACCATGACGCAGTGAAAGCGCGCGGTGCGCTGCTCTTCCGGGACGCCGGCCAGCTCCGCCAGCAGCAGACTGTTATTGTCTTCGTCGCTGGCGTATTCGCCAGCGTAGCGTGAGGAATAGATGCCCGGCTCGCCTTCCAGCGCGTCCACCTCCAGACCGGAATCGTCACCGATCGCTGGCAGCATCGTGTGCCGACAGGCATTGCGGGCCTTGAGCAGGGCGTTTTCGACGAAGGTGAGCCCGGTTTCTTCCGCTTCGGGGACAAGGAAGGCGGATTGCGGCAGCAGGTCCAGGCCCAGCGGCCGCAGCATTCCCGCGACCTCCTCCGTCTTGCCTGCATTGTTGCTTGCGAAAACGATCCGCATGCTGAGCGCTGTCAGGCCGCTTCGATGGCTTGCTGCTGGGCGTCGATCAAATGCGCGATGCCCTTGCGCGCCATGGCCAGCATGCTGCCGAGTTCGTCCTCACGGAACGCGTGGCCTTCGGCCGTGCCCTGAATCTCGATGAAGCCGCCGGCCTCGTTCATGACCACGTTCATGTCGGTTTCGGCCTCGCTGTCCTCCGGGTAATCCAGGTCGAGCACCGGTTCACCCTTGTAAATACCGACAGAGATGGCGGCGACATGGCCAATCAGTGGGTCACGCTTCAGCTTGCCGGCCTGTCGCAGCGCCTTCATGGCGAGCGCCAGCGCCACGTAGCCGCCGGTGATCGATGCGGTACGCGTGCCGCCGTCGGCCTGGATGACGTCGCAGTCGAGGACCACGCTGCGTTCACCCAGGGCTGCAAGATCGATGCAGGCGCGCAGTGAGCGGCCTATCAGGCGCTGAATCTCGATGGTGCGGCCCTGCTGCCTGCCGCGGGCGGCCTCGCGCCCCATGCGGCTGCCAGTGGAGCGAGGCAGCATGCCATACTCGGCGGTAACCCAACCCTGTCCCTTGCCGCGCAGGAAGGGTGGTACGGAATCCTCCACCGATGCGGTACACAGCACGCGGGTATCACCGAACTCGACCAGCACGGAACCTTCGGCGTGGCGCGTGAAGCCGGGGGTGAAGCGAACGTTGCGCAATTCGTCGGTTGCTCGGCCGCTGGGACGCATGCACGTGACTCCTGCTGAAAATAAGATCCGGGAGCGTACCATAGCGTTGCGCTTTTGCAGGCGCGAAGGGACCGCGTAAACTTCTCCGCTTCTGTGCCTGGCCGACCCCTTGCGGGCGGCTCCAGTACGGCTATCCCTCGCATCGCCAAGGAGTAACCTGCATGGCTTGCAGCATGACCGCGTTCGAGCGCCGTGAATTGTCGGCAGACTGGGGTCGACTGGCCTGGGAACTGCGTTCGGTCAACCACCGCTATCTGGACATCACCCCGCGCCTGCCGGAGGACCTGCGGCAGCTTGAAACAGCGGTGCGTGAACGGCTCGGTCGGCGCCTGTCCCGAGGTAAGGTGGAATGCAGTCTGCGTTTTCAGTCGTCTGGTGGCGCATCCGGCGTGCAGATCAACTGGCCCCAGGCGGAAGCACTGGTGGCGGCCGCGGAAGAGCTGGAGCGGCGTTTTCCGGTGTCCGGGCAGTTGTCTGCCGAGGGTTTGTTGCGGACGCCCGGTGTGCTCAGCGAACAGTCGCCGGATCTGGAACCGGTCATGGATGCGGCCCTGGGCCTGCTGGACCAGACCATCGACGGCTTCATCGAGGCGCGCGAGCGCGAGGGTGAGGCGCTGGCGGGTATGATTCGCAGTCGCGCCGAGCGTATTGCTGAACTTGCGGAACAGGCGCGCGCCCTGGTCCCGCAAATCAGGCAGCGCCTGCGCGAGCGTCTGGAGGCGCGCCTGGCCGAACTGGATCAGACGCCGGACTCGAATCGAATCGAGCAGGAATTGGTGCTGATGGCCCAGCGCCTGGATGTGGATGAGGAACTGGATCGGCTGGTCATGCACGTCGAGGAGATTGGGCGGGTGCTGGAGCGGCCCGAGCCGATCGGCCGACGGCTCGACTTTCTGATGCAGGAACTCAATCGTGAGGCGAATACGCTCGGCTCCAAGGCCGCGGCCATCGACACCACCCAGGTATCGGTCGAGATCAAGGTGCTGATTGAGCAGATGCGCGAACAGATTCAGAATCTGGAGTAAAGCATGAACGCGCTCAGCGGCACGCTGTATATCATTTCGGCACCGTCTGGCGCCGGCAAGACCAGCCTCGTGCATGCCTTGCTGGAAGCCTGTCTGGGGCTCACCGTCTCGGTCTCGCACACCACGCGGGTTCAGCGCGAGGCCGAGCGGGACGGCGTCCATTACCACTTCGTCGACGAACAGAGCTTTCTCGCGATGATCGAGGCCGGTGCCTTCCTGGAGCATGCCTCCGTCTTCGGCAATCGCTACGGCACTGCGATTCAGCCGGTGCGCGACCGCCTGCGGCAGGGCGTCGACGTGATTCTGGAGATTGACTGGCAGGGCGCCCGCCAGGTGCGGGCGGCCATGCCGGATGCGGTTTCCGTGTTCATTCTGCCGCCATCGCGTATCGAACTGGAGCAGCGCCTGCGTGGGCGCGGGCAGGATAGCGACGAGGTCATCGAGAGGCGCATGCGTGATGCCGTGAACGAAATGTCACACTACGCCGAATACGATTACCTGGTAGTCAATGACGACTTTCGCGAGGCGCGGGCGGATCTGCTGGCGATAATCCGCAGTCGGCGCCTGCGACAGGCTGCGCAACAGCAGCACCTCGGCGACACCCTGGACGAACTGCTGGGTACCGACTGACCCGGGTGGTAGCGGTCGTTTCCCCGGATGCTGCAGGGCATCACGGAGATCGCCAACTCATGTATAGTAATTGTTGAAGCAATATAACCAATTGGAGCAAAGAATGGCGCGGGTTACCGTAGAAGATTGCCTGGATTTCGTCGACAATCGTTTCGAGCTGGTGCTGGTGGCGGCGAAGCGGTCGCGGCAGATCGCGAATGGTTCACAGCCCTTCGTGCCCCTTGAGAACGACAAGCCGACTGTGCTCGCACTGCGCGAGATCTCCGAACAGCATGTCGGCCCGTCGATTCTGGATGAAGAGCCCGAGGCCGAAATCACCGCTGCCGTTGAAGAAGCGCAGCGCGCCGAACTGATGCGGGAAGCGGCAGAGGCAGACGCCGACGCGGCAGAGCGTCCAGCGGGATGATTCCGGAGGGCTGATGGCGCGCGCAGAAGCCCTGACCCCCGACGACACCGGTGCCGTGGATCCGCGGCGCGGGGTGGACGACCTTTGTTTGCTGCTCGAGGACTACCTCGAGCCGGACCAGGTGGACATGGTCCGGCGGGCCTACCTTTTCGGCGCTGCCGCCCACGAAGGGCAGCAGCGCATGTCCGGCGAACCCTACATCACCCACCCGGTGGCAGTGGCCAAGGTTCTGGCCGAGATGCGGCTGGATGTGCAAAGCATCGTCGCCGCGATTCTCCACGACGTCATTGAAGACACCCCCACCGCGAAAGAGCATATCGCCACGGATTTCGGCGAGGAAGTTGCGGAACTGGTTGACGGGGTTTCCAAGCTCACCCAGATTCACTTCGAGAGCAAGGCCGAGGCGCAGGCCGCCAACTTCCGCAAGATGGTGCTGGCGATGGCGCGGGATATCCGGGTCATCATCATCAAGCTGGCTGATCGGCTGCATAACATGCGCACGATCTGGGTCATGCCACCGCACAAGCGCCGTCGGATCGCCCGCGAAACCATGGAAATCTATGCCCCGGTTGCACACCGCCTGGGCATCAACAACATGCGCATCGAGCTGGAGGATCTGGCCTTCGCGGCGATGTATCCGATGCGCTTCCGGGTACTGAAGTCCCAGGTGCGCAAGGTGCGCCGGAATCAGAAGGCGTTGCTGGGTCGGGTGCGTGAGGCCATTGCGGAGCGGCTGCAGGGTTCAGGGATTGACCCGGTCTTGACGGGCCGCGAAAAGCACCTGTTCAGCGTCTACCGCAAGATGCGTAACCAGGGCGGTGAACGGAAACCGTTCAGCGCCATCTTCGATGTGCACGGCATTCGTGTCACGGTCGGGGATGTTGATGCCTGTTACCGAACACTGGGCGTCATGCACGGGCTGTACAAGCCGGTGCCGGGCCACTTCAAGGACTACATTGCAATCCCCAAGAGCAACGGCTACCAGTCGCTGCATACCATGCTCTGGGGCCCCCAGGGCGTGCAGATGGAGGTCCAGATTCGTACCCATGAAATGGACCGGGTGGCCGAAATGGGCGTTGCGGCCCACTGGATGTACAAGACCGGTGAGGCTGGCCAGAATACTGCGCAGACCCGGGCCCGGGAATGGGTCAAGGATCTGCTCGAGATGCAGCGCAATGCCGGTAACCCGCTGGAATTCATCGAGAACGTCAAGGTCGATCTGTTTCCGGACGAGGTTTACGTGTTCACCCCTCTCGGCGAGATCATGGAACTGCCGCGAGGCGCCACCATCGTCGATTTCGCCTACGCCGTGCACTCTGATATCGGTGATACCTGCCTTGCCGCCAAGGTGGACAAGCGCCTGGTTCCGCTGCGGATGCCGCTGCAGACCGGACAGACCGTGGAAGTCATTACCGCGCCTGGAGCCAGGCCGAACCCTGCCTGGCTCGACTTCGTCGTTACCGCCAAGGCGCGTTCGGCCATCCGGCATGCGCTGAAGACACTGCGTCATGAGGAGGCGGAAAGCCTTGGCCGGAGACTGGTTGATCAGGCGCTGGAGGGCATGGATCGCAGCCTGGATAGCCTGCCTGCCGAGCAGTTGCAGACCGGACTCCGTTCAGCGGGTGCGGACGACCTGTCTCATCTGCTGCAGGACGTGGGCCTTGGAAGAATAATGCCCTGGCTGGCGGCGCGTCATCTCAGTGGGCTGGTCGAGGAACGTGCTGATGCCGAGGGCGATCAGTCCACCCGCGAGCGGCTCACGATCAAGGGTACCGAGGGCGCCGTCGTGACCTTCGCCCGCTGCTGCAACCCTATTCCCGGCGACCCGATCGTCGGTTTCGCCAGCGCGGGCCGTGGCGTGGTCGTGCATCTGCAGGATTGCCGCAACCTGGTGGAATATCGCAAGCACCCGGAGAAGTGGCTGGACGTCCAATGGGAGCGCGATATCGACCGCGACTTCTCGGTACCAGTGCGGGTCGACGTGGTCAACGGTCGCGGCGTGCTGGCCGAGGTTGCATCCAGCATCTCCGACATGGACGGCAATATCCTCTCGGTGGCAGTGGACGAGCGCGAGGGCATGATCGTCACCATCAATCTTTCCATCGCTGTGCGCAGTCGCCTGCATCTTGCCCGCATCATGCGGCGGCTGCGCGGGCTTAAATCAGTGTTGCGAATCAACCGCGTGAAGGGTTGAAGAAGTTCTGATTTCCTCGCCCGCAGACGCGGCCATCTGTCAGAGCTTCCAGCAACGTTTCTGAAGAGGTTTCGCCGTGCACGGACGACAGCGGACAGCCTCCATCGGGCGCTATTTCTGGCCGGCCGCCGTGCTGGCCTCATTGCTTGCATTTCTGCTGTTCGATCGTCCCCTGGCTGCCGACTGTGGCGGGCTTGATTCGGCCTCGTCGGTTTCCGAGGCGCTGGCCCTGGCCGAGATGGGTCAAACAGAAGTCATTCAGGTGCAGGGCGTGGTGACTGCCGTCTTTCCCGGGCGCCAGGGGCTGAACGGTTTCTTTCTGCAGTCCATTGAGTCGGAGAACGTCCGGGGCGGGTTCGTGTACGCGCCCGATCTGGCGTTGTCCGATTGGCATCGGATCGAGCCGGGCAGCCTGTTGCTTCTGACAGCCCGCCCCGGCCAGTGGCAGGGGCGGGCACAACTGCAGCGAGTCCAGTCGGTATCGCATTGCGGCGATAGGCCGCTGCCATCTCCGGCAGCGCTGGACCTGCCTGCCGAGCGTGATGAACTGGAGCGACTGCACGGCAGGCTGGTGACCCTGCCCGACGATCTGGTGGTCACCGGTAACGACCAGCTCGGACGCTTCGGCAGCCTCAAGCTCAGTGCCGGTGACCGGCTGTTCCGGCATCAGGTGCCGGACGATGGCAGGTTGCATCGGATCGTGCTCGACGACGGCAGTTATGCACGGCACCCCGATCCGGTCCCGTACCTCGATGCCCGGGGCACACGTCGGGTCGGTGACCGGGTGCGCGCCCTGACCGGCGTGCTGGTGGAGGCCTTCGATGACTGGCGGCTGCATCCGGTGTCGTCGCCGGATTTTGTCACCGGTAACCCGCGACCGGAACTGCCGCAGTCACCGGCCGGCCTGCGCGTCGCCGCCTTCAACGTCGAAAATTACTTTGTCACGCTCGGACGCCGAGGTGCTGCTGATGACGCCGAACTTCAGCGTCAGCGCGACAAGCTGTTTGCGGCGCTCGAGAGGCAGGATGCGCATCTACTGGCCCTGGTCGAGGTGGAGAACAGCCGCACTGCGCTGGCCGATCTGGTGCAGCGGTTGAATGCCCGGCTGCCCGAGGAGCGTCGTTACGCCATGCTGGATGGCCCCGTGCGGCGCGGCGACGACGCCATCAAGGTGGCGTTGATCTATAGACCGACAGAGCTGGAGCCGTTATCCGGGGCCGAGACCGACCCGCATCCGGTGCACAATCGGCCGCCGGTGTTCGCGGCCTTCAGGGATCGGGCCAGCGACCGCCGCTTCATTGCCGCTGCGGTGCACTTCAAGGCCAAGGTGGGATGCCCGCAGCAGGGCGATATTGATCGCGGCCAGGGCTGCTGGAACCGACTGCGTACCGAGCAGGCCGAGGCCCTGCTGGAGGCCGTGACCGATGCGGCAAGGCGGCATGAAACCGATCAGATCCTGCTGGCCGGCGACTTCAACAGTTATGCCGAAGAAGATCCGATAAATCTGATTCAGCGGCACGGCTATGTCGACCTGGTGGCGGACCACCTCCCCCCGAAGCGCCGCTACAGCTACGTCTTTCGCGGCGAGTCCGGTACCCTCGATTACATCTTTGCCAGTAACTCTCTGGCCGGGGCAGTGACCGGCGTGGATATCTGGCACATCAACGCCGATGAACCGGTGTTTCTCGCTTTCGATCAGCGTGGGGGCGGTGCGCCAGGCAGTCGTGGCCAGCCCTGGCGCTCATCGGATCATGACCCGGTGATTATAGGCATTCGACGACACCGGCCGGCCGACTGAGTCGTGTCAGGGGCAGGGCCGCTAACATTCTGCATGCCAAGGGGAAGCATCATGCGAAGAACAACCATTCAGACCGACCGTGCGCCGCAGGCCATCGGACCATACTCCCAGGCCGTCCGGGCCGGCGATACCGTATGGCTGTCCGGCCAGATTCCGCTGGTGCCGGCTACCGGCGAACTGGTGGCGGGTGATGCCGCCGCGCATATTCGCCAGGTCTTCGAGAATCTCAAGGGGCTGGCGGAAGCCAGTGGCGGCAGCCTGCAGCATGTGGTGAAGCTCACCATTTTCCTGACAGACATGGACAATTTCGCGCTGGTCAACGAGTTGATGCAGGAATACTTCCGTGAACCCTATCCGGCGCGGGCCGCGGTGGGCGTCGCCAGCCTGCCGAAGGGTGTGGCGGTGGAGATGGAAGCGATTCTGGTGCTGGACAGCGACTGAGCGCCGGGGTGAATGACGCTGACACCGGTCTGACGCAGCCGGTCACCGGCCTGCGCGGCGTCGGCGCCAGGCTTGCGGAGCGTCTTGCCAAGCTGGGAATTCGTACCGTGCAGGACCTGGTCCTGCACCTGCCGCTGCGCTACGAGGACCGGACCCGACCGCAGCCGATCGGCAGTCTGCTGCCCGGGCAATCCGTGCTGGTCCAGGGTGAGGTGATGCTGACCGATCTGGCCGGTGGCGGTGGTCGCCGCCGACTCCTGTGCCGGATCAGTGACGGCACCGGCAGCCTGACCCTGGTGTTCTTCCGCCTCTACCCGGGCCTGCACGCCCGGCTTTCCAAAGGCGTGCAACTGGCCTGTTTCGGCGATGTCCGGCCTGGTCCCGCCGGCTTGCAGATGGCGCACCCCGAGATTCGCGTGCTGCATGGTGGCGAGCCGTCTGCAGAGGAGGACCGTCTGACGCCGGTCTATCCGGCTACCGACGGCGTCAACCAGACCACACTGCGGCGCCTGATTGAACAAGCCATGCAGTTTGTCCGTGCCGGCTTGCCCGATCTCTTGCCGGATGGGCTCGCCGGGCCGGGTTTGCCCGGCCTTCTCGAAGCGCTGGAAACCGTGCATCGGCCGACGCCGGATTGTGACATCGAGGCGATGCAGGCCGGTACCCATCCCGCCTGCCGACGGCTGGCCCTGGAAGAGCTGCTGGCGCATCAGCTCAGCCTGCGGCAGTTCCGTTATCAGGCGAGACGTGAGCGTCGCGCCCCGGTGTTGCGCGGTGATCACCGCCTGCGCAGGCAGCTGATCGCGTCCCTGCCGTTTGCATTGACTGCGGCTCAGCAGCGGGTGGCCGACCAGATCGGGACGGACCTGGCGCGGGCCGAGCCGATGCTGCGGCTGGTGCAGGGTGATGTCGGCTCCGGCAAGACGGTGGTCGCCGCGCTGGCCGCCCTGCAGGCGGTGGAATGCGGTCAGCAGGCGGCGGTCATGGCGCCCACCGAGCTACTGGCCGAACAGCACTATCAGGGGTTCCGGAGCTGGCTGGAACCGCTTGAAGTCGAGGTTGCCTGGCTGTCCGGCAAGCTGCCGGCGGCCCAGCGCCGGACAATGCTCGAGCGTATCGCCAGTGCCGACTGCGGCGTTGTCATCGGCACTCATGCCCTGTTCCAGGACCAGGTCCGCTTTCATCGCCTGGGGCTTGCGATTATCGACGAACAGCACCGTTTCGGCGTCCACCAGCGTCTGGCCCTGCGCGAGAAGGGCCAGGATGCCGAGGTCCAGCCGCACCAGATGATCATGACCGCGACACCGATTCCGCGAACGCTGGCGATGACCGCCTATGCGGACCTGGACGTTTCGGTGATCGATGAACTGCCGCCGGGGCGGACCCCGGTGACCACGGTGGCGATTCCGGATGGGCGCCGCGGTGAGGTCATGGCCCGCGTTGCCGAGGCCTGTGCCAGCGGCCAGCAGGCATACTGGGTCTGCACTCTGATTGAAGAATCCGAGCAGTTGCAGGCCCAGGCAGCCGAGGACACGGTGGCCCTCCTGCGCGAGGCCCTACCGACGCTGCGCACCGGGCTCGTCCATGGCCGCATGAAGTCGGTGGAGAAAGAAGCCGTGATGGCCGATTTCGCGCAAGGCCGGCTGGACCTGCTGGTTGCGACCACGGTGATCGAGGTCGGCGTCAACGTGCCCAACGCGAGTCTGATGGTGATCGAGAACCCCGAGCGACTGGGTCTGGCGCAACTGCATCAGTTACGAGGTCGCGTCGGCCGCGGCGCGACCTCGAGTTCCTGCGTGCTGCTGTACCAGGCACCGCTGACGGAGGGCGCACGCGCTCGGCTGGGCGTGCTGCGTCGGACCACCGATGGCTTCGAAATCGCGCGTCAGGATCTGGCGCACCGCGGCCCGGGTGAACTGCTTGGTACACGCCAGACCGGCGACTGGCAGTTCCGAATCGCCGACCCCGAGCGGGATGCCGACCTGCTGGACGGGGTTCGCCAGGTTGCGGACCGTCTGCTGCAGCAGGAGCCCGAACTCGCCGACGCCTTGATCCGTCGCTGGGTCGGCCAGCGGCAGCAGTACGGACGAGTTTGATCTGGACACGGTCTTGCTCGGAAGTCCCCGGTTTCCCGGGGCTTCCGGTTCGGCGGCTCGACCGTCAAGCGGGTACACTCTGGGCGCCTTGCCGAGTAACCTCGAGGAGTACCGTGAACCGACCTGACTGCCGCTGGTTTTTTCAGTCCGTGTCGCGCGATCAGCGTCTGCCGGCGGACATGGCCCACTGGGTGATCGGGACCGATTCGCTGACCCGACGGCTGCGCGAGCGCTGCGCCGAGCGTTTTGCCGTACGCCGGCTGTCCGAGGGATGGCAGCGCCCGTTGCGCGATGAGGAGCGGCAATTGCGGCTGCGTCATGGTCGACTCGCCTGGGTTCGCGAAGTCGCGCTGTGTTGCGACGGACAGCCCTTGATCCTGGCCCGTTCGGTGATTCCGGCGTCATCGCTGCGGGGCCGCAACGGCGCGCTTCGATTGCTTGGCAATCGGCCATTGGGCGAACTGTTATTCTCCGGAGCCGGTACCAGGCGTGCACCGCTGCGCCTGGCCCGGCTGCGCCGGCATGATGCGCTGGCTGTCCGGCTTGGTCGGCATGCTGGTCGGGATATGCAGGGCTACTGGGCGCGGCAGGCACGGCATCTGCTGCATGGCAAGCCGCTGCTGGTCACGGAAGTCTTTCTGCCGGAGCTGGTCTGGAGTAATGAATAAGGCGTTTCTCAGAGACAGGGCGACCCAGTATGCGCGACTGGCACGCCTGGATCGGCCCATCGGCAATTTTCTGCTGCTCTGGCCCATGCTCTGGGCGCTGTGGCTAGCCGCAGAGGGTGTTCCCGATCTGAATCTGCTGCTGATTTTCGTGCTTGGCGTTGTGGTGATGCGCGCGGCCGGCTGCGTGATCAATGATTTCGCCGATCGTCATATTGACGGCCACGTGAAACGAACCACTGAGCGGCCCATGGCGCGTGGGCGGGTCAGTCCACGCGAGGCGTTGATCCTGTTCAGCGTGCTCTGCCTGCTGGCCTTCGGCCTGGTGCTTCTGACCAATCCGCTGACCATTCAACTATCGCTGGTCGCAGTACTCCTGGCGGCCAGCTATCCCTTCATGAAACGTTACACGCATCTGCCGCAGGTGCATCTGGGTGCCGCCTTTGGCTGGGCCGTGCCCATGGCCTTTGCAGCGCAGACCGGCGGTGTACCTCCGCTGGCCTGGCTGGTTTTCGTTTCCGCGGTGGTCTGGGCCACTGTCTACGATACCCAATATGCGATGGTGGATCGCGACGATGACCTGAAGATCGGTGTGAAATCGACGGCGGTGCTGTTCGGTGAACTGGACCGGCTGATGATCGGCATTCTGCAGCTTTTGATGTTGGTGACGTTGCTGCTTGTCGGCCAGCAGGCCGAACTCGGTGCGATCTATTATCTCGGCGTGCTGCTCGGGGCCGGTTTCTTCGTCCGTCAGCAATGGCTGATCCGGTTGCGCGAGCGGGAGGCCTGTTTTCGCGCCTTTCTCAACAACAATCTCTTTGGCGGCGTCATTTTCCTTGGTCTGGTGCTGCACTACGCGCTGACATCGGGCTGAACACGGATGAACGACAGGATGCAAGGATGACCCTGGATCTCGGCTATCGGCTGGCGGCACTGCTGATCCCGCTGGCATCCCTGCTCGTGTCCTGCCATGCCGTGCTGACCAAGCGGGATTCTCGCAGTGCGCTGACCTGGGTTGCGCTGGCCTGGTTGGCACCGGTGGTCGGTGTGCTGCTCTACCTGCTGTTCGGCATCAACCGGATGCGGCGTCGGGTCACGCTGCAGAATCGGGAGATGCCGGACTGGGAGCATGGCGAGGCCTTTACCTGCGATCTGGCTTCGCTGGAACAGAGGCTGGAGCCACAACATCGCCATCTTGTGACCCTGGCCAGCGCGCTGAACCGTCTGACGGAACGGCCGCTGGTGGACGGCAATACGGTCGAGGTGCTGGTGGATGGGGATGAGGCATTCCCGGCCATGATCGAGGCCATTCACCGGGCCCGCATCAGTATTACCCTGGCTACCTATATCTTTGGCAACGACCGTGTCGGACGGGCCTTCGCGGACGCCCTGACCGCGGCGGTGCGGCGTGGCGTGGCCGTCCGCGTACTGATCGACAATGCTGGCGAGCGCTACACCTGGCCGTCCATGGTTGGCGTGCTGCGTCGTCGCGGGGTCGTGGTGGCGCGGTTTTTCCCCAGCCTGCCCAGCCGGCTGTTCGGCATCAACATGCGCAACCACCGCAAGCTGCTGGTAATCGATGGTCGGGTCGGTTTCACCGGTGGCATGAATATCCGCCGGCATCATAGCCGCGAGGAGTCGGGGCGGCGGATGGCGCGGGATTTCCAGTTCCGGCTGCAGGGGCCCGTGGTGCGCCAGCTGCAGGAAGTGTTCTACGAGGACTGGTATTTCGCCGCTGGTGAGCATCTTGACGGACAGCTCTGGTTCCCGCCGAGCCGGCGACGGGGTGATGTTGTCGCACGGGGCATTCGGAGTGGGCCGGATGACAACTTCCTGAAACATCAGGATGCCCTGCTTGCGGCCATCGCCACCGCCGAGCGGTCGCTGCGGATTGTCACCCCGTATTTCCTGCCTGACTCGACGTTGATCTCGGCTCTGACCACCGCCGCATTGCGCGGTATCCGTATCGATATCGTCCTGCCCGAACGCAGCAATCTGCCGTTCGTGCACTGGGCGATGATGGCGCAGTTACCGCAGATGCTGGATCACGATATCCAGGTCTGGCTAAGCCCGCCTCCGTTTGATCATGCCAAGGCGATGATCGTCGACGAGGCCTGGTCGTTCATTGGTTCCAGCAACTGGGACCCACGCAGCCTGCGGCTGAATTTCGAGTTCAATGTGGAATGTTACGGCCCGGCGCTCGCCGGCATTCTGGCGGCACATGCCGATCAGCGTATCCGTGCCGCCCGCCTGCTCAAGCTCGATGAGCTGGAAAACCGATCTTTACCTCTGCGCCTGCGCGATGGTCTCACCCGGTTGCTGATGCCTTACCTGTAAGGAAACACTGATCTGTTTCCGCAGTCACTGGCGGCGGCGTTGCATCTGCCCGCTGCGCAGGGAGATGGACTTGCCGAGGCTCCGCCTCGCCATCGTCGGATGAGCTTCGCTGGCTAACGGATCATTTCAGCAGCCAGTGTCGGATTGCATCGAACCAGGACGGCTGCGCCAGCCGACGCTGCCAGCGACGGGTCTGGCGCAGCACGGAGACACCATCCAGGGTGGTAAGTCGGCCACGATTCAGCAGCTGATGGCCGGCCACCCAGACATCACTGACCTGTTCCCGCTGGGTGGCATAAACCAGTTGCGGCAGGACATGGTGCAGCGGTACCGCTTGCAGGCGGTCCAGGTTGATCGCAACGCAATCGGCCTGTTTGCCGGCTTCCAGCGAGCCGATCTCGGTGTCCAGCCCCAGTGCCCGTGCGCCGTTCAGAGTTGCCATGCGCAGGGCGGTGCCGGCGCTGACTGCAGTCGGGTCGCCGCTGAGACCCTTGGCCAGCAGCGCAGCGGTGCGCATTTCGCCGAGCAGGTCCAGACTGTTGTTGCTGGCGGCGCCGTCGGTACCCAGGGCGACGTTGACGCCTTCGGCCAGCAACTCGGTCACCGGGCAGAAGCCGCTGGCCAGTTTCAGGTTCGACCGGGGGCAGTGCACCACGTGGAGCCCGGCGCGGGCGACGGTCTGGCGTTCGGCAGCCGTCAGATGATTCATGTGCACCGCCACCAGGTTCCCGTTCAGCAGGCCCGCAGCCTGCAGTTGCGCCAACGGTCGACGCCCCTCTCTGCGTTGTGCCTGGGCGATGTCTCCGCGTGTTTCGTGGACGTGGCTGTGTACCCGCAGACGGTGGTCGGAGGAGAGGCGGCGTAGCTGTCCCAGCACATGGTCCGATAGAGCTTCCGGTGCATAGGGCGCCAGGCTGCAGTGGAGCAACGGTTCGCGCTGGCAGCGGTCGGCCAGCGACAGGCCACCCTCCAGCGTATCTTCCGGTGTAGCGCCAAAGCCCAGTGCCGTGTCCAGCACACGGATGCCGATCATGGCGCGGACGCCGGCCGCGCACGCCTCGTCGGCGGTGACCGTCGGCAAGTAATACATGTCGCTGAAACAGGTGATACCGCCGCGGAGCATTTCGGCGATGGCCAGTCGAACGCCATCGCGGGCGAAGCGGCGGCCGATGACCCGCTGTTCCGCCGGCCAGATGCGGTCGCGCAGCCATTGGGTCAGGGGCAGGTCGTCGGCAAATCCGCGGAACAATGTCATTGCCGCATGGGTGTGTGCGTTAATCAGTCCGGGGATCAATACATGACGGCTTCGGCGGAAGGTTCGTTGCGCCCGGTAACGGCGCAGGGCATCCCGCCAGGGCAGCACGGCCAGAATCCGTTGTCCCTGGATCACCAGGCTGTGTCGTTCCAGCACGGCGCCGGCCGGATTCACGGGCACGACCCAGCCGGCGTGAATGATGCAATCCACTGGCTCGCGGTCCGCCACGGTAGCCTCCCGGAAGTCCTGTCTTCAGTGCGGTTACCACCGACCATCATGGCACGGCTGGCCGGCCGTGCGGTCTGCCGAATCAGTTGTCGTCATGACGGTAGCGAGCGATAAAGCGCCGGTCGAGCCAGTTCTTCCAGTGCCAGGCCCAGCGCCCCTCCGTGGCCCAGGCGCCGCGGGAGACAATCGCATGCTTTGGTCCGGTGGCGATCAGACCCAGAATGACGCGCTGCGGCCGATAGGGCCGCAACGTCGTTCCGCGCTCGGCGCGACGCAGATTGGCGCTCAACACAGGACCCTGACGCACCGCGTGGACGCCCGCCCTGGTGATGGCCTGTTGCTCGATGCTGGTGACATCCCCGGCAGCGAATACTGCGCTATCGCTGATGCTCTGCAAGCTTGCGTGTGTCCGGACGAAACCGTTGTCATCGAGGGCCAGCCCGGTATTTCGCAGCCAGTCCGGGCCACGCACGGCGGTCACCATCAGGGTCAGACCAGCGCCAAGCACGCTGCCGTCATCCAGGATGAGGTTCCGCCTGGTGATCTGTTGTACGCGTTGACCCTCCATGTTCGCGATCCCGGCCTGACGCAGGTGTTTTCGTGCCAGGGCCCTGACCCGGCTGTTATGTTCCGGCAGCAGCCCGCGCCGGCCGCTGACCAGGCGAATTTCCGGAGTGCCCGGCCAGAGCCTGCATCTGTGGCGCACGGCCAGCGCCACTTCCACTCCACCGGCGCCACCGCCGACTATCGTGAGTGGCGCAGCGGCCGATTCGGCCGATCGGGACAGCAGTCCGTCGATGCGCCTGATGAACTGATGCAAGGGCTTGACGGCGACGGCATGCTCGGCAGCGCCCGGAATCGTCGAAAGGCTCGGTGCGGCGCCGGTGTTGATGGATAGCAGCCGGTAGTCGAGTTCGGTGCCATCTTCGAGCATCAGGCGTCGTGCCTGGCGATCAATGGCAATCGCCCGCCTGCAGAGAAACTCCGCTCCGCAGGCCTGCGCCAGCCGCGCCATGTCGATGCGAATCTCATCGAGTCGGTAATGACCGGCCAGATAGCCGGGCAACATGCCCGAGTAAAGACTGAAACGATTCTCGCTGACCAGGATGCAGCGCAGTCCTGTAGGCCGACCCCGGAGTCGGCGCAGGACTTCGACGTGGCTGTGGCCGCCGCCGAGCAGGATCAGTCGGTCAGATGGTTCCCCGATCATGGGATTCGATTGCCCTGCCGGCGCGGAGACTCCTGTAGACTTCGAGGAGCTCTTGTGGAGGAGCGTTGAAACCCGGCAGTGGAGGCAGGATTCGCATGACGGCAGAGGCGAGCGAGGCGCAGGCGCTGGTTGAGACTTTCCTGCGGGCAATCGAGGCGCACGATCCGGAGGGTGCCCGCGCCTGTCTGGCGGATGACGGATTTTGCTATCGGAGCCCGATCAGTGAGTTCTCCGATGCCGACTCCTTCATCGCCGATATGACCTATCGCACCGGCATCGTTAGTCGTCTGGAAGTCCGCAAGGCCTTTGTGGATGGGGAGGACGTCTGTCATTTCCTGTCGGTGCATATCCAGATCTCCTCCCGGGTCACGGTCGATACCGTGATCTGGAGTCGAATTGTCGACGGGCGGATTCAGTGGATGGAAATCCTTTTTGACGCCTATCCGTATCGCGCCTTGTTCCCGGCTGGCACGGAGCCCCCGTCCTGGCTTTGAGCGATCATCCTCCGCATCATTCGACCGCTCAGCCAGGAAGCAACTGACTGGCCCTGCGCAACGCCTCCTCAGCCCGTGCGCGAAGGTCCTCCGGCGACATCGGATTGTCAAGGCAGCTCTCAAGCCGTTGCCAGGCCGTCGTCGACTCCGTTTGTGGCCAGCGTTCGCCGGTCACCGCGCGGCCGTCAACGGTGCAAAGTAACTGTGACACGGCAATCAGATCTGCATAGTCGGGTTTTGGCTCCGAGGTCTGTCGGTACCAGTCCTCGGCATGCATCGGGACGGCGGTCAGGATGTCGGGAAACCGCCAGTAACGGAGGATCATCGCCCCGGTCTGGCTTCGATATTTCTCGATGGCCAGGTCGAGCCGCGCGGTATTCGCGGTCAGCTCCGGGTAGAGCACCGAATTGGTGATTAGCGGAATGGCGCCGATATCGTGCACCAGCCCCGCCAGCAGGGCCTGTTCCCGATCAAAGCCGCGGAACGATCCTGCCAGCCCGTGCGCGGTCGCCGCGACTTGCGTGCTGTGCGCCCAGAGCTTGGTCATGCGTGCCCGCAGGGCGGCATGCGGCGACTGGAATACAGCCCGCAGGGCGTGAGCTGTGACTACCTCCCGGGTTACCGTTGAGCCCAGACGCACAATCGCTGGCTGCAGCGAATCAACCTGCGACTGCCCGCCGTACAGGGAGCCGTTGGCGAGCTGGATGAGGCGTGCGGCAATGGCTGGGTCCCTGGCAATGATGCGCGCCAGATCAGCTGGTCCGGTGTCATCCTCCGCGACAGCGGTGCGCACCTGCACCGCGATGTCCGGCAGGCTGGGCAACTCCAGGCGCTCGGATACCAGGTCGGCAAACAGCTGGTAGAACAGGCCCTCGCTCGGATCTTCGGCGGACGCCTGCATTTCCTCAACCGCATAGTCGGGCGGTCGGTTGCCTGCGAGCAAGGCGTCGCAAATCGAGCGTGGCATGCAGAGCAGGCTGACCTCTGTGGCTGTGATCGCCAGCTCGCGAGTCGGTGTTTCCTCGCTGAGCGGATCGGCCGGGCTGCTTGCATCCACCTTCCGGCGACGATCCTGGGCATCGACCAGCAGGACGCTGCCTGAGACGACGAAGCGATAGGCATCGTCCGAGGTGTTGCGCTGGAAAATGATGCGGCGCGCCGGATGGTTCTCGATCCAGGCTGCGCTTACCAGTTCTTCGATCGCGTCCGGTTGCAGGCTCCGTAACGGATTCAGCTTCTGCAGGAGCCTGGGGTCAATGGCTGACATGATTCCTCTGCGTAATCCTGATTGGTTGGTCTCCAAGGGTATCGCGGCGCTGTCACCACATGCTGCGACGGCCGTCTCATGCTGCAGCGTGTCACGATTAAAATGAAGAGTCCTGCTACGCTTCGCCGGTTTGTCGGTAAACGGTGGAAATCAGGGTTTCGCCGAAGGCCGGTATTGGGGCACAGGCGCATGCATGGACGAGCGTCTGAGTATCTGGATATGTCGTCAGGTGAATCATGTCAAACAAAGCATTTATGCCGCCGAAGCGTCTGCTGATGGGCCCGGGGCCGTCCAATGTGGCGCAGCGGGTTCTAAATGCCGGTGGCCGACCGACCATCGGTCATCTGGACCCGGTGTTCATGGAGTTCATGGACGACCTGAAAGGACTCCTGCGCTGGGTGTTCCGCACCAGCAACACGCTGACCATGCCGGTTTCCGGGCCTGGTACGGCGGGTATGGAAGCCTGCTTTGTCAATCTGCTGGAACCGGGCGATACGGCCGTGATCTGCCGCAACGGCGTGTTCGGTCAACGGATGGTGGAAATGGTGGAGCGCCTTGGTGCCAGGGCCGTGGTTGTCGATGACGACTGGGGGCGCGCCGTGGATCCGCAGAAGGTGGAAGACACGCTACGGCAGACGCCGGAAGCCTCGCTGCTGGCCTTTGTCCATGCCGAGACCTCGACCGGCGCGCAGTCTGACGGTCAGGCGCTGGCCGAGCTCGCGCGGCGTTACGACTGCCTGAGCCTGATGGACTGCGTCACATCGCTTGGCGGCACCCCCGTTGAAATCGACTCCTGGGGCGTGGATGCCGCCTATTCCGGGACCCAGAAGTGCCTTTCGGCGCCGCCGGGCCTGTCGCCGGTCACGGTGAGCGATGCGGCGGCGGAGCATATCCGTCAGCGGCGCACGCCGGTTCAAAGCTGGTTCATGGACTTCCGGCTGGTAATGAATTACTGGGGCAGCGAAGGCAGGCGTAGTTACCATCACACGGCGCCAGTAAACGCGCTCTATGGCTTGCACGAGGCGCTGCTCACGCTGCATGAGGAGGGGCTGGAGGCGGCCTGGGATCGCCATGCCCGTCTGTCCGCTGATCTGCGGACGCGGCTGGAGGGACTTGGCCTGCACTATCTCGTCCCGCAGGCGGAGAGTCTGCCGCAGTTGAACACCGTCCGCGTTCCCCAGTCTGTTGATGATGCCGCGGCGCGACTGGCGCTGTTGCGTGAGGATGGAATCGAGATTGGTGCCGGACTCGGCCCGCTGGCCGGCTCGGTCTGGCGCATCGGGCTCATGGGTGAAAGCTGTCGCGCCGAAAGCGTTGAGCACTGCGCGAGGGCTATCGGGCGTATCCTGCAGTTGCCAGCCGAGGCAACTGCCTGAGTATTTTACGGACGATCCGTTTCAGTTTTTCTTGGCCGCGGCGCGCGCACTAGTCTAACCTGTGCGGTGTGGTCAGAGGACTGCTAACTTCGTCACAAACGTGACGAGCGGTTTGGTTTTGATAGAGCAACACAGGATTGACGGAGCACGACAATGAAAAAACATGGATTGAAGAGCCTGCTCGCTATTTTCGCCGGCACAGCGATGCTGCTCGGCGGTGGCAATGCCTTTGCCGAGGGAGATCGTAGCAAATACGTGCAGAACTCCGATGGTGAAATCTGGCGCAATGCGTCGGGCGACTGCTGGGTTCACACCAGCTGGACCGAGGCCGATGCCATTGAAGAATGCCATCCGGACCTGGTGCAACGCCCTGAGCCTGCGCCGGAGCCGCGTGTCGAAACCCGAACTGAAATCCGTGCCGTGGCCCTTGAGGCCGGTGCACTGTTCGGTTTCGATTCCGCTGAACTCACCGATCAGGGGCGTAATGAGCTGAATCGTGTGGCGCGTGAAGTGCGGGATGACGATGTTCAGGTGCAGAGCATCCGGGTGACTGGTCATACCGACCGTATCGGTCCGGCCGAGTACAACCAGCGCCTTTCCGAGCGTCGTGCACAGGCGGTGGTGAACTACCTGCGTAATCGTGACGCGTTCCGTGGTATCGACATCAGCGGCCGTGGCATGGGCGAGAATGCGCCGGTGGTGGAGTGTGAAGATCAGGCGCGTGATGCGTTGATCGCTTGCCTGCAGCCCAACCGTCGCGTGGAAGTCGAAATCACTGCTTCTCGTGAAGTCGAAGTCACCGACTAAACGTTATTGATTCATAGCGGACCAACCGCTTTTACCGGCCCCGGCAGGCAGTGCTTGCCGGGGCTTTTTTGTCTAGGGAAACAATGATTTATTCCCGCGTCTGCGCCCGAGACCGATTCTGGTCATCTGGCAAGGCGCGGTGCCGGTTCGGTAGCCCGAGCTACCGGGCCGGTG
>SKGQ01000158.1 GCA_007117515.1 Ectothiorhodospiraceae bacterium | reverse complement strand
GCGTTGCGCTGCTTGACCGCAGAATGACTGCGGCGCGGCACAGCGCGCCTTGCCTCGGAAAAAATGCGGACTCCAACGCAGGCATGCGAATCAATCAGTGTTGCCCTAAGGCGGCCGCGTTTAATGTTTTACGTTTTACGCAAAGGCTGCGCGCGTCGACGTTCCACGTGAAACACCCGCTTAAAACTTAATACGTTAAACATAAAACAGGAGCGTGAGCGACCCGTGGCCGATAACAATGACGCTTACCGCGATACCGTTCGCAAGCTGTCCGACCGTATCGTCGCGGCGCAGAAACCGATTCGAATCCTCGATGCGATCAAATGGGATGCCGGCATCAAGCAGGAATTCTTCGCCAACGGCTGTCGCCAGCAGCCGCGCGTCGATGCCGCCTACTATCGCGATCGGCCGCTGGGTTTCGATGCCGAGGACCTCGGTCACGAGTTGCACGCCATCGAGCGCGACATCGTTCGCCAACTGGGGCAATTCAACCCGGTGGGCAAGATGATGGGTCGGATGTGTCGGGAGTATCAGATGGCGATCCGGATGCTCCAGGCGCGAGGCACGCCGGCGTTCAGCGACCTCTCGCAGCAGCTTTACGGTGCTGCCTCGGATGCCTTCCATGCCGGTGATCCGTCCATCGCCGATCTGGGCGCGATGCTTGCCGAAACCCTGGGCAATATCGATCGGGAGAGCGACCTGTCCTCGGAACCGCGTGACATCATCGCCGAAGAAGCGGTGCGGATGCTGCAGCAACGGTTGTCCGCGGCTTTCTCCGAGGCGGACTCTTCGGTACGGGTGTTTCTGGATGACGGCATCGTGGCCGACGCCGCTGCCGGCGCCGATTATCTGAAAATCCGGGACGACGCCCGCTTTCGCAACCGCGATATCCGCCTGCTCGAAGTTCACGAGGGTTGGGTCCATCTGGGCACGACCCTCAACGGCCAGGATCAGCCGGTCTGTACATTCCTCAGCAAGGGACCGCCCTCGGCCACCGTGACCCAGGAAGGCCTGGCCATCCTGATGGAGATCATCGCCTTTACCTCCTATCCGGATCGCCTGCGCAAGCTGGGAAATCGGATCAGGGCGGTGTCCATGGCCGAGCAGGGCGCGACTTTTCTGGATGTGTTCGGCTTTTTCCGCGAGCAGGGCCTGGATGACGATGAGTCCTTCAACCATGCGTCCCGGATTTTCCGCGGCAGCGGCCCGACCTATGGCCCGTTCACCAAGGATCTGAGTTACAGCAAGGGCTTCATCATGGTTTACAACTTAATCCAGCTGGCGGTCCGCCACGGCCGGCTGGATCGGGTGCCGTTGCTGTTCTGCGGCAAGGTCACGCTGGAGGACATTCCGGTGCTGGCGCATCTGGTGGAGGAAGGCCTGGTCAATCCGCCGCGTTTCCTGCCGCCCCAGTTCAGCGACCTGAGCGCGCTGGCGGCCTGGATGGCCTACTCGGGCTTCCTCAACCGTCTCAGCCTCGACCGCATCGAGGCCGATTACGCACATCTGGTCTAAGGAAACGCTGACGCACTCGCACGCCAGCATTGGCGTCCGCATTTTCTCCGAGGCAAGGCGCCCTGCGCAGTGCTGGGAAAAAGCGGCCTTACGGGAGGCTTCGATGCCGAGCGGTCGGATGCCGGCTCCGGAACCGCTGCAAGGGCATCCATGCCCGAGAGGGAAACACCCGGGAAGGTTGGGTACCCGGACCGAAGACCAGAAACCGGTCTCGGGCGCAGACGCGGGAATACTTCAGCGTTCCTTGACGTCCGCGTTCCAGTGGAACCACCCGTACCGCGGCGGAAACCGCGTGCAAGTGCCTGCGCCTTTCTCTAAACTACCGGCCCCGTTGAGGAAACTACGTTTCCTTTCGCTTTTTCGGAGCACGCCCGTGGATTACCGTGAATCGTTCGAGGTCATCGTGGTGGGTGGTGGCCATGCCGGCACCGAGGCCGCGCTGGCCGCTGCGCGCATGGGCCGCCGGACGCTGCTGCTGACCCACAATGTCGAGACCATCGGCCAGATGAGCTGCAACCCGGCCATTGGCGGAATCGGCAAGGGTCACCTGGTGCGCGAAGTCGATGCCATGGGTGGCCTGATGGCGCTGGCCGCGGATCGCGGCGGCATCCAGTTTCGGACCCTGAACAGTCGCAAGGGCCCGGCGGTGCGCGCCACCCGGGCCCAGGCCGACCGCGTGCTGTACAAGGCGGCGGTCCGTCATGCGGTGGAGAACCAGCCGAACCTGTTCGTGTTCCAGCAGGCGGTGGATGACCTGTTGATCGAGCAGGATCAGGTGACCGGCGTGGTTACCCAGATGGGCCTGCGTTTCCGGGCACCGACCGTGGTTCTGACCGTGGGCACCTTCCTGGGTGGCCGCATTCACATTGGCATGGACAACTATCAGGGCGGCCGTGCCGGCGATCAGCCGTCCAATGCCCTGGCGCGTACCCTGCGCGAGCGGCCGTTTCGGGTGGGTCGGCTGAAAACGGGCACGCCGCCGCGCATCGATGGTCGCACCATCGACTTCGCCCGGCTGCAGGAACAGCCCGGTGATGCTCCGGAGCCGGTGTTCAGCCTGCGCGGCGACCGTGCCATGCATCCGCGCCAGGTCAGTTGCTGGATCACCCACACCAATGCCCATACCCACGACATCATCCGCGGGTCGCTGGACCGGTCGCCGATGTATGCCGGCGAGATCGAAGGGGTGGGTCCGCGCTATTGCCCGTCGGTGGAAGACAAGGTGGTGCGCTTTGCCGACAAGGACTCCCACCAGATCTTCATCGAACCCGAGGGTCTGGAGACCCACGAGGTGTACCCGAACGGTATCTCCACCAGCCTGCCCTTCGATGTGCAGATTGACCTGGTCCGCTCCTGCGTCGGCCTGGAGCAGGCGCACATCACCCGCCCGGGTTACGCCATCGAATACGACTACTTCGACCCCCGGGATCTGCGCCCCAGCCTGGAGACCCGCTGCATTCGCGGTCTGTTCTTCGCCGGCCAGATCAACGGCACAACCGGTTACGAGGAGGCAGCGGCGCAGGGTCTGGTGGCCGGCATCAACGCCGCACGCCAGGTCCGTGACGAGGATCCCTGGACGCCACGTCGGGATGAAGCCTATATCGGTGTGCTGATCGACGACCTGATCACCCGCGGCACCAGGGAGCCATATCGCATGTTCACCAGCCGGGCCGAATACAGGCTGATGCTGCGAGAGGACAATGCCGATCTGCGCCTGACCCCGGCGGCGCGCGAGCTGGGCCTGCTGGAAGACAGGCAATGGGCAGCCTTCGAGCTGAAGCGAGAAACCATCGCCCGGGAACAGCTGCGACTGCAGGCAACCCTGTTGCGGCCTTCGGACCTGGATGCGGCCACCGCGCAGCGGGTATTCGGTGGCCCGCTGAAACGCGAGCAGCACCTGGATGAGCTGCTGCGTCGGCCGCAGGTCAGCTATGCCGAACTTATGTCGGTGCCGGCCGCCGGACCGGGCGTGAATGACCCGCAGGTGGCGGAACAGGTGGAGATTCAGGCCCGTTACTCGGGCTACCTGGAGCGCCAGCAGGACGAGGTTGCCCGCGGCCGCCGGCTGGAGCATCTGCAGATCCCGGATTCCATCGATTATGCCCAGGTGCAGGGATTGTCCAACGAAGTCCGGCAGTTGCTGCAGCAACATCGGCCGGCGACCGTGGCCCAGGCCGGGCGGATTGCCGGCGTCACGCCGGCAGCGGTTTCCCTGTTGCTGGTGCATCTGCGCCGCGGCGGCGAGCAGTCCGCGGCGCGCCGCAGCGCATGACCGAGCCGTTCCCGAGGGAACCGGCCCGCCAAGAGCTGCAGCAGGGGCTTGCCGTTTTGCCGCTGGGCGACACGGTGCCGGTGGATCCGCTGCTGGATTATCTGACGCTGCTGCACCGCTGGAATCGCGCCTTCAACCTGTCGGCGGTTCGAGACCCAATGGCCATGGTGCCGCTGCATCTGCTGGACAGCCTGAGTCTGCTTCCCTATCTTGAAGAGCCTTCGCTGCTGGACGTGGGCAGTGGTGCTGGTCTGCCGGGGATACCGCTGGCCATCTGCCGGCCGCAGATGACGGTGACCGTGCTGGACAGCAATGGCAAGAAAACCCGCTTCATGGAGCAGGTTCGACTGCAGCTCGGCCTGTCGGGACTGAATGTGGTGCACCAGCGCGTCGAGGCCTTCCGGCCGCAGGCGCGGTTTGCCACCATCTGCTCCCGCGCCTTTGCCCGCACGGATGCTTTCGTCACGGCCGCCGGCGCGCATCTCGCGATGGATGGCGTCATGCTGGCAATGAAGGCACGCTTCGACGCCACCGAGGAGCTGCGCGATCTGGGCAGTGGCTGGAGCACCGAGGCCTTGCCCCTGGCTGTTCCCGGGCTGGATGCCCAGCGCACCCTGGTGCGCCTGCGCCGCGCCGACCACTGACACGGGAGATCCCATGGCGCACACCATTGCCGTTGCAAACCAGAAAGGCGGGGTCGGCAAGACCACCACCAGCGTCAATCTGGCCGCCGCACTGGCCATGAACCGTCGCCGCGTGCTCTTGGTGGACCTGGATCCCCAGGGCAATGCGACGGTTGGCTCGGGGGTGGACAAGGACAGCCCCCAATACACTGGTTATGACGTGCTGATGCAACAGATCAGCGTGCGCGAGGCGATCATCGAGGTACCGGATGCCGGCTACGATCTGGTGCCAGGCAATTCCGACCTGACTGCGGCCGAGGTGCAGTTACTGGAAGTCGAGGCGCGCGAACAGCAGTTGCGCCGGCAACTGGTCCGACTGAAGGCCGACTACGATTACATCCTGATTGACTGCCCGCCGGCCCTGAACATCCTGACCCTGAATGCCCTGGTGGCTGCCCGCGGCGTTCTGATCCCGATCCAGTGTGAATACTATGCGCTGGAAGGCCTGACCGCTCTGCTCAACACCATTGGTCGGGTGCAGGAGCGGGCCAATCCGGACCTGCGCATCAACGGTCTGCTGCGAACCATGTACGATCCACGGAACAATCTGGCCAATCAGGTTGCGGCGCAGCTGATGCAGCATTTCCCGAAACAGGTCTACAGCACGCAGATCCCGCGAAATGTGCGATTGGCCGAGGCGCCCAGTCATGGCCGGACGGCAATCCAGTACGATCGGTACTCACGGGGGGCGCTGGCCTACATGGCGCTGGCCAGCGAAGTGATTCGACGCGACATGCAGGCGGCGACAGCATCATGACGGCGAAGAAGCGGGGACTTGGCAGCAAGGGATTCGATGTCCTGCTCGGCGCGACACGGACCGAGCCGGATGACGGTGGGCATTTGCGTAATCTGCCCGTGGAATGGTTGCAGCGCGGCGCTTACCAGCCACGGCGTGACATGGATCCCACCGCGCTGCAGGAGCTGTCCGATTCGATACGCACCCAGGGCGTTGTGCAGCCCCTGGTGGTGCGACCGCTGAGCGAGGAGCAGTTCGAGATCATCGCCGGCGAGCGCCGCTGGCGGGCTGCGCAACTGGCGGGTCTGGAAACCGTGCCGGCCATTGTTCGTGGCATCACCGACCAGGTGGCACTGGCGGTGGCACTGATCGAGAACATTCAGCGCGAGAACCTGAACCCCCTGGAAGAGGCCATGGCCATCGCCCGCCTGGTGGAGGAATTTGGTCTGACACATCAGCAGGCAGCGGAAACCGTTGGTCGCTCGCGGGTTTCGGTCAGCAATCTGCTGCGGCTGCTCGATCTCAATGATGATGTGCGGGAACGGCTGGGTCAGGGCGAGCTGGAGATGGGGCACGCGCGGGCCTTGCTTGGCCTCAAGGGGCATCGTCAGAGTGCAGTAGCGGCCGAGGTCGTGCGACGGGGTCTGTCGGTGCGGGCCACGGAACGGCTGGTACAGCAGGCGCTGGCCGGCGAAGACCGGGCGCCACGCAACAGCCGCATGGATCCGGATGTGCGCCGCCTGCAGACCGAGCTGTCCGAACGCCTGGGGGCCACGGTAACGATCCAGCAGGGGCGCCAGGGCAAGGGCAAGCTGGTGATCAATTACGGCAGCCTGGACGAGCTGGACGGCATCCTGCAGCACATCGGTTAGGCCATTGACACGTCTGCACCGGGTCCGCGTTGACCCTCCCTGGGTGAGTCTTTATACTCCGCCGCTCGTGCCGGCCTGGATGGTCGGTGCGTGGGCACAAAAAGACCCGTTGCTCGACCGCACCAATGCTGCCGCCAGAATTTAAAGGCGCGGGTGCCATGATCCTGCTCGACGTCCCAGGGGGGTGACAATATGCCCACCCTTTCGCCGGTCAGGTTCGTTTTCTTCGGTCAGCTTGTGGTGACGGGCGCAAGCGCCCTGCTCTGGTGGTTGTTGCAAAGCCCGGAGCATGGTGTCGCGGCACTGGTCGGGGGGTTGATTGCGATCATCCCCGGGGCCTACCTGGCGATGAAGGTTTTCTCGGTTCGCCCGGATGCGCCGCCGAAACAGATAATTGGTGCGTTCTATAGAGGGGAAGCGCTGAAGTTCGGTCTGACGGTGGTGCTGTTCATCATCGCATTGCAATGGTTTGCTGACCGCTTCGCCCCCCTGATTGTGACTTACATCCTGACAATTCTTGTTTTCTGGGTTGCGTTCCGTGTGGGCGCGACCGAACCAGCGGTGAGACAGCGATGAGCGACAACTCGGGCGGCGTCACGTATTACATCAATCACCACCTCACCAATTGGTCGATCGGCGATGGTGGCTTCTGGACCATTCATGCTGATTCCCTGATCGTCTCCATTCTGCTCGGCAGCCTGTTCTGCTGGGTCTTCTGGATGGCTTCCCGTAACGCCACCGAGGGTATTCCGGGCGGTCTGCAGAATTTCGTCGAGATGATGATCGACGCCATGAACAAGCTGACCCGGGATACCTTCAGCGGTCACAACCCGCTCGCAGCCCCGCTGGCGCTTACCATTTTCTGCTGGATCTTCCTGATGAACCTTATGGACCTGGTGCCGATCGATCTGGCGCCGGAGACCATGGGTGCCCTGGGTTGGGAGTATTTCAAGATACTCCCCACCGTGAACATGAACGTCACCTTCGGCCTGTCTCTGTCGGTGCTGGGCCTGATCATCATCTACAGCATCTACTACAAGGGCGCGAAGGGTTACCTCCACGAACTGTTCTTCCATCCGTTCAATCACTGGTCCCTGGCGCCATTCAACTTCGTGCTGAACTTCGTTGAGTTGTTCGCCAAGCCGATATCACTGTCGCTGCGGTTGTTCGGCAACCTGTATGCCGCCGAGCTGATCTTTATCCTGATCGCGACGCTGACCTTGAGCTATGGACTGTTCGAAGTCTTTACCAGTATTGGGGGTATCGCCCTGCTGCTCGGCCAGATCGTTCTGGCCACCATCTGGGCCATCTTCCATATTCTCGTGATTCCGTTGCAGGCCTTCATCTTCATGATGTTGACCATGGTCTATCTGAGTATGGCGGCGGAATCGCACTAAGCCGGACAGTGCGTTCGATTCACTTATTGTTTCTTTTTCTTTGACTGAGACCTACTTGGAGGTAACCAATGGAACTCGCTAGCCTGATCGCCAGTGTTCAGGGCATGACCGTCATCGCCGTTGCAATCATCATTGCTTCCGGCGCCATCGGCACCGCCCTCGGTTTTGCCATCATGGGTGGCAAATTCCTCGAAAGCATCGCCCGTCAGCCGGAGCTCGCTCCGATGCTGCAGGGTCGTATGTTCCTGCTGGCCGGTCTGCTCGACGCCGTGTCCATGATCGGTGTTGGTCTGGCCCTGTTCTTCACCTTCGCCAACCCGTTCGTGGGTGCCGTCACCGCCGCCGCTGGCTCCTAAGCGCTGACGCAAACCCACAACAGGCACTGGAGGTGATGGCATGGAGATCAATGCCACGCTCTTAGGCCAGATGATTGCCTTTGGCATATTCGTCTGGTTCACGATGAAGTTCGTCTGGCCCAACGTGTCCAAGGCCATGCAGGCCAGACAGGACAGCATCAGCGATGGCCTTGCCGCCGCTGAGCGGGGCCGCAAGGACCTGGAAACCGCCAATGAAAAGGCGGACGAGATCCTGCGCGAGGCCCGCCAGAAGGCCAACGAAATCATCGAAAAGGCCAACAAGCGCTCCAACGAAGCGATCGAGGAAGCCAAGTCCACTGCGCGCGCCGAAGGCGAACGTCAGCTGGCCGCCGCCCAGGCCCAGATTGAGCAGGAAATCAATCAGGCCAAAACGGAGCTTCGGGAGCAGGTTGTCACTCTGGCGATCACGGGCGCCACGCGCGTTCTTGAACGGGAAGTTGATGCGAAGGCGCACAATGACCTGCTCAGTGATCTCGCCAAGCAGCTCTGAGGCAGAAACCGATGGCGGATTTCAACACCATCGCCCGTCCTTACGCGCAGGCTGCCTTCAAGCTGGGCAGGGAGAAAGACACCCTGGCCGCATGGTCTGATCAGCTCGGTACGCTCGCGGCCGTGGTCAAGGATGTGCAGATGCAGGCCATCCTTTCCAGTCCGCGACTGTCACCGAGCCAGCAGCGGGATCTGATGCTCGACATCTGTGGTGAGCATCTTGATGACGGCGGCAGGAACTTTGTCGCACTGCTGGCGGAGAACAGGCGCCTGATTGCCATGCCGGACGTGGCGGCACAGTTCGAAGCCCTGCGCGCAGCCGAGGAAGGCACGCTGCAGGCGCGCCTGATCTCGGCCAAGCCGGTGGATGACGCGCTTCGTGATTCCGTCGCGGACGCATTGAGCAAGCGTCTCAAGCGCAAGGTCAGTCTCAAGCCGGAAGTGGATGAAGCGCTGCTCGGTGGTGCCGTGATTCGCGCAGGCGATTTGGTTATCGACGGTTCGGTGCGGGGTCGGCTTAATCGCCTGGCCACGAGCCTGAACCGCTAAGGGGTGATTCCAATGCAACTCAAAGCTTCGGAAATAAGCGATCTGATCAAGCAGCGCATCGAGAAATTCGATGCGGTGGCCGAAGCCCGCAACGAGGGCACGGCAGTGTCCGTTCAGGACGGCATCGTCCGCGTTGCCGGTCTGGCCGACGTCATGCAAGGGGAAATGCTGGAATTCCCCGGTGAGGTTTACGGCATGGCGCTGAACCTGGAACGCGACTCCGTTGGTGTCGTGGTTCTGGGCGACTACGAGAATATCTCGGAAGGTGATCCGGTGAAGTGCACCGGTCGCATCCTGGAAGTACCGATCGGCGAGGCCCTGCTGGGTCGCGTGGTCGACGCTCTGGGCAATCCGCTGGATGGCAAGGGTCCGATTGAAACCGACCTGAGTGCCCCGGTGGAAAAGGTGGCACCGGGTGTTATCGCCCGGCAGTCGGTGGATCAGCCGGTGCAGACCGGTCTCAAGTCCATCGATTCCATGATTCCGATCGGTCGCGGTCAGCGCGAGCTGATCATCGGTGACCGTCAGACCGGCAAGACCGCGGTCGCCATCGACGCCATCATCAACCAGAAAAACAGCGGCATTAAGTGCATCTACGTGGCGGTGGGCCAGAAGGCCTCCAGTATCGCCAACGTGGTGTCCAAGCTGGAAGAGCACGGTGCCCTGCAGAACACCATCGTGGTGGCTGCTCCGGCCTCGATCTCCGCCGCCATGCAGTTCATCGCGCCGTACGCTGGCTGCTCCATGGGTGAATACTTCATGGACCGCGGCGAGGACGCATTGATCGTGTTCGACGATCTGACCAAGCAGGCCCAGGCGTATCGCCAGGTGTCGCTGCTGCTGCGTCGTCCACCGGGCCGTGAAGCCTTCCCGGGTGATGTGTTCTATCTTCACTCCCGCCTGCTGGAACGTGCATCGCGCATCAATGCCGATCACGTGGAACAGATCAGCGGTGGCAAGGTGAAGGGCAAGACCGGTTCCCTGACCGCGCTGCCGATCATCGAGACCCAGGCTGGTGACGTCTCCGCGTTCGTGCCCACCAACGTGATCTCTATCACCGACGGGCAGATCTTCCTGGAGTCGGACCTCTTCAACAGCGGCATCCGGCCGGCCATCAACGCCGGTATCTCGGTGTCTCGCGTGGGTGGTTCGGCGCAGACCAAGATCATCAAGAAGTACGGCGGCGGTATTCGCCTGGCCCTGGCCCAGTATCGGGAACTGGCGGCCTTCGCCCAGTTCGCATCCGATCTGGACGAAGCCACGCGGAAGCAGCTGGAACGCGGTCAGCGCGTGACCGAGCTGATGAAGCAGAAGCAGTATTCGCCGCTGTCCGTCGCCGAGACGGCCGTTTCGCTGTTCGCGGCCAACGAGGGTTACCTCGACGATCTGGAGCTGGACAAGGTCGGCCCGTTTGAGGAAGGCCTGCATCAGCACTTCAAATCGAACTACGGCGATCTCATGGACACCATCAACGACACGGGTGACCTGAACGACGAGATCGAATCCGGCCTGCGCAAAATGCTCGACGAGTACAAGTCGCAGGGCACCTGGTAAGCGAATTGAGGTAACGGCATGTCCGGCGCCAAAGAGATACGCACGAAGATCAAGAGCGTGCAGAACACGCAGAAGATCACCAGCGCCATGGAAATGGTGGCGGCGAGCAAGATGCGTTCGGCGCAGCAGCGGATGGCGGAGGCGCGGCCTTACTCCGACAAGATCCGTAATGTGATCGGCAACCTGGCCAAGGCGGATCCGGAGTATCGGCATCCGTTCATGGCCGAGCGCGAAGTCAAGCGAGTCGGCTTCGTGGTGATCACCTCGGATCGCGGCCTCTGCGGCGGCTTGAACAGCAATCTGTTTCGGATGCTGCTGCCCAAGCTCAGCGAGTGCGAAAAGCAGGGTCTCGAAGTCGATGTCTGTGCCATCGGGAACAAGGGCGTGCAGTACGTCTCGCGCCTGAAGACCAACCTGGTGGCTCAGGCGACGCATATCGGCGATAGCCCGCATATCGCGGACCTGGTGGGCACGATCAAGGTCATGCTGGATGCCTACCGCTCCGGTGAACTTGATCAGCTCGTGCTGGTGTACAACCGCTTCATCAACACCATGACCCAGGAGCCTCGACTGGAAACGCTGTTGCCCCTCCGCGATATGGCGGATGGTAACGGTGAGGGCCAGAAGCATTCCTGGGACTACATCTACGAGCCCAGCGCCGAAGAAGTGCTGGACGAGTTGCTTCAGCGGTATGTGGAATCGCTGGTCTATCAGGCGGTGGTGGATAACATCGCCAGTGAGCAGGCGGCCCGGATGGTGGCCATGAAGAGTGCCTCCGATAACGCCGGCTCCATGATCGACGACCTGAACCTGGTCTATAACAAGGCCCGTCAGGCGGCGATCACGACGGAGCTGACCGAAATCGTGTCCGGCGCAGCCGCGGTATGACCGGCGCGCTGCCCCAGCGGAACAACGCTGTTTTCTGGAATTGCTTGGAGAGGAACTGGGTATGAGCTCAGGAAAAATTGTTCAGATCATCGGGGCGGTGGTTGACGTGGAATTCCCGCGTGACAGCGTGCCCAGTATCTATGAAGCCCTGCTTGTCGGGGGCAAGGACCTCACGATGGAGGTTCAGCAGCAGATTGGTGATGGCGTGGTGCGCTGCATTGCCATGGGCACCACCGACGGACTCAGCCGCGGCCTGGAAGTCTCGGGAACGGGCAAGGCCATTTCCGTACCCGTGGGTCAGAAGACCCTGGGCCGGATCATGGACGTGCTGGGTCGGCCGATCGACGAAAAGGGCGACATCGGCTCGGAAGATACCTGGGAGATTCATCGCAAGGCCCCGGCCTTCGACGAGTTGTCTGCCAGCCAGGAGCTGCTGGAAACCGGAATCAAGGTTATCGACCTGATCTGCCCGTTCGCCAAGGGCGGTAAGGTTGGCCTGTTCGGCGGCGCCGGTGTTGGCAAGACCGTCAACATGATGGAGCTGATCCGCAACATCGCCATCGAGCACAGCGGCTACTCCGTGTTTGCCGGTGTCGGTGAGCGGACTCGTGAAGGTAACGACTTCTACCACGAGATGACCGACTCCAACGTGCTCGACAAGGTGGCACTGGTTTACGGCCAGATGAACGAGCCGCCGGGTAACCGCCTGCGCGTCGCGCTGACCGGCCTGACCATGGCCGAGTACTTCCGCGACGAAGGCCGTGACGTGCTGCTGTTCATCGACAACATCTATCGCTACACCCTGGCCGGTACCGAGGTGTCCGCGCTGCTCGGCCGCATGCCTTCCGCGGTGGGCTACCAGCCGACGCTGGCTGAGGAAATGGGCGTGTTGCAGGAACGCATCACCTCCACCAAGACCGGCTCGATCACCTCGATCCAGGCCGTATACGTGCCGGCGGATGACTTGACTGACCCCTCCCCGGCAACTACCTTTGCCCACCTGGACGCCACCGTGGTGTTGTCCCGTGACATTGCGTCGCTGGGTATCTACCCGGCCGTGGATCCGCTGGATTCCACCAGCCGTCAGCTCGATCCGCTGGTCATCGGCGAGGAGCACTACAACGTCGCCCGTGCGGTGCAGGGCACGCTGCAGCGTTACAAGGAACTGAAGGACATCATCGCGATTCTGGGCATGGACGAGCTGTCCGAAGAGGACAAGCAGACCGTGGCCCGGGCGCGTAAGATTCAGCGCTTCCTGTCGCAGCCGTTCTTCGTCGCCGAGGTGTTCACCGGTGCTTCCGGCAAGTACGTTTCGCTGAAGGACACCATCCGCGCCTTCAAGGGCATCGTCGACGGCGAATACGATGATTTGCCGGAGCAGGCCTTTTATATGGTCGGCACCATCGAAGAGGCCGTGGAAAAGGCGAAGAACCTGTAACACGGACCAGATAGGGGGTTCCCCATGGCAACGACAATGCATCTGGACGTGGTCAGTGCCGAAGAAGAGATCTTCTCCGGCGAGATTGAGTTCATGGTCGCGCGCACCGTTGAGGGTGAGGTGGGCATTCTGGCTCGCCACACGCCTTTCCTGGCCAAGCTTCAGCCCGGCGAAGTCCGGGTCACTCTGGCCGGTGGCGAGGAGCAGTTCTTCTACGCCTCCGGTGGCATGCTCGAAGTGCAGCCGGATACAGTCACCCTGCTCGCCGACACCGCGGCCCGGGCCAAGGATCTGGACGAGGCGGCGGCGGAAGAGGCGCGGAAACGGGCCGAGGAAGCGATCCGCAATCGCACCGGTGAGATGGACTATGCCAAGGCACAGACGGAACTGGCAGCAGCAGCGGCGCAGATCCGGGCCATCCAGAGCCTCAGGAAGAAACGTGGAATGGGCAAGTAGGGACAGCATTGCCCGTTGTGCGATGAAAACCGCCACTGCGCCGCGCAGCGGCGGTTTTTTTATGCCTATCTACGCCGCGTGAACAGTACACTGCAGACTGTACGCCTGAACCGTGAGAGGGTTTCATGTCGATCCACGCCATCGTTCTCGCCGCCGGTCAGGGCACGCGAATGCGCTCGCGGCTGCCCAAGGTGTTGCATCTGCTGGCCGGCAGACCGCTGCTTCAGCATGTGCTCGAAGCAGCGGTTGCCGCTGGAGTCGACGCACGGCATGTGGTGATCGGCCACGCTGGCGACCAGGTTCGCGACACCATCGTTGGTGAGTCGATCCAGTGGGTGGAGCAGCGTCAGCAACTGGGCACCGGGCATGCGGTAATGCAGGCGCTGCCGGCGGTACCGGACGAGGCTACCGTGCTTGTACTGTACGGCGATGTGCCCCTGGTCCGGCCCGAAACCATGCGGCTGTTGTTGGATGCCGCTGCCCGGGGACCGGCGCTGCTCAGCACGTTCCTGCAGGACCCGGGGGCCTACGGTCGGATCATGCGGGCCCCGGACGGCAGCCTGCTCGGTATCGTCGAATACAAGGACGCGACACCGGAGCAGCGGGACATCCGTGAAATCAACACGGGTCTTCTGGCTTGCCCGGCAGCGATACTCCGTGATTGCCTGAACCGCTGTGGCAACGACAACGCCCAGGGTGAGTATTACCTGACCGACGTGATCGGGATGGCCGTTGCCGACGGGCTGCCGGTGTCCGCGGTGATCGCGGATGATGCGAGCGAGGTGGCCGGGGTCAACGACCGCGTCCAGCTAGCCGCGCTGGAACGCGTGCTCCAGCGGCGCCAGTCCGAGGATTTGATGCGCGGGGGTGTCACCCTCGCCGATCCGGCGCGCCTGGATATTCGCGGCAGTCTGTGTTGCGCTGCCGACGTCCGGATTGACATCAATTGCGTGTTTGAAGGCCGGGTCCGTATCGCCGAGGGCGCCAGCATCGGCCCGAACTGCGTGATTCGGGACAGCGAAATCGGCCCCGGCAGCGTGATCGAGGCCAACAGCATGCTGGATAAGGCGGTGGTTGGAAGCGGCGTGCAGGTCGGTCCCTTCGCCCGGCTGCGGCCCGGCACCGAACTGGGCGACAAGAGCAAGGTGGGCAACTTCGTCGAGATCAAGAAGGCGAGGCTCGGCGAGGGCAGCAAGGCCAATCACCTGAGTTACATTGGTGATGCCCTTATCGGTGCGGGCGTCAATATCGGGGCTGGTACCATCACCTGCAATTACGATGGAGTGCACAAGCACCAGACGATCATTGAGGATGGCGCCTTTATCGGCTCCGACACCCAGCTTGTGGCCCCGGTTACCGTTGGCGCGGGCGCCGTGGTGGGCGCCGGAACCACGGTTACCCGTGACGTTTCCCCGGACAGCCTCGCCACCCGTCGCGCCAGGCAGCGTGAAGTTGCCGGTTGGTCGAGCCGGCGTCGCAGTTGACCGCGAGGACTACCGCCTCAATGATAGGAATCTAGAGCCTGCTGGTTTTGCCTGCCTGGGCGTGGCCGGCAACCAGCATGATCAGGAGAGACGGATACCTTGCCGCAACGCGGTCTGATCGGTTTCCGTATTATCGAGGGAAAGGAGGCTGTTGATGTTCGAGCATGTGGTTGTCGCCGCGCATTTTGGATCTGCAAACCCCTTCAATCTGCGCAGTATCGAGCAGTTAAAGCAGCGCGGCATGCGCGAAATCACCCTGGTCGATGTGCTGCGCTCGCACGACACCAGTACAGGAGACGAGGCACATCGGAGGTCGGCCACGCAGCGGTTGGAGGAGGCCAGGGACAACCTGCAGGACGCCAACACCAAGGTGAACCTGGAACTGCGCGTCGGCCAGCCGGCCCACGAACTCTCCACCCTCGCCCACGCTCGCAAGGCCTCGCTGATCGTGGTTGCCTCCCGCGGCGAATCCGCCTTTCGTGAGTTCCTGCGCGGCAGCACCGTGCTGCAACTGGCACGCAAGACAACGGTCCCGGTACTGATCGAACCCGTGGGTGCCGACGGGGTATCCGCCACCGATCTTTCCCGCCCCTTCCTGGCCACGGACTTCTCGGAAAGCGCTGGCGGCGCCGAGGGCATCGCGCTGGAATTGATTGCCGCTGGCGGTAACGGCACGTTTGCCCACGTGGTGGACTACGATGCCATCGAGGATCAGGGCGAGTCGGAAGCGGAACGACATGCGCGGGAACGGCTGGACGCCCTCGTGGCGCGGGTTGCCGGTGGCAAGAAGCCCGACTGCCTGATTGGGCGCGGCACACCCTCAAAGCAGATCAAGGCCCTCGCCAATGAGGCGGATGCCGGAGTGGTCATCATCGGTAAACGCGGCCACAGTCCGGTTCGCGAGCTGATGCTTGGCGGCACTGCGGCGGCCCTGGTTCGTCGCACCGAGCGTTCGCTGCTGCTGGTGCCGTCACCACGTCGCGGCATCTGATCGCCTTCGGGCGCAGCCGCTCCGGCCGTCTGCGCCCGCTTACCCCTGCTGGATCCAGTCTGCCCGATTGAAAACGGGCTTCTCATTGCATGGGGAACGTCTTATGTGTGGAATCGTTGGCGCAGTCGCCCAACGCGACGTTAAACGTATCCTGCTGGAAGGCCTGCGTCGTCTTGAATATCGCGGGTACGATTCCGCCGGACTCGCAGTGCTGGCTGCCGACGGCACGATCCATCGGCATCGCGCTGTCGGCAAGGTCGCGGAACTGGAGGCCCAGACTGCCGATCTGCGGCTAGCCGGTCATACTGGCATTGCCCACACCCGTTGGGCGACACACGGCGTGCCCAGCGAACGCAACGCTCATCCGCACATCTCCCGTGACCGCATCGCCCTGGTACACAACGGCATCATCGAGAATTACCAGGCGCTGAAACAGCAGTTGCTTGCGGACGGCTACACGTTCGATTCCGATACCGACACGGAGGTGGTGGTCAACCTGATCCATCAGGCACAGGAAGGCGGTGGAACGCTGCTTGATGCCGTACGCCAGGTTCTGGCCCAGATCCGCGGGGCTTACGCCCTGGCCGTCATGGACCAGGCGGAACCGGGTCGCATCGTGGGCGCGCGTCGCGGTAGTCCGCTGGTGGTGGGCATGGGCTTTGACGAGTATTTCCTTGCCTCGGATGTGTTCGCCCTGCTGCCGGTGACGCAGCGTTTCGTGTTCCTGGAAGAAGGCGATGTCGTTGACCTGCGAACCGATGGCGTCACCATCTTCGACGCCTCGGGCGAGGTGACGGAACGCCCGATCCAGGTCTCCGGTATCGACCCGCAATCGGCCGACCGCGGCGCATACCGTCACTACATGCTGAAGGAAATCCACGAGCAGCCGGCCGTGATCGCCAATACGCTGCACGGTCGCCTTTCGGAGGGCCGGCTGTCCGGTGATTGTTTTGGCCCGGAGGGCGAGGCAATCCTGAAACGCATCCAGCGCGTGCAGATTGTCGCCTGCGGCACCAGCTACCATGCGGGCATGGTCGCCCGTTACTGGATCGAGGAACTCTGCGGCCTGCCCTGCAATGTGGAAGTTGCCAGTGAGTACCGCTATCGCGTGCGGCCGGTGGCCGACGAGACCACCCTGTTCGTGGTTATCTCCCAGTCCGGCGAAACTGCCGACACCCTGGCCGCGTTGCGGGACGCGCGTGAACGGGATTACGGTGCCAGCCTCGCCATCTGCAATGTCCCCGAGAGCTCGCTGGTCCGGGAATCAGATCTCGTGCTGATGACCCGCGCCGGCCAGGAGATCGGCGTCGCTTCCACCAAGGCCTTCACTACTCAGCTTGTCGCCCTGATGCTGCTGGTGCTGGCCCTTGGCCGCCACCGTGGCATGCCCGAAGCCGAGGAACGCCGCCTGGCTGCAGCCCTGCAGCAGTTGCCGCAGGCCGTGGAAGCCTGCCTCGCCCTGGAAGGTGATATTCAGGTCATGGCCGAACACTTCGCCGACAAGCATCACGCCCTGTTCCTGGGCCGCGGCAAGCAATACCCGGTGGCCATGGAAGGCGCGCTAAAGCTCAAGGAAATATCCTACATCCACGCCGAAGCTTACCCCGCCGGTGAACTCAAGCACGGCCCCCTGGCCCTGGTCGACGCCGATATGCCGGTGGTGGCCGTCGCCCCCAACAACGAACTGCTGGAAAAACTGCTCTCCAACCTGCAGGAAGTAAACGCCCGCGGCGGCGAACTGTTCGTCTTCGCCGATCAGTCCGTCGACGTCGGCGAAGTCCAGCACCACCTGCCCGTGGTCTCCGTGGACGACGACCTGTCCCCGCTGATCTACACCGTGCCGCTGCAACTGCTTGCTTATCACGTGGCGGTGTTGAAGGGTACGGATGTGGACAAGCCGAGGAATCTGGCCAAGTCGGTTACGGTGGAGTAGTACGGCTTTCCGAACGAATCTTTCCTTTCCACGGGTTGGGCCATTCTGGCCCGTACGCCATTTCGAAACCCGAAATCCGCGGGGGAAGTCCGGGAGGGGAAGTCCGGGGTCAGAAATCCGCGAAAATTGGTGGGTTACGCGAGGGCAAGGTCCTGGCGCTTGGCTTATGGTTGGAATGTCGGGGAGATGAGTGTCGTGGTCGAAATAGTCGAGGGAAACCTAGCGCGGTCGGACCATGCAAGTGCAGTCATCCAGTTGCTGGATGAATATGCGCGTGACCCCATGGGTGGTGGCACGGCACTTTCTCAACATGTCAGAGCAAATCTCCTTGCGGAGCTTAAGCGGCGGGATGCTGCAAATGTCATTCTTGCATTCATTGATGGTGAGCCGGCAGGGCTCGTTATCTGTTTCGAGGGCTTCAGTACGTTTGCATGTCGGCCACTGCTTAACATTCACGACGTCATCGTATCGAGGCGGCACCGGGGCAAAGGGCTGTGCAGACGGATGCTGCAAGTGGCGGAGGCGGTCGCCCGAAAGCTTGGCTGCTGCAAGATGACTCTGGAAGTCCTGGAAGGCAATGCGGTTGCAAAGGCCGCATACAGGTCTTACGGCTTCGCTGGTTATGAGTTGGACCCCCGGATGGGGAAGGCAATGTTCTGGGAGAAGAAGGTTACGGATCCTGAGCCTAACCCACAGTTGGAGCCGACGGGCTAGGAAAAGCTACGGGTCCCATAGAGCAGGGTCGCGGGTAAGGGAAATCCAACGACTCGACAAGACGAAGTCCGTGGGTGTCCCAGACTCAGTTGACGGCTCTTCGGGGCGTGCCGATGATGAGCCTTGCGGGGACGATCGGGAGAAGGCTGCATGCGTCGTTTCGTGCTGGATACCAGCGTCTTTACCAATCCGCACGTGGCGGGCCAGTTCGGCGAGGATCCCGAGGATATCCTGCGGACCTTTCTCAACCTGGCTCGGCACTGCCCCGCCGAGTTCTACATGCCCCTGTCGGTGTACGAGGAGTTTCGCGGCATGCGCGATCTGAAGACCCTGGCCGCGGACTTCGAAACCGTGGTCTGGGTGCGGTCCCCGCGCCGCTTCGAACTCACCATCCCCAGCGACATCCTGTACGAGTTCATCGACGAGGTGCGCACTCGGATCGACCGCGGTCTGCGGATCGCCGAGGAGCATACCCGCCAGGCCGGGGCGGCCGAGACCCTCAACCCGGAGCTGATCACCCAGTTGCGCGAGCGCTTCCGCGAGGCGATGCGCAAGGGGCTGGTGGACTCGCGCGAGGACGTGGATGCGGTGTTGTTGGCGATGGAACTGGATGCCGAGCTTGCAAGCGCCGACGAGGGCATGCGCAAACTCGGCAACCGCATGGGCATCAAGCTGGTGACTGCCGACTATCTGCGCCAGGTGATGGAGAACCTGGCCGACTCGGCCCCCCCGGGCTAGGCTTTGCGCCTGACCGTTTGCGTTGTCGTCAGTCGTACTGGTGGTCGCCGGCCAGAGCGGAAGACAGAGTGCCGGTCATGTGGTCGAACACGCGTTCGAATTCCAGTAGCCAGTAATCGCCCTCCCGTCGCGGCATGTCGGTGCCAATGCGCACGTGGCGCCCGCCCGTGGTCCGCATGTGCTCGATGAAGCGCCGAGCGCTTGCCTGTTCGCGGAACCTGCAGCGGTACACGTGACCCACGCGCCCCTGTGCGCGGCTCTTGTCGACCGCCTCGCCCAGGCCGGCCAGAAGCGCTTCGCCCAGGGCGTGCCCGGTGGCCTTGCGGTCCATCTCCGGGTGTTCGGCCAGGAAGATCGCCAGGCGAGTCAGCCGGTTGGTGAAGTACTGTGGGGGCAGGTCGAGCAGTTGCGCGGCGCAGGCGCGGATGTCGGCGATGCAGGAGCCGCCGGTGACGTATTTCGCGCGTTCGCGGCCGTCGTCAGTCTTCAGTACCAGCCCTTCCGCGCCCTCGGCGTCCAGGCGCAGGATCAGTTTGCCCAGTGCGTCAATGTCCCGGGGTTCGAAGTGCCCGTGGATTGGTGCCGGTGGCAGGCCGTGGCGCTCGAACAGCGCGAACTTGTCCGTCTGGTTCAGGAAGCCGGGGACTCCGAGGCGCATCAGGTCGAATACGAACAGGGCAACGTCGCGTTCCACGCGCGGGGTTGAGCCCTCCAGGTAGGGGGTGTCCGGTCCGGCGATCTCGGCGCACAGCACCAGGTCGGGCTCGGCGTCGAACACCGCCGGCTCGATGAAATCCGGCGCCCGGTCGGTGCTGAACGCGCATACGTAGCCACCCCGACTGAAGGCGTAGATGGTCCCGGCCCACCGCAGGATTCGCACGTTGAAGCCGTCGATCTTTTCTTCCGCCCAGAACGGCCGGTGGAACTGGCGCGGCAGTCCCGCCTCCAGCGACTGGATGCGTCCGATCGAGGGATAGCCCGGTAACACGGAACCGTCCGGCAGCACCACGCTGCCGCGTGGGTACCCCGCTATCGGCTCCAGCAGACGATAGTAAGCCAGTGCGGCGTACTGCAGTGCTTGCGCGCGCCCGAGTTCGATTGCCTCGTCCAGTTGTGCCTGTTCGATCATGCAGTTTCCTTGAGGGCCTCGGGGAGAATCTTACTCCCTCCGTGGGTGTAGGGCGGGAAATCCAACGGCTCGACAGGACAAAGTCCGTGGGTGTCCCGGACTCAGCCGGACTCAGCCGCCCCGCCTTATGGGCGTCCAAGTGGAGTCGTAGCAGACTCGCAACCTGCTACCTTTCGGTCATGTACTCCACATGAGTCCATGATGACCTACTCAATTGCAGTGATTGGTAGCGGTATGGCGGGACTGGCGGCGGCTTATCGGGCGCGTCGCGCCGGCCACGATGTCACCGTATTCGAAGCCCGTAACAGCCACGGCATGGATGCCCACGCCCTCAGGGTAGGCGACGGCATCGTGGATGTGCCCCTGCGTGTGATGAGCCCCGATGCCTGGCCCAGCGTCCTCCGGCTCGCCGAAGAGGTGGATGTGGGCACCTTCGAAGTGCAGGCCCGCGCCTCCTGCAGCTGGACTAATCGTGATACCTGGTTTCTTGGCGGAAAAGTGCCGGTTCTAGGCTGGCCCTTCGTCGGCTCCTGGCGTTACCTGAACGCCCGCGCTCTGCGTATGGGTCGGGGCATCTGGCAACTGGGGCGCCTGACCCGCAACCTCGAACGGGGGAACAACGACGAGGCCACCCTGGGTGAAATCCTGGAGCACGAGGACTTCGACCCGCTTTTCTGGCGCGGTCTGGTGCTGCCGATCCTCGCCACCATGTGCACCTGCGAGGAAAAACACCTGCTGAACTGGCCGGCGTTGCAACTGCTCTCCCTGCTTCACGGCACCCTCCACGGTTCCGAATTCCATCGGCTCAGGGGAGGGACGTCGGCGTTGGTCCGGGGCCTGGCCAAGGATCTGCCTTTGCATGCCGGCAGCCCTGTGGCGCAGGTCGCAGAGGGCGAGAACGGGGTAAAGGTCCATAACGAACGGGGCGAGGGTGGTGTATTCGACCGGGTGGTCGTCGCTACCCAGGCCAATCAGCTGCATTTTCTGGATGACACGCAGTTTGGCGACGAGCGGGAAATGCTGGAGAACATCAGGTTCGACTCGGGCGAACTCTGGGTCCATCAGGACCCGCGTTTAATGCCTGCTCGGAATCGGGACTGGACTGCGTTGAACTTCCAGATGGACGAAGCGCTGGAAAAGCCCATGTTCACCATCTGGGTCAACAAGGTGGAGCCCACGCTCATGGGCAGTGCGCCCGTGTTCCAGACCTGGAACCCGCTGTTCGAGCCGAACCCGGATACGGTGCTCGCCCGGGTGCCGCTGGAGCGCGCCGTGGTCCACCCCGGCACCGCCCGGGTCCACGAAGCCCTCGGCCAGTGGCACCTCCAGCCCGGTCGCAAGGTCTTCTTCTGCGGCTCCTGGGCTTACGAGGGCGTACCGCTGCTGGAATCCGCGGTGCGCTCGGCCAACGCTGCGGTGGACGCTATCAATAAGCCCGCGGCCGGGAATGAGAAATCCGGGACACCCACAGATTCTCTGTTGCTGGATCGTCATTGAGACAGCGTTGCTGATTAAGGAGATCCAATGGCTCGATCAAGAGGAAGTCGGTGGGTGTCCCGTACTTATTTGGAAGACCGGCTAATCAGAAGCTGCCGAATACCGTCCCCAGGGTGATCAGCACCACCAGCGACAGGAAGGGCGCCAGCATGGCGACCATGGCGAGGTCGAAATAGGCCTCGCGGTGGGTGAGACCGCAGATGGCTAGCAGCGTGATGACCGCACCGTTGTGGGGCAGGGTGTCCAGCCCACCGGTGGCCACCGCGGTTACCCGGTGCAGCAGTTCGGGGTCGATGCCCTGGGCCTGGGCCATTTGCATGTAGGTCTCGCCCAGCGTGGACAGGGCGATGCTCATGCCCCCCGAGGCGGATCCGGTCATACCGGCCAGTATGTTCACCGCGATGGCCAGGGAAATCAGAGGATTGTCGCCGCCCAGCCCCACCACCGTGTCCCGGATCAGCAGGAAGGCGCCCAGTGCTGCGATCACGGCCCCAAAGCCCACCAGACTGGCGGTGTTGAAGATGGGCAGCAGGGAGGCATTGGCGCCGTTGTCCACCGATTGCTTGAGCCGGGGCAGGCGTTTCCAGTTGGTGGCGATCACCACCATCAACGAAAGCACCAGTGCGGCGATGACGGACCAGATTCCCCGTACCTGCTCGATGCTGGTTTCGCCGTAAAGCGGCAGGGCGAGGTAGCCGGTATCCATGCGCGGGATGATCAGGAACGTGAACAGCAGGTTGATGGCGATCACCAGCACCAGGGGCAGCAGAGCGAGGAATACCGAAGGCGGCGCCACCGGGCGCTGTTCCACGGGCAGTTCCATGAGATCGAAGCCCTCGCCCGCGGAGCGTTCGCGCAGGTCCTTGTCGGGCGTGAACTCGACGTCCGGGTGGTCGCCGTAACCCTCCTGGGCCAGCTTGCGGGACCGGTAGCCGAGCCAGAGCATGCCCAGGCCGAACATCACCAGGGCGGTGATTACCCCCAGTCCGGGTGCAGCGAACGGCGAGGTGCCGAAAAAGGGCATGGGGATGGCGTTTTGAATCGCCGGCGTGCCCGGCAAGGCCGTCATGGTGAAGGTGAACGCCCCTAGGGCTATGGTGGCCGGAATCAGGCGCTTGGGGATGTCCGCCTGTCGGAACAGGGCTGCGGCAATGGGGTAAACGGCAAAGGCCACGACGAACAGGGAGACACCACCGTAGGTCATGAGGGCGCAGGAGAGGACCACTGCCAGCATGGCCCGCTTGCTTCCCAGCCAGCGGATGATGGCGCGGGCCAGCACATCGGCGCTGCCGGAGTCCTCCATGAGTTTTCCGAAGATGGCGCCCAGCAGGAAGACGGGAAAGTAAAGCGTGATGAAATCACCCGCCGAACCCATGAAGATCTGCGTATAGCTGCCCAGGACCGGGCCGTCCCGGGTGGCCACCACGGCGAAGGTGGCCAGGGCCGGGGCCAGAATCAGCAGACTGATGCCCCGATAGGCCAGATACATGAGCAGCCCCAGGGCGATGAGGATGACCAGGATGCCCGTCATGAGCCTGGTTTCCCGGAAGTGCCGCTGGTATCCGCCTGGTCCAGATCCGGCGGAGCGAAGGCATCGGTGAACAGTCCCCTGAGGTCGAAGCTGGAGCGTTGGCCCAGGTCGTCGAAGTGTTCGTTCAGGAAGGCCTCCCTCGGCCCAGGCGCGGCCGCGGTCCCTGAGATGGGTGAGGAACCCCCATTCTGCGTTGACCTTGCTGGAGGCATCCAGGTCCTTGAGTTCCTGTTCGGCGTGAATCAGGTGCACGAAGATGTCCCGGTAGCGCTCCGACTCCAGTTTTTCCGCCTCGATCAACTGGTGCAGCAGCTCGATGGACCGCAGTTCCTTGATGAGACTTGCGTTGAAGGTGATTTCGTTGAGCCGGTTGATGATCGCTCGACCGGTGCGGGGCAGTTCATCCCGCACCATGGGGTTGATCTGCACGATTATCAGATCGCGAGTGGTGGTGTCCTCCACCAGGGGATAGAGGGCCGGATTGCCGATGTAGCCGCCGTCCCAGTAAGCCTCGCCGTCGATCTCCACGGCCTGGAACATGAACGGCAGGCAGGCGGATGCCATGACCGTGTCCACTGAGAGGTCAGGCTGGGTAAAGATGCGACCCCGTCCGGTGCGCACATTGGTGGCGGTGACAAAGACCTTGAGTTCGCTGCAATGATTAACGCGCTCGAAGTCGATCTGTCTTGCCACCAGATCCCGAAGAGGGTTGATCTGCATCGGGTTGAGTTCGTAAGGGGAGAACTGGCGGGTGAGTTGTTCGAAGAACAGGTAGCCCGGGGAGTGGTCCATGCTGAAGCGCCCGGTGAGCCGGTCCCATATGGTGCGCTGGATTGGAGACGCGCGGGCGGCGTCACTTACCGCATTCCAGAAGGCCATGAGGGCTTCCCGGGCGCCCTCCCGACCGCCCCTTTCCAGCCCGTCAGCCATGACCACGGCATTCATGGCCCCGGCGCTGGTGCCGCTGACGCTGCTGATGTGGATACGCGGATCCGCCAGCAGTTGATCGAGTACGCCCCAGGTGAGGGCGCCATGGGCGCCTCCGCCCTGCAGGGCCAGGTCGACGGTCTTGGTGGGCGTGCGCTTGCTCATGTCACCGGCTCCTTTTTGAGCGGGCGTTCGTTGTAGCAGTTCCAGGGGGCAAGGTGGCGCGCTGAACCAGATGATGGCACCGTGCCGACATTGTCATTCCGCCATCCCCCTCCGGATGGTAGAGGATTTTCCAAATGATACGGAGCTTTCGATTCCGGTGGGGTTGATTCCAGAAGAAAAAATGGCGGGCGTGAGTACGATGTTCGTGGCACTCGCGGCACTTTGCTGGGGTCTCTCAGGTGGCATCGGCGGCATTCTTACGGGCGACGGCTGGGATCCGGTCGTCGTGTCGTTCTACCGGGGTGCGATCGGTTTCCTGTTCGTACTCGCATGGCTTGCGTTGCGGCCGCGCGGGAGCGGCCTGGCAAACCGACGCCTATGGTTCTGGTCGGTGGTTGCCGGTGTCGGCGTTGCTGGTAACTTCGCATTTTATTTCATAAGCATCGCGGAGGGCAGTGTCGCGGTTGCGGCGACATTGATGTACTCCGCGCCGGTCTTCGTCTATCTGGTGTCCTTCACCCTCAAGCTTGAACAACCCTCTCTGTTCAAGTGGGTGGCGATCGCAATGGTCATGCTCGGCGTCGTCCTACTGACAGGTATTTACGACGTTGGAGCAGGTGACGTCACACTGATTGCGGCCGGCGCCGGCCTGCTCTCGGGCCTGTCCTATGCGGTATTCATTTTCGGCTTCAAGTATGCGGCGCCGCACGGCAGTCCCCAGGCGATCCTCGTCATCGCGTTCGCGGTGCTTGCCGTTGTCCTTTTCAAGCTGGGCGATCCGGATCAGACGGTGGCCGTACTGACGACGTCAAGTTGGCCACTTTTCCTTATTCTGGGGACGCTCGGCGCAGGTTTATCGTTCATCTTCTATATTGTCGGCCTGAAGCATACCGCCCCCGCCATCGCGTCCATCGTGGCCATGGTCGAACCGGTCACGGCATCGCTTTTTGGCGTCGTGATCCTGAATCAGGGCCTGGCCGCACTGCAGGTCTTCGGCATGGGACTGATTCTGATAACGGTTACTGCGCTGAGCGTCTATTCGAACGTCCAGAATCGAAAAAATGCTGTAACACCCATAAGCTCGACGGGGTGAAGGGGACGGTTGCGTCCAGCTCGATCCCAGGTATGCCGGTGGCGCACTTGTCAGTCGGCATCGTCACTTGTTCAGCGGGTCAGTGGGGCGGGACGCGCGCCGCGGTTGGCATGCGAAAAATCTCTTTCCGAGTTGGTTCGTCTGCCGGTTTCTGCGATGGTCCATGTGCCAAAGGCCCAGGAGCTCTTTGCCGCAAACGGGACACCCCGAGCGGGCGGTCTGGTGGGCTCGGGCGGCAAGCGCGTGCCGGGCAACACATGATCCCCGGGAGTTGTTCAAGGACTCCGGGAGAGATCCTTCGCAGACAAATGCTCCCTATAAGCAATTGCCGATTATCCGGAAATGCCAACAATGCCCAATCAAGCTGTTTACGCCCTGAACCTGTTCGACGTCTCGAATCGGGATGAATACATGGCCTATTCTCGCAGATCGGCGAAAGAAGTTGCTGCCCATGGTGGCCGGGTGGTGGCACTGGGCAGGTTCCGGGAGGCGGTTGCCGGTGAGATCGCGCCGCGCACGGTAATGATCGTGGTGGAGTGGGAGTCCCGCGAGGCCTTCGACAGCTACTGCAACGATCCGGCGCTTGCGGACCTGCACCCGCACCGGGAAAACGGTACCCGGAACTATGTCTGGCACCTGTTCGACCGACTCGACGATCTCAGGCCGATCCTTAAAGCGGATTAGCGTTGTGTGGAAGGATTGGCGGAGCTGGCGAAGTCTCGTTGGAGCACGTCGCCAAGCAGGTCCAGCCACTCGCCACTGGTCTCCAGCGCGGTGATGCAACTGAAGCGGATGCGTGGTCCCGGCTCGGTCAGTGGCCGGTAACAGGTGCCGTTGACACAGCTGTGCTGCAAGGACTCGGCGATGGTGGCGATGCCGGCACCCGCCGCCACGAGCCCTACTGCGATGGAGCGAGGGGCCACCTCGCGAACCCGGGTAGGGCTGAAGCCCTGCTCCCGGCATGCGGCCAGGATCTCGTCGTACATCACCGGGTTGGTCTGTCTCGGGAAAAGAATGAAGGTCTCATTGCGCAGAGACGCCAGCGACAGGCTGTCCTGCGCCGCCAGGGGGTGGTTGTCCGGCAGTATGATGCCCACCGGTTCGCTGCGGATGGGGATCATTCGGAGCAGCGGATTCTCCGGTCTGTGAAGAACGAACGCGGCATCCAGCTGGCCGCGAATCACCGCGTCGATGAGCTGGTCCGAGGTTTTCTCGACGAAACTGAAGTCCGCTCCATCCAGGCCATCGCGGATGGAGCGAATGACGGAAGGAAGGAAACTCGACATCGCTGCGCTGGAATAACCGAGTCGCAATAGTGCCGTCCGGCCCTCGGCAACATTTCGCGTCTGCTCGGCAATCGACGCCAGGGTCTGCAGTGTCCTGACGCTCTCACGGTAGAAAAACTCGCCCGCCCGGGTGAGGCGTATGCGTCGCCCTTCCCGATGGAAAAGCGAGCATTCCAGGGCTCCTTCCAGCTGTGCGATCTGTCGGGAGAGCGCTGGCTGGGCGATGTGCAGGCGCTCCGCTGCGCGGCGAAAGCTCTGTTCTTCGGCTATGGTCTGAAATGTCGCGATATGCCGCAATTGATACGCTAATTGATATCGAGAAAGCATCATTAATAACCAGGCTGATATTGGATTTGTATCATACTACGTTGGCATAGTGGCGCTCGCCGGCCGAGGATATGCACCGTGAATCGC
>SKGQ01000121.1 GCA_007117515.1 Ectothiorhodospiraceae bacterium | reverse complement strand
TGGCTCGACTGTCAATCGAATGAATCTGTTCGAGCAACGGATCGGGCATACAGTAGGAGAAGGGTTGCCCTGCCAAGTCCTTTAACGGGATATCGCGAGAGCTGTTGCGTCGAATGAGTTTGATGGCCAACCACCATTGCTTGTTTGATAGCCCCTCGGGTGGTGAAAGGTGGCGCAGCTTTTCCCAGTGGAGATATTTACCGTCGGGCGCGGAACTCGTCCGATACTGGATAACCTTTTTCATGTCATCCGACTGCTGCTCGATCAACTCGGACTGGGGTGGCGGCGACACTGGGATCTTCATGGCGCACTCACGCAGCGGTGATAGATTTATTTGAGCATGTATCAGTTTTCATAAAGTTGATACAAATTGAAATAAATCTATCACTTCTTGCGGCGCCGCGCATCGCTGGAGGTGGACTGCACTCACATCCGCAACCCGCGCGGCGCAACCCATCGTTGCGGGAAAACCCGCGTGCTAGCATCCGTCCGTCGTTGAAGGACCATGCGCCGGTTGCTGGCGCCCTACTTTCCAACAACCCGCGCGAGCGCCACACCGCATGAGCTTTCTTGAAATATTCGTCCTCGCCATTGTCCAGGGGCTGACCGAATTCCTGCCCATTTCCAGCGCCGGGCATCTGATTCTGGTGCCGCTTCTGACCGGCTGGGAGGACCAGGGACTCGCCTTCGATCTGGCAGTGCATCTGGGCAGTTTGCTGGCGGTGTTGATGTACTTCCGGCGCGAGCTGCACGTGGTGACCTACGACTGGTGTCAGTCGGTTGTGACTCGCCGCCAGACCGACAACTCCCGGCTGGGCTGGGCTGTCCTCTGGGGCACCGTGCCGGTCGGTATTTTCGGTCTGCTGCTGAAGGACCTGGTGGAGGTAACGCTGCGCACGCCGGAGGTGGGTGCCATCGTCATTGCCTGCTCGCTGATCGGCTTCGGCCTGCTGCTGGGGCTGGCGGACTGGAAGTTTCGTGGTTCGCGCACGGAATACGAGCTGCGCTGGAAGGACATCCTGATCATTGGTCTTGCCCAGGCCGTGGCGCTGATTCCCGGCACGTCGCGGTCGGGGATCACGATGACGGCGGGGCTGTTCGTGGGCATGAGCCGCGAGGGCGCGGCAAGATTTTCCTTTCTGCTGTCGATCCCGGTGATCATTCTGGCCAGCGGCCTGCAGGTGCTCGACCTGGTGCGCGACAGCAGCGGCGTGGCCTGGGGCGCGATGGGCATCGGTATCATCCTCTCCGGCGTCAGCGCCTACCTTTGCATCCACTACTTCCTGGCCTTCATCAAGCGCATCGGCATGCAGCCCTTCGTCGCCTATCGCGTGGTGCTCGGCATCGTGCTGCTGATGATTTTCCTTTGAGACATGGCTGATTCATCAGCGAAGCAGGTGTGGACGGTCGATTTTCGGTAACCTTAAGGAAACGCTGATTTATTCGCACGCCTGCGTCAGCGTTTCCTTAATGCTCGCGATTCCCGACTCCGGATGACCGTCTCCATGCCCCATAGCCTTCCGCAGCTGCGCGGTCCTGTGCCTGACACGCTTGGCCTTTGCGGGCTTTTTGCCACCGCGCTGCTGGCTGGCAGCTACTGGCACGGCTTTCTTGCCGCGATGGCCTTGCTGGGACTGGCTACACTACTTGATCTCCACCGGGCATGGCCGCTTCTGCGCCGTCAGCCGCTGTTCTGGCTGGCGGTCGCGCTTGCCGCCTATATCCTGATCCATACACCGCTGGCGGTGCGGGAATTTCCGATGCTGGCGCAGAACACGTTCCCCGACTGGACCGATCTTCTGGCAATCAGCGGCCTGCTCTCGGTCATCGCCGGCTACTGGCTGGCGCGCAACCTGCGCCTCTATCCGCAACTCCTGGCGGTAACGGCCGTCGGCATCGTCATTGGCCTTGCAATGGGCATTGAATGGCAGAATCTCTGGGTTCGCGGCCTTGGTGTGCGGCGTGACTGGGGCTATGTGCCGGAACAGGTGGGGCTGCTCTCGGCCATGGGCTTTCTTGGTTGCGTGGTGCTGTTCCTGCGCCGGCTCGCTGACCGGCGACACACGAATGTCGGCCGCGCCCTGCGCGCCCTGCCCTGGTTCCTCGCCGCGCTGGCCTTCGCCATCGTGCTGTATGGCACCCAGACCCGTGCCACCTGGATCGCGGCCGCCGCGCTCTCCCTGGTCTATCTGGGCTGGCACCTCGGCATATCGCTCCGACAACGACAGGGACTGCGCTCCGGCATTGCCGCACTCTGCCTGCTGGCCATCAGTCTCGGGGCCCTGGTGCAGATCGACGGTGGCGAACGTCTGGAGCGCCGCATGGGTGGGGGCCCCGATACGGTTGCGGCGCTTGTGATGCTGGACCGGGAAGGGGTCTATCGCAGCAACCCTTCGCTGGGTGTGCGCCTGAACATGTGGACCGAGGCCATGCGCGCCTTCACCCAGCGGCCGATTCTGGGCTGGGGTATCGGCGCCAAGGTAGTAACCGACGCCCAGGCCCAACTGGACGTGGGCTGGCGGCAACCCCAATACCACAACCTGTATGTGGAGTTCCTGCTGGGGCTGGGGCTGCTCGGCTTCGGCCTGTTCATGGCGATCTGCGCATTGTTGATCCGCCCCCTGGTGCCCCTGCCGAGAAACCACGCAGAAACCATCGCCGGCCACGGTCCGCCCGCACCCAGTCGCACGATCCTCACGCTCTGCGCGGCCCTGACCGCGTTCGCCGTGCTGTTCGAGCTGCAGGTGGGCCATCCGTACAGCCGGGCCATGGTGATCTGGCTCATGGCGTTACTGGCCGGCATGGCATTGCACAACAACACCGGGACCGGCAGCGATCAGCGATCGCCTGACGTCGGACCCAGCCGTCCCGATGCCAGCAACTCACTGAGATGAGCGCGGGTCTCGCGTCGAAGATCCGGCCGGCGCAGGGCATAGGCCACCGTCGCCTGCAGATAACCCAGCAGGGTGCCGCAGTCGAAGCGTTCCCCGTCGTACTCGTAGGCGTAGACCCCTTCGGAATGCAGCAGTCGCGCGATGGCGTCGGTGAGCTGGATCTGGTCGTCCGTACCCACCGGGGTTTTCTCCAGCGCATCGAGGATTGCCGGGGTAAAGACGTACCGGCCAATCACGGCAAGTTGTGACGGCGCCATCGACGGGTGAGGTTTTTCAACTATCGCATCAATGCTGTGCAAACGGCCGTCGCCCGCGAGAACACTGACAATCCCGTAAAGGCTGGTCCTGTCAGCGGGAACGCGCTGCACGCCAATCACCGAGGCGTGATTCCAGCTGAAGGCGTCCATAAGCTGCGCCAGGGCCGGTCGGCCGCCGGAGCCGGCGATCAGATCGTCGGCCAGCACCACGGCGAACGGTTCACCGCCGATCGCCGCGCGTGCGCAAAGCACCGCATGACCAAGGCCCAGCGGACGCGGCTGGCGAACGAAAAGGCAGCGAACATGGGCAGGGGTCGTGCCCCGGGTGACGTTGAGCAGATCCTGTTTCTCCGCCTGCACCAGGCGGTGCTCCAGTTCGATAGCGCGATCGAAATGATCCGCTACTGCGCGACTGGTGCGCCCGGTCACAAAGATCAGGTTCTCGGCGCCGGATGCCACCGCCTCTTCCACTGCATACTGGATCAGCGGCTTGTCCAGCACCGGCAGCATGACTTTCGGGCTGGCCTTGGTGACAGGCAGGAAGTGAGTGCCATGGCCCGCCACCGGGAATACGACGGTCCGAACCTGATCAGTCACAAGACCTCAAGGCGCTCAAACAAGGCGTTGCACCCAGTCATCGACCGCCTGCTCAATCTGCCCCACCACTTCCAGATAAGCCTCATGGTCCTTGCCGACAGGATTACTGACCACCAGGTTCGACCAGTGACCAAGCGTGTAGATCCGGCCACGCAACTGGGGAATACGCCGTTCGACCCAGAGCTTCTGCCCCTTCTCCATGACGAAAATCAGATCATGCGCCTGGCCCAGTTCCAGCGTCAGCGTCGGTTGCTCCTGCCCATTCAGGGTCAGGCCCCGGTCGCGCATCAGCGCAAGCGCCTCAGGGTCGGCCGGGGACTGGTCCTGGGTACCGATACCGGCGGTACTGACAACAAACTCGCCGTCATCGGGAAGCCTGTCGGTGAGCAGGGCTGCAGTGATCGGGGCACGGCAGCGGTCTGCGCCGCCGACCACAAGCAGTTTTCGAAACATGGCTCCGGCTTGCAGCGTCGACATGCGCGTCTATTGACCTCCTGGTTGCTGGATTCGCAGGACCGTCAAACGAGAGCCAAACGCTGCTCACCACGGCTGGATAACCGGAGCAGGCGAACTGTCTGTCGATCAAGGGACGCGAGCGACATAACCTTTTTACCTTATGGTGACCATAAGGTCGACGCAAGCATCGGTCCTTGCAGTCGTGAACCGCTTCCGTTATCACCCCTGCATGACACGACTGCGTCAACTGCTGCTTGCCGAATCCCTGCGCCATCACCCCCAGGGTGAGTCCGTTGCCGACGAGCCGGACCGGCTTCGCGAGATTGCCAGCCACAGGACCACAACGGAAAGTCGTCTGCTCGCCCTGGCCTCTGCGCATCCCTCGGCGGACAGACTGCGCGAACTGGTCGATCGCCTGCTTCAGGGGCTGCGGCTGTTTGCCATTGGCATCGCCCTGCTCGGTGCCCTGCTCGGTTTCGGTGCCGCCGGTTCAGCGCTTGGCACCGGCGACACCCGGCAGGTCGAGGCCCTGTTGATGCTGCTCCTCCTGCTTGGGCCACCCTTGTTCGCGCTGGTGCTGCTGGTCGTTCTGCAGTTCCGACGTCGATACGCGGACGGGCAATCTGGCACTGGCGGCCTCGCCGGACTCCTCCTGATGCCGGTCCTGGCCGGCCTGCTGCGCCTGCATGGTGGCACCACCGAGGATCGGCAGGCAGTCGCCCGTGGCGCGAGGGCCATGGCTGCCCAGCAGTCAGTCGGCCTGCGCCTGCTCATGCTCTACTCGCACCTGCTGTGGGGTGCCTACGCCCTGAGCGCGCTGATCGCCTGCTTCCTGATCCTGACGCTCTCGCAATACGATTTCGTCTGGGGCAGCACGCTGTTCGACGCCGAACCGATCCTCGCCCTGCTGCTGGCTCTGGGCTGGCTTCCCGGCCTGCTCGGCTTCCCGGTCCCGGACCCGCTGGTGCTGGAGCAGACGCGGCAGGGGATCAGTGATGTTGGGGCCGCTGCTCGCAGCACCTGGGGCTGGTTCCTGTTCGGCGCGATCTTCGTCTACGGACTTTTGCCGCGCCTGTTTCTGGCCGGCACGACCCGCTTTGTCCTGGGCCGCGCGGTCAAGGGTCTGGAGCTTGACGCCGCCCTGCCCCACTACCAGCGCATGTTGCTGGAACTTCGCCGCGCAGCCGGAGAGCTGGATCGTCGTGGTGACGCCCCGTCAGATCTACCGTTGGCCGCGGGCAGCGAGGCACCAAGACGCTTCGGCGCCGGCTCGAACTTTGCGTTGATCGCACTGGAACTGGACCAGGCCGGCAGCTGGCCGCCCGCCTTCTGTGGATCACACTGCCTGGCACTGGGGCATCTCCGGACCCGGCAGGAGGTTCGCCAGGCGGAGCAGGGCCTGCGCGGACTGTCGCCGCGACCGGCGTTTCTGGTCATCCTGGTATCGCTGCTGCGGAGCCCTGATCGCGGCAGCGCCGATCGGCTGCGCGGCCTGATTCAGGCGGCAGGGCTGCCGACGCTGCTGCTTATCGGCGAACAGGAGGCCTTCCGTCAACGCGACGGCGATATCCCGCAGCGCACGGCTGACTGGTGGCAACTCGCCTCTCGCGCCGGGGCCCTGGCCCATCTGGTGGCCGATGACGCGGCCCTGGGCAGGCTGGACCGGGATCAGCTGCAGGCGATCCTGCGCGGAGCCGGGGCCCATGATGGAGGTGCTTCGGCATGAGCCACCGCGAACGCACGCCATCGTCGTTCACGGAGCTGAATATCCTGCTGGCCGGCCATACAAACGTCGGCAAGACATCGTTGCTGCGCACGCTGGGGCGGCTGTCCGATTTCGGCGAAGTCTCGGCCTCGCCCTCCACCACCCGCCAGATCCAGCCACTGCCGCTGATCGAGACCGATACGCTGCGCATCACCTTCTTCGATTCCCCCGGGCTGGAACAGACCGACCCGCTGCTCGACCGCCTGACCGACAGCGGCGAGTCGCGTCATGACCACACCCGGCGCCTGCGCGCCCTGCTCGATGAACCGGCACTGCAGCAGGTTTCGGAACAGGAGCTGCGAGTGCTGCGTCAGGCACTGGACTGTGATGCCTGCCTGTTCGTCATCGACGCCCGCGAGCCGGTGCTGGAGAAGTACCTCGACGAGCTGTTCATTCTGTCGCGCACCGGGCGCCCGCTTCTGCCGTTACTCAATTTCACATCCACCGCCGACAGTCGCGAGGCAGCCTGGCGCGATGCGCTGCGCGCCCAGGGTCATGCGGTCACCGTAGCCTTTGATGCGGTGGTCTACGACTGGGAGTCCGAGCGGCGTCTTTACCGCAGCCTGGCCGCGGTATTCCCGGCTGCCGAAGCTGCGCTGGATGAGTTGATCCGCATCCGTTCCCGCGAGACCGACTGGCGCCTGAATGCCGCCTGCGAGGCGCTGGCTGAGGGCCTGATCGGGCTCGCCGCGGCCAGGCATCAGGCCGATGCCGACGATACCGCAGCCATGCACGCCGGACGGGAGGCGCTGGCAGCAGATGCCCGCGAACGCGAACAACGGATCATCGCGCGGATTCTCGCCGCTTTCAGTTACAACACAGAGATCCTCGGCGGGGCATTGCACGAGGACGTGACCGACGGCCGTTGGCAGAGTGATCCACTCTCGGCCGGTACGCTGCGTTACTACGGCATCAAATCGGTGGGGCCGGTAATGTCCGGGCTGGTGGCCGGTGGCACCGTCGACATTGCCGCCGGTGGCGCCTCGCTCGGTCTGGGCGCGCTGACCGGGGGCCTGATCGGCGCCGGCCTGGCCGGACGACAGCGGCTGCGCGTGGCCATGGACCGCTTCGCCCGGGGCCTGGAAACACTGATGCTCAACGAATCCGTTCTGCGTCTGATCGGCATGCGCAACCTGCAACTCATCGCCCAGTTGCAGCACCGCGGGCATGCCAGCCAGCAGGGCGTTGCTCCAGCAGCCAGGCCGGCGGATGCCGGCGACCTGTTTCGCAAGGGGCTGCCCCGGCCGCTGCTACAGGCACGCGATGCGCCACAATGGGCGGTCAGCGAGGACCGGGCCGACCACTCCCAGGACAAGGCGATCTGCCGGCTTCGCGATGAGCTGATTGCCGAGCTCACCACCCCGAGGACAGGCATCCCCGGGAACAGGGAGGCCGATTCGCCATGAGCATGATTACCTGGCTGGGAGTGCTCCTCTGCCTCTCCCAGTCGGCCATACTTTCCGGTCTCAATCTGGGGCTGTTCTCGCGCAGCAAGCTGGAACTGGCTGTGGAGGCGCGGAAAGGCAATCCGGGTGCCGAACGCGTGCTGCAGATGCGGGCGGATTCCAATTTCACGCTGGTCACGATCCTGTGGGGCAACGTGGGGGTGAACGTTTTGCTGGCCCTGCTCTCGGGGTCGGTGATGGGAGGTGTGGCGGCCTTCCTGTTTTCGACGGTGGTCATCACCGTGTTCGCGGAGATCATTCCCCAGTCCTATTTCTCCCGCCACGCCATGCGTGTTGCCTTCTTTCTCTATCCGGTCCTGCGTTTCTACCAGTTCCTGATCTGGCCGGTGGCCCGCCCCACGGCCTGGGTACTGGACCGCTGGCTGGGCGGTGAGGAAATGCGTTATTTCCCGGAGCATGACCTGCAGCGATTGCTCAAGCTGCACATGGAGGCGGAGGATACCGAGATCACGACGGTGGAGGGCCGGGGCGCGTGCAATTTCCTGGAAATCGATGACGTACGGCTGTCGGACGAGGGCGAAGAGATTCCACCTGACAGCATCATCGAGCTTCCCTTCGACGACGGCCTGCCAAGCTTCCCCCGCATCCGGCCGTCACGTCACGATCCGTTCCTCAAACAAATCAGCGGTTCGGGCAAGAGCTGGACGGTGCTGGTGGATCCTGACGGAGAACCACGAATGGTCCTGCGGACCGGGGATTTCATCCGGGACGCCTTGCTGGACCCTGAAACCTTCCAGCCCCTGCGCCACTGTCATCACCCCATCGTCGTTCGAGACGGAAACCGGCTCCTCGGCGAACTTCTGCCGCAGTTTCGGGTACGTCCTGCCTGCCTGGGCGACACCATCATCGGTGAGGACGTCATTCTGCTGTGGAACGAGGCCCCCAGATTGATCAGTGCCACCGACATCCTCGGCCGCTTGCTGCGCGGGATCGGCCGGGTCAGCTCGCGAGCTCCGGTCTGAAAACGGCGCCGCGCAGTGGATACTGCCGGCGAAGCGTCCGTGAGCCCGGTCAGAATGCCCAGGTAGCGCGCAGCCGGATGTCGCGGTCACGCTGGGCGCGGTCGGCGCCACTGAGCAACTCCTGTTCCTCCCGCCAGCGCGCGCGGAACTGCAGTCGCAGTGGGTCGGTGACCTGCCAGCTCCAGCGAATCTCGGCCAGCGAATCGTTCTGGCGGTAATCATTGGAGATGAGCCATCCGGCATCAGCCTGACCGAAGACGACCCCCACGGTATGGCGCGGAAAAATCTCGGCCAGGTCAGCCCCGACCTGCCAGGCCATTCCGTCCGCGTCACCGCTTTGCGGAATCCCCATGCGTGTATTTTCCGGCCGATTGAACGCCCGCCCCACGGAGCCGGCCAGCACCAATCGTGTATCTGCCGTGCCGATAGCCGACCCGATATCCCATCCAGCGGCTATCTTCACCGTTGCGGCAACGTAATCCTGGCGACGCGAAGACTCCGGACCATCCACCGCCAATGCGTCCGGATACCATGTCAGGGTGAGCG